>NZ_QTQM01000242.1:0-203 GCF_003854225.1 Burkholderia sp. Bp8986 | reverse complement strand
CTGCCATCCGAAACATCTTCAAATTCCTCGGTTCCCACTCGAGTTGCTCGTTTGCGCCGGACGAAGTGCCGTCCGCCGATCGTACAACATCTGCGAGGCCGCAGACCGGTCCCGTTCCGGCTAGTCAGGTGCCTTCAGGCCCGGCGAATCTGACTAGTCAGCCGCCTGAAATATTGCAGCAAATCGCGGGTAGATTATCGTTT
>NZ_QTQM01000241.1:0-209 GCF_003854225.1 Burkholderia sp. Bp8986 | reverse complement strand
TTCCCGTGTGAAAGTAGGTAATCGTCAGGCTCCCTAAGCCAGAAACCCCCGCCCGAAAGGCGGGGGTTTTTGCATTTCGGCGAAGAAAATGTGTGGCGTGCCCAGTGTAGATCACACCTCGTGCCGAATAGCTAGTCGGACCTGAACAATCGTGCGAGGCGTATGCAGTAAGGCTGCGAAGCCGAAACGGTGTTGTTTGATTTGCAGGA
>NZ_QTQM01000240.1:0-209 GCF_003854225.1 Burkholderia sp. Bp8986 | reverse complement strand
GCACACGAGACCGGCGTTGCCGGTCTCGTGATACATACGTACCCAGCGTAATCGCATCGAGATCTCGAGCTCCATCGTCCCATATTAGTTGAAACGATGTCCGTGAATCACACATTTGAGATTTTTAAGTGGAGCGTCCGAGGCAATCATGCTGCCGATTTGATCGCAGGCAGCGTCGCGAAGTATGCCTCATCCGGCGTCTGATCCGC
>NZ_QTQM01000239.1:0-216 GCF_003854225.1 Burkholderia sp. Bp8986 | reverse complement strand
TATGCGGGGAAAGCTCGCACGTACGGTTCTTCGGGGGCCGCGTTTCCGCAAGGAAACGTGGCTACCCAATTCAATGTCTTGAAGAAGCTCTCCATCGGCGCGTTGTCCCAGGCGTTGGCCCGACGGCTCATCGAGACTTTGATCGTATGCGATCCGTTAACGACGTCCTCCAGAGTAAATCGGTGGAGCGCTTAAGGTGCGGTAAGGAAGCGGATC
>NZ_QTQM01000238.1:0-226 GCF_003854225.1 Burkholderia sp. Bp8986 | reverse complement strand
GAAAGGCAGACACACATTCGTGTGGCGGCTTGTCGCGAGAAACCGCGCATGGGCGGTTCCTGCAGTGCGCGAGGGGATACATGAATGATCATTGGCTTTATTATTGAGAATAATTATGGGCAATTTTCTTACCATCCAGGGCGCCGCAATTGATTTCAAGCGCGGTTTTGAAATCACCAGCCTTTTCGATCGCGGTAATCTCAAAGGGCCGGAGGGACTGCGGGGC
>NZ_QTQM01000237.1:0-238 GCF_003854225.1 Burkholderia sp. Bp8986 | reverse complement strand
GCGCAACCCCTGGCGTTGCAGGCTGCGACGCACGCGTTCGGCGCTCGCCGGCCGCCCCTGAGCACGCAGTTGCCGCACGATGCGAGGACGGCCATAGCTGCCACGACTGGCGCGATGAATGGCAGCAACCTCGACGTCCAGCACGGTATTGGCCAGTGCTCGCCGACTTGGCTCCCGGCCGCGCCACTGGCAATAGCCGCTGCGCGACACACCCAGAACCCGACAAAGCCGGCTCACG
>NZ_QTQM01000236.1:0-251 GCF_003854225.1 Burkholderia sp. Bp8986 | reverse complement strand
GCCTTCAGGCGCTTCGGCATGGTCTCCAGATCGTGGCGCAACCAGATGCTACGGACGCCTTGGGGCGAGACGGACAGAGCATGCCGTTTGAGGACCTCGTTGGCGATACGCACTTGACCGTAAGCTGGCAATTCGAGGGCCAGTTCCACAACGGCGGCCTCGACCTGCGGATCCACGCGGTTCTTGAGCAGCGGCCGGTGGTGGGAAATCTCCTGCAGCGCAGCTTCACCGCCTCGATCGTACAGTTCCTT
>NZ_QTQM01000235.1:0-260 GCF_003854225.1 Burkholderia sp. Bp8986 | reverse complement strand
TACCGGTATTCCGGTAACGAATGGGACATCCCGTTCACTTCAGCTGAACGCCGGCAATGACACCTTTCCGCATTCCGTCGCCAGCGCTTACGTCCCCATGGTTCAGCTCGGGAACTCTGTGTCCAGTCCCGCCACGCCATCCGGGTTTCTGAGCTTCGATCATCTCCAGGCACTTTTAGATGTGCCGATCCCGGCCGATACCATGGCCATCACATCCGAGTTGCTGGCTCCGCCACCCGGGCAGGACTCCACACGTTCCG
>NZ_QTQM01000234.1:0-281 GCF_003854225.1 Burkholderia sp. Bp8986 | reverse complement strand
TCGGTACCTCCGCCAACGTGTCGGATGTTTCGCAAGCGCATGCGTTGTTGCACGGTCACGAGCAAGAAGCGTTCGGCGCCGCGGGCTACATCGGCGTAGACAAGCGCGATGAAATGAGGAGCAAGTCCGTGAAGTGGCGCGTGGCGGACAAGCGAGGAAAGAACAAGGCGATGCAGGACGGTGCGCTGAAGGATCTGATGATCGGTATGCGATCCGTTAACGACGTCCTTGTCTAGAAATCGCTTCACTCTGATGCTACGTGTCCACGTGGACAGCTGGTA
>NZ_QTQM01000233.1:0-281 GCF_003854225.1 Burkholderia sp. Bp8986 | reverse complement strand
TCCGTGATCTGGTTCGGGTGCACATCGAACTGCTGCGCCAGTTCGGCCAGCGTGCGCTCGCCCTTGACCGCCGCCAGGGCCACTTTCGCTTTGAACGCCGCTGAGTGCGTCCGTCGGGTTCTCTTCGTCATCTTTCCGGTCCTTTGCCTGCATTATCGCTGGCTCAGGCCCCGGGCATTCCACTTACCCGTCTGTCCGAATTTGCGTAAGCGGCTCGGCCTGGCCGTTTCCCCATTCGCGCGCGCGTGAGGCATGATGGTGATGGCGTGTCGGAGTCCGTG
>NZ_QTQM01000232.1:0-291 GCF_003854225.1 Burkholderia sp. Bp8986 | reverse complement strand
TGTACGTCGTTCACGCCTTCGGTCGCGCTGAAACTGGTGCTCCAGGTATGACCGCCGTCGATCGAATATTCGACGGTGGCGCCGGTCTCGACACCGGACAGGTTCAACGTACCGACATTGGTGATGTGATCAACAGCGCTGCTGCCGGAATCGGTGGCGAGCGCCACGCCCGGTGCAGCCGCCGAGGTATCGAGCGTAAAGCTGAACGACGTTACCGCCGACGTGTTGCCGGCGACGTCGATCTGCCGGACCTGCACGTCGTTCGTGCCTTCGATGGCGTTGAAGCTGGTG
>NZ_QTQM01000231.1:0-291 GCF_003854225.1 Burkholderia sp. Bp8986 | reverse complement strand
CGGCAGGTTGATGTCGCGGGCAATGCGTCAGCGGCGACGTCGTTCAGTTTCACGCTTGATACGTCGGCTGCGGCGCCGGGTGTGGCGCTGGCGGTCGATTCGGGCAGCAGCGCTGTTGATCACGTCACTAATGTCGGTACGTTGAACCTGACCGGCATCGAAACCGGCGCCACCGTGCAGTACAGCGTCGATAACGGTGCGCACTGGAGTGCCGGCTTCGGGGCGGTCGAGGGTGTGAACAATGTGCAGGTCCGGCAGGTTGACGTCGCCGGCAACACGTCGGCGGCGACG
>NZ_QTQM01000230.1:0-298 GCF_003854225.1 Burkholderia sp. Bp8986 | reverse complement strand
TCCATTGACCGCGCAACACCACCTTCCAAACTGATCACGTTCGCCGAAACGCCTGATCACCATCACCGAAATCCGCAGGAAGCTGTTCGAAGAAGGTCCGTGCCGTCTCACGCGAGCGTCCCGTGTCAACGTCGGACGTAATTTCCCCCCTCCCGAAACATAGAATGGATGTCACGATACCCGACGATTACCTTTCATTCCTCCAGAAACGAGGATAACCATAGGATTTGTCAACGTCTTCGTGCTTGTCGGCCGGGTCAGTCATGTAGACGTTCTTGTAGTAGCGCCAGCGGAACAG
>NZ_QTQM01000229.1:0-317 GCF_003854225.1 Burkholderia sp. Bp8986 | reverse complement strand
TGGTGTTCCTCGTGGTTCGTATTCGAGATGAACACCGACGACAACCGGTCGAACGTCAGCTTGCCGTCCGGCTTCGGATACTCGATCGGCGTGCATTGCGACGCCGGCTTCAGCATCTCGTGGTCCGCATGCTTGTGGTGCAGCGTCCACGGCACGTTGCCGCCCATCACCTTCTGTTCCAGCCCGACCATCAGCGTGCCGAGGTACAGGCCCTTCGCCATCCACTGCTTGAAGTTGCGCGCGCGGTACAGCTCCGTGTACAGCCACGATTGCTTGAAGGCGTCCGGGTACGCGTTGAGCTCATCGCTCTGGCGACC
>NZ_QTQM01000228.1:0-320 GCF_003854225.1 Burkholderia sp. Bp8986 | reverse complement strand
GCCGAACGCTTCTTGCTCGTGACCGTGCAACAACGCATGCGCTTGCGAAACATCCGACACGTTGGCGGAGGTACCGACCACGCTGTGAACCAGCCCCGAATCCGCATCGACGCCGATGTGCGCCTTCATGCCGAAGTGCCACGCATTGCCTTTCTTCGTTTGATGTATGTCCGGATCGCGATGCTTCTCGGCGTTCTTGGTCGACGGCGGCGCTTCGATGATCGTCGCATCGACCAGCGTGCTTTCCTTCATCATCAGCCCGCGTTCGCACAGCGAGATGCCAATTTCGTCAAACAGCTTGCGCGTCAGGTCATGTGCGA
>NZ_QTQM01000227.1:0-322 GCF_003854225.1 Burkholderia sp. Bp8986 | reverse complement strand
ACTGGGGTGAAGTCGTAACAAGGTAGCCGTATCGGAAGGTGCGGCTGGATCACCTCCTTTCCAGAGCTTCTCGCAAAATTGAGCGCTCACGCTTATCGGCTGTTGATTAAGACAGAAAGACTGTCTGTTAGCGGTTTTATCGGTTATAATGCCGGCCGCTTTCGATAATCTTCAATGAAAAACATTCGAATGATGATTCATTCGAGTCTTTCTCATTGGCGATTGAGCCAGTCAGAGCGGTACGAAAGTATCGGCTGTCGTTCTTTAACAATCTGGAAGAAGTAAGTAATTTGGATAGCGGAAGCGTCTTTGAGATGGACGT
>NZ_QTQM01000226.1:0-332 GCF_003854225.1 Burkholderia sp. Bp8986 | reverse complement strand
CCGACGAGCAACTCGCCGAGCTCACCATGCTCTGCGGCTTCGATGACGACCTCGCCGCTCAGGTCACGCAAACCAGCCACCGCATTCGCGGCCTGCTTACTCAGATCCATCCGGCGCTCGAGCGTGTTCTCGGACCGCGCCTTGACCATCCAGCGGTACTCGATCTGCTTGAGCGCTATCCGTCGCCCGCCGCCCTTGCCGGCACCAGCGAGAAGACGCTCGCCAATCGCCTGACCAAGCTCGCTCCTCGCATGCGCAAAGGCTTGGCGGCCGAGATCGTTCAGGCACTGAGCGAACAAGCCGTAACCGTGCCCGGCACGCAAGCCGCCACC
>NZ_QTQM01000225.1:0-332 GCF_003854225.1 Burkholderia sp. Bp8986 | reverse complement strand
GGTGGCGGCTTGCGTGCCGGGCACGGTTACGGCTTGTTCGCTCAGTGCCTGAACGATCTCGGCCGCCAAGCCTTTGCCCATGCGAGGAGCGAGCTTGGTCAGGCGATTGGCGAGCGTCTTCTCGCTGGTGCTGGCAAGGGCGGCGGGCGACGGATAGCGCTCAAGCAGATCGAGTACCGCTGGATGATCAAGGCGCGGTCCGAGAACACGCTCGAGCGCCGGATGGATCTGAGTAAGCAGGCCGCGAATGCGGTTGCTGGTTTGCGTGACCTGAGCGGCGAGGTCGTCATCGAAGCCGCAGAGCATGGTGAGCTCGGCGAGTTGCTCGTCGG
>NZ_QTQM01000224.1:0-352 GCF_003854225.1 Burkholderia sp. Bp8986 | reverse complement strand
ATCCGGCACGTTCTCGACGGCCAGATCAATCCCGGCAAACGCCCGCATCGCAATGCTGTCGTACAGCGCATCCTCCAACCCTTCGTCCGACAGGCTGTACCACTGCTGCAGGAAGTAGATTCGAAGCATCCGCTCCAGACCGATCGGCGAGCGGCCGCGAGCTCCCTTCGGGTAGTACGGCTCGATTGCCGTCAGCAATCGCGACCACGGCACGAGTTTCTCCATCTCATCCAGGAAACGCTGACGCCGAGTCACGCGCTTCTTGCCCGCGCTTTCCGCTTCCGCAAAGCTCATTTGCCGTTTCATCGTCGTAGGTTCGTTCCGTGAACTATCTTCTACAACGTCCTCGACT
>NZ_QTQM01000223.1:0-356 GCF_003854225.1 Burkholderia sp. Bp8986 | reverse complement strand
GTCCCCTTCGTCTAGAGGCCTAGGACATCACCCTTTCACGGTGAGTACAGGGGTTCGAATCCCCTAGGGGACGCCAGGATTCAGCGGCGTTTCGTAGTAGAAGTGTCGCAACGCTTGCAGGACGTGAACGAGGTCCTGCAGGTGAGAGTGAAGAAAGCTGGAGCGGTAGTTCAGTTGGTTAGAATACCGGCCTGTCACGCCGGGGGTCGCGGGTTCGAGCCCCGTCCGCTCCGCCAGAACAATGCCCGTTCAAATGAACGTTTTGAGCGGGCTTTTGTATTAAAGATGTAAGCAGTACGTTGTCCCCTTCGTCTAGAGGCCTAGGACATCACCCTTTCACGGTGAGTACAGGGGTT
>NZ_QTQM01000222.1:0-366 GCF_003854225.1 Burkholderia sp. Bp8986 | reverse complement strand
TCGTGCGTGTTGCCGGTTGCGGCCTTGCCGATCCAGGCGAGCGGTTCGCGCTCGGTGTTGAAGTTTGGGCCGGCGAGGAACAGCACGACGAGGTTCTCGTTGATCTGCGCATCCGTGGGCGGGAAGTTCGGGGCGTCCCAGTTCATCGCCCAGACGGTCTTGTCGGGGTTCGCCTGCAAGTAGTCCAGCGCGTTGTTCAGCGACGTGAAGCCGGCGTTTGCGCCGCCTTGGGTGATTTGCACGTCCGGAGGCGTATCGCGGCTCCAAAGCGTCTTCGGTGATGGCGGCCCAATCTCGAAGAAGTTCATCATCCGATCGACCATGCGCGACTTGGCAAAGGCCGGATCGAGTCGGGGTGGAACGGCA
>NZ_QTQM01000221.1:0-366 GCF_003854225.1 Burkholderia sp. Bp8986 | reverse complement strand
CCGTCTGGTTCGAATCGTCGTCGATCGCCTGCTTGCCGAGGATCACCAGTTGCGGCTGTTCCTTGTCGACCAGCGCCTTCAGGATCTTCGCGACGGCCAGCGGCTCGACGCTGTCGTTCGACTCGACGAGGATCGCGCGATCCGCGCCGATTGCCAGCGCCGTGCGCAGCGTTTCCTGCGCTTGCGTCACGCCGACCGACACCGCGATCACTTCGGTCGCGACACCGGCTTCCTTCAGCCGCACCGCTTCTTCCACCGCGATTTCGTCGAACGGGTTCATCGACATCTTCACGTTCGCGATGTCGACGCCCGTGTTGTCCGACTTCACGCGGACCTTCACGTTGTAATCGACCACTCTTTTCACTG
>NZ_QTQM01000220.1:0-385 GCF_003854225.1 Burkholderia sp. Bp8986 | reverse complement strand
TGGTACGGCTTCGACGACGGTCTCTACACGGGCGCGCGCCTGCTCGAGATCCTCGCGAAGACGGCCGATCCGAGCGCACTGCTCAATGCGCTGCCGGACGCGATGAGCACGCCGGAGCTGCAACTCAAGCTCGAGGAGGGCGAGAACTTCCGCCTGATCGAGAAGCTGCAGAAGGAAGCGAAGTTCGACGGCGCCGACGAAGTCGTGACGATCGACGGGCTGCGCGTCGAGTACCCGGACGGCTTCGGCCTCGCGCGTTCGTCGAACACGACGCCGGTGGTCGTGCTGCGCTTTGAAGCGGAGACCACGGAAGGGCTCGAGCGCATCCAGGCGGACTTCCGCCGCGTGCTGACGGCCGCGAAGCCGGACGTCGAGCTGCCGTTCT
>NZ_QTQM01000219.1:0-392 GCF_003854225.1 Burkholderia sp. Bp8986 | reverse complement strand
ATCGCGCGCATCGTTGGCGACGTGAAGCTCGCGCGCCCGCTGAAGCTCGTCGTCGACGCCGGCAACGGCGTCGCGGGCCCGCTCGCGACGCGCCTGTTCAAGGCGCTCGGCTGCGAACTCGTCGAGCGCTTCACCGACATCGACGGCACGTTCCCGAACCACCATCCCGATCCCGCGCATCCGGAAAACCTGCAGGACGTGATCCAGGCGCTGAAGGACACCGATGCCGAACTCGGCTTCGCGTTCGACGGCGACGGCGACCGCCTGGGCGTCGTCACGAAGGACGGCCAGATCATCTTCCCGGACCGCCAGCTGATGCTGTTCGCGGAAGAAGTGCTGTCGCGCAACCCGGGCGCGCAGATCATCTACGACGTGAAGTGCACGCGCCATCT
>NZ_QTQM01000218.1:0-393 GCF_003854225.1 Burkholderia sp. Bp8986 | reverse complement strand
CATCCGAGTTGCTGGCTCCGCCACCCGGGCAGAACTCCACACGCTCCGGTCGTTCCCAGGGCAATTCTTCGCAGCGTAAGGGCTTGCGTTCCGCTATCCATCGTTCGGCCCGCCGAGCCGTGCCCTATCCCGTCCCGCTGTCTTTGCCTCATACAACCAATCCGCTCGAACTGACCGACGCCGAGCAGACACGAATTGAACGTACGCACGGTGGACGGCAGACGCTACTTTATATTGCGGAGCACGCCCACGAGCTAACTGACCATCTGCAGCGCGCCGACATCGTGAAGATCGCCGCCAATAACGGAGGCGCGCAGGCGCTGCAGGCGGTCCTCAACCATCGTCAGGCTCTCATCGACGCCGGGTTCAGCAACGACGACATCGTGAAGATTG
>NZ_QTQM01000217.1:0-401 GCF_003854225.1 Burkholderia sp. Bp8986 | reverse complement strand
CTCGAGAAGGGTTCCGAGATCGGCGCACACATCCTGTCGGGCGCGGTGATGGACCCGCGCGCGATCACCGAGCTGTTCCCCGACTGGAAGGAACAGGGCGCGCCGTTGAACGTCGAGGTGACCGAAGACCGCTTCCTGTTCCTGTCCGAGAGCAGCGCGGTCACGACGCCGAACTGGGCGCTGCCCGACAACTTCAAGAACCACGGCAACTACGTGATCTCGCTCGGCAACGTCACGCGCTGGCTCGGCCAGCAGGCGGAAGCCCTGGGCGTCGAGATCTTCCCGGGCTTTCCCGCTGCGGAGATTCTCTACAACGACGACGGTTCCGTGAAGGGCGTCGCCACCGGTAACATGGGCGTGGGCAAGGATGGCGAGCCGACCGAGAACTTCCAGCTCGGCAT
>NZ_QTQM01000216.1:0-416 GCF_003854225.1 Burkholderia sp. Bp8986 | reverse complement strand
AAGGATTTTGCGGCATGCCGGACGCCCGAACATAGCATCGACGTTGTGACCCGCATGGAGCAGAAGCACTACAAGGGTAGCGGCCTATTCGGCCTGAGGCACGGCGGGGAGACGCAGCCCTTCGTTTTTCCGGCGGAAGAGGAGGGGAAGACACTGGGTGACGCCCGCACCATGAAGCTCTCGAATGGGCAGCTCATCTGGTTCGATCCGAGAGCGTATGACGGTCGCGAAGAGCTTCTTGCGTGGGGTATCACCGACGACGCGGCACTGAATGGTGCTGCCTCACAGGAAGGGGTGGCTCGCGAGCTGGGGGAAAAGCTGTTCGGTGGCAAATGGACCGACAAGCAGGTCAAGATGTACGCCGCGATGCTGGATGAAATGTCGTTCTTCATCAAGCAGTTTAAGTACGCATTGAT
>NZ_QTQM01000215.1:0-416 GCF_003854225.1 Burkholderia sp. Bp8986 | reverse complement strand
GCGCTGATCCGCTTCCTTACCGCACCTTAAGCGCTCCACCGATTTACTCTGGAGGACGTCGTTAACGGATCGCATACGATGATCGCGCTCGAGCGAACCAAGGCGCAAATCCGCGCGCGGGTCGAGCATCCGTTTCATGTCGTCAAGAACCTGTTCCGTCATCGCAAGGTGCGCTACAAGGGGCTGCTCAAGAACACGGCACAACTGTTCAGTGACACTGCCTCGATTCCACGTACAGCAAGAAGTTTGATAACTTTTTGTCTGTATGGAGAATGGAATGACAGAGAACGTGGTACCGAGGCGGCAGTACACGAAGGGATTCAAGGTGGAGGCGGTGCGGCTGGCTGAGAGCGTTGGTCAGCATGAGGCCGCTCGCAGGCTGGGCGTGCCGGTGGCGACGCTGGGGAACTGGTGCC
>NZ_QTQM01000214.1:0-416 GCF_003854225.1 Burkholderia sp. Bp8986 | reverse complement strand
ACGCCTTTGAGGCTGCCGACATAGAACGTATCCTGCGCGCCGCAGTAGCCCGGACATTCGGACTCGAATTCGCCGTGTACTTCCTTCTCGTGCTTGGCGCGTTCGAGCGCGACCAGTTGCGCCTCAGTCAGCACCAACCCTTCCTGGGCGGACTTGGCTTCCAAAGCCTTCAGGCGCTTCGGCATGGTCTCCAGATCATGGCGCAACCAGATGCTACGAACGCCTTGGGGCGAGACGGACAGAGCATGCCGTTTGAGGACCTCGTTGGCGATACGCACTTGACCGTAGGCTGGCAATTCGAGGGCCAGTTCGACAACGGCGGCCTCAACCTGTGGGTCTACGCGGTTCTTGAGCAGCGGCCGGTGGTGGGAAATCTCCTGCAGCGCAGCTTCACCGCCTCGATCGTACAGTTCCTT
>NZ_QTQM01000213.1:0-422 GCF_003854225.1 Burkholderia sp. Bp8986 | reverse complement strand
CACGGCGAATTCGAGTCCGAATGTCCGGGCTACTGCGGCGCGCAGGATACGTTCTATGTCGGCAGCCTCAAAGGCGTCGGCCGTGTCTACCAGCAAACTTTCGTCGATACCTACTCGAAGGTTGCGTTCGCGAAGCTCTACGATCGCAAGACGCCCTTGCCGGCGGCGGACCTGCTCAACGATCGCGTTGTCCCGTTCTTCGACGGATTCGGCATTCCACTGCTACGCGTGCTGACAGATCGCGGCACCGAATACTGCGGCAACCCCGAGCATCACGAATACGAGCTGTATCTGGCCTTGGAGGACATCGACCATACCCGAACCAAGGCCAAGTCGCCGCAAACCAACGGGATCGTCGAACGGCTGCACAAGACCATGCTCAACGAGTTCTATCGCATCGTCTTCCGCAAGAAGATCTACGA
>NZ_QTQM01000212.1:0-433 GCF_003854225.1 Burkholderia sp. Bp8986 | reverse complement strand
CGGTACATCGCGTTCTCGGCGAGCGAGCGGCGGTGATAGCCGAAACTCTTCTTCCATTCCCGGCGGCCGAGTTGGGCGATTGTATCGACCGCGTCGTTGCGCCATGCGCTCCCCCGCACGGTCGCCTTCCAATGAACAGCGCCGTCGCGCGGCGGGATACGGGGTGTCGCACCGCGTGCCGCAATCGCGGCATGACACGGCTTCGAGTCGTAGGTTCCATCGCCGCCCACGGTCTCAAGACGTTCCTCGGTCGAAATCTGGTCGAGCAATTCGGCCAAGACATCACCGTCGGCAACGTCCTGATGGGGCATCAGCGCAGCACGTATCTGAGCAGTGTTCGCGTCGAGCGCGAGATGCACCTTGCGCCACGTGCGGCGCTTCGAGTAGCCATGCTGACGCACCTTCCATTCGCCTTCGCCGTAGACCTTCACGC
>NZ_QTQM01000211.1:0-434 GCF_003854225.1 Burkholderia sp. Bp8986 | reverse complement strand
GCGGCATCGGCAAAGGGACCGGGTGCGAAAGGTCGTCATCCTACCATTCGCCTCGACCATCGAAGTGCACCAACGCCTCAGAAAAGTGAAGATTGCCGGGCTCCTGCGCCCCAGCCACGAATGCTTCCTCTGTCAGCCTCGTCCGAACACGACCGGACACAACGACTTGATACCGTCTCCGCGCGCCTGCTGGAGCAGGGCCTCCCGTTGCGCCGGATCATCCCATACCGGATCGGCCTTTTTAAACGGATCCGTGTGGAGCGAATACTGGGTTGCCAGATCCATATGGATGATGCCATTACCCGATCCCTGAAGAGTGATGTGATCGATATTGGTTCGCACCATGTATGTATCTTGAATGCGCGCCCCGGCGAAAAAAAAGCCGGACAGCTGGCAATTCAGAAACCGGGTATGGGTGACATCACTGTAAAGAA
>NZ_QTQM01000210.1:0-434 GCF_003854225.1 Burkholderia sp. Bp8986 | reverse complement strand
AAGGATTTTGCGGCATGCCGGACGCCCGAACATAGCATCGACGTTGTGACCCGCATGGAGCAGAAGCACTACAAGGGCGTCGGGCTATTCGGCCAGGAGCATGGCGGGGAGACGCAGCCCTTCGTTTTTCCGGCGGAAGAGGTCGAAAAGACGCTTGATGACCCCCGCACCATGAAGCTCTCGAATGGGCTGCTCATCTACTTCGACCCTAGGGCGTACGTTAGCCGAGCGGATGTTTATGATCAGTGTGGCGGCGATAATGCGAAGCGAGTCGACGCTGAGGCAATAGAGCGCGCTTGGACACAGGAGGGCGAAGCGTGCGAGTTGGGGGAAAAGCTGTTCGCAGGCAAATGGACGGACAAGCAGGTCAAGATGTACGCCGCGATGCTGGATGAAATGTCGTTCTTCATCAAGCAGTTTAAGTACGCATTGAT
>NZ_QTQM01000209.1:0-440 GCF_003854225.1 Burkholderia sp. Bp8986 | reverse complement strand
CGCCATGCTGCGTGACGGCACCATTTACCAACCCAAGTCAGCCCCTAACGCTTGACGAAACACATAGGGGCACCCCCTCCGATAGACTGCGCCATCTTATTTTTGTTTGAATGGCCAGCGGCGTGCGCTCGACAGCCGCAATACGCTTGCGTCGCCGCTTGCGCACGCTCAACCCCGCCTTGCTGTACAGGCGCCAGATGCGCTTGTGGTTGTCGACGCAGCCATCCCGCTGCAACAGCACGTGAATCCGGCGATAGCCGTATCGGCGCTTTTGCGCGGCGATGGCCATCATCCGGCCAGTCAGCGCTTCGTCGTCAACTCGGCGGCGTGATTCGTAGTGGAACAGCGAGCGCGAAATCCCTCCCAGCCCGCAGGCCCGGGTAACACCCATGGCACGTTCGGTCATCAATATCCGGACCGCTTCGCGCTTGGCCTGCGGG
>NZ_QTQM01000208.1:0-456 GCF_003854225.1 Burkholderia sp. Bp8986 | reverse complement strand
GAGCAGACACGAATTGAACGTACGCACGGTGGACGGCAGACGCTACTTTATATTGCGGAGCACGCCCACGAGCTAACTGACCATCTGCAGCGCGCCGACATCGTGAAGATCGCCGCCAATAACGGAGGCTCGCAGGCGCTGCAGGCGGTCCTCAACCATCGTCAGGCTCTCATCGACGCCGGGTTCAGCAACGACGACATCTTGAACATCGCCGCGCATGATGGCGGCTCGCAGGCGCTGCAGGCAGTCCTCAACCATCGTCAGGCTCTCATCGACGCCGGGTTCAGCAACACCGACATCGTGAAGATCGCCGCGCATGATGGCGGCTCGCAGGCGCTGCAGGCGGTCCTCACCCATCGTCAGGCTCTCATCGCCGCCGGGTTCAGCAACGCCGACATCGTGAAGATTGCCGCGCATGGTGGAGGCGCGCGTCGCCTCACGTTGGCCGTTGGCGAA
>NZ_QTQM01000207.1:0-466 GCF_003854225.1 Burkholderia sp. Bp8986 | reverse complement strand
ACTGGGGTGAAGTCGTAACAAGGTAGCCGTATCGGAAGGTGCGGCTGGATCACCTCCTTTCCAGAGCTTCTCGCAAAGTTGAGCGCTCACGCTTATCGGCTGTAAATTTAAAGACAGACTCAGGGGTCTGTAGCTCAGTCGGTTAGAGCACCGTCTTGATAAGGCGGGGGTCGTTGGTTCGAATCCAACCAGACCCACCATTGTCTGGCGGTAGGTACCTGAGGGAATCTGTACTCATGGGGGCATAGCTCAGCTGGGAGAGCACCTGCTTTGCAAGCAGGGGGTCGTCGGTTCGATCCCGTCTGCCTCCACCAATCTTCAATGACAAGCGTTCGACTTGGGTCGAGTCTTTGTCATTGGCGATTGAGCCAGTCAGAGTGATACGTAGTAAGTATCGGCTGTCGTTCTTTAACAATCTGGAAGAAGTAAGTAATTTGGATAGCGGAAGCGTCTTTGAGATGGACGT
>NZ_QTQM01000206.1:0-538 GCF_003854225.1 Burkholderia sp. Bp8986 | reverse complement strand
CGAAGTACCCGAAGCGCGTCAGCCCGAGCGTCGTCGACGAGTGGGCCGCGCAACTGACGGGCTGGCTGCGGGCAGACAGTCATCGCCCGAAGCGTGACCGGCGCACGGCCCGGTTCATGTTCGAGGCCATCCGCGGCGAGGGCTACGCCGGCAGCTACGGCCGCGTCAGCGCCTTCGTGAGACGCTGGCACGAGGAGCAGGCTGAAGCCCCGCGCAGGAAGGCCTATGTACCGCTGGCCTTCGAACCCGGCGAAGCATTCCAGTTTGACTGGAGCTGCGAATACGCCTTCATCGGCGGGTTGCGGCGACGCCTGGAGGTCGCCCACGTCAAGCTCAATGCCAGCCGGGCGTTCTGGCTGGTCGCCTATCCGACCCAGAGTCACGAGATGCTGTTCGATGCGCACGCCCGCGCATTCGCCGCGTTTGGCGGCGTTCCGCGCCGCGGCATCTACGACAACATGAAGACCGCCGTGGACAAGGTCGGCCGCGGCAAGGAGCGCGCGGTCAACGCACGCTTCGAGGCAATGTGCGGCCATTA
>NZ_QTQM01000205.1:0-542 GCF_003854225.1 Burkholderia sp. Bp8986 | reverse complement strand
GCTGGTTTGCGTGACCTGAGCGGCGAGGTCGTCATCGAAGCCGCAGAGCATGGTGAGCTCGGCGAGTTGCTCGTCGGCCAGTCGAAGCGAGCGCAGCGTATGCGGCATCGAGCGAGCGGCTTCGGCGATGATCGCGGCGTCTCGGGCATCGGTCTTGGCTTCGCCGGCGTGCAGATCAGCGATGCGGCGCATGGCCAGTCCGGGCAGATAGGCGACGAGTACGCCTTCGGCGCGGGCAACGGCTACAGGAAGCGCACCGATGGTTGAGGGCTGATCGACGACGAACAGCAATCGACCGTGAGTCTTGAGTTCGGCGATGAGGGCTCGCAGCTTGACCTCGTCGTTGGGTAGCGCCTTGTTGTACAGACGCTTGCCGTTCCGATCGAGCGCAACGGCGTGATGCTGGCCTTTACCGACATCGACGCCGACGAAGACATCGACGGCACCATGTAGTTGAGTGTCTTGCATCGAAGTATGAGCAGAGTGAACGGATTGGCCTGCAACAACGGTGGCAAGTCTCGGCATCCACGTTACGGACGGCG
>NZ_QTQM01000204.1:0-559 GCF_003854225.1 Burkholderia sp. Bp8986 | reverse complement strand
TACCAGCTGTCCACGTGGACACGTAGCATCAGAGTGAAGCGATTTCTAGACAAGGACGTCGTTAACGGATCGCATACAAAGAAACGGCCTTCAAAAAAGTGAAATGATGTCTGCGAATCGTACAGCTACTTATATGAAATTATTGGAAATTCCAAGTGCTTTGTAATCGTCAGGTGGCGCGTTTGAGTCCTGCAGCCGGCCCCAAATACAACAAGGGGTAACGCGATGTTTGCATAGCCCCGTCGCGTTTCCAAAACACCCTCACACAACAGCAAGCGATCGGCGATCTTTCCAACTCGGGTAGTCGAGGCTGTTGCGGATCAGGTGGACGATACAGGTTTGCAGCGTCATGGCTGGAGATACCGCTGCCACCGCTTTTGGCATGCCCTTCAGTTCGTCGGTTAAGGCAATCAGGATGTCGGCCACGCCTCGTGTCTTCAAATCGTTGAATACCTTCATCCAGAACTTGGCGCCCCTCGGTGGTAAGCGGCTCGGGGCGGCCGTACGTCCACGAGGCCTGATCGAATGTATCGTAGTTCCCACTAAATTTTTTAGTGGG
>NZ_QTQM01000203.1:0-562 GCF_003854225.1 Burkholderia sp. Bp8986 | reverse complement strand
CCCTTGTAGTGCTTCTGCTCCATGCGGGTCACAACGTCGATGCTATGTTCGGGCGTCCGGCATGCCGCAAAATCCTTCACCTCCTTGCAGATCTTGTCCAGCATGTTGAAAATCAGCGCACCCCGCTCTGGATCCGCCTCGGTCTTGCCCGGCTCGGCAAAAGCCCTCTTGTCCAGATCCGTCAGCAGGTCGAGTGTCTTGTCGAAGGCACCAAAGCGTGTCTCGTTTCGCTGACCGTCAACGAACGCCTTGAACTGACTTTCTACTTCCGCCTTATGCTGCGGCGACACGCACTTCGCGATACGGAATTGCAGAACCGTCAACATCGCGTGAAAGATGTTCCGGACGCTGGCTCTGAAGTCCATGGTTGGCACAAGCTCATAAGCCACGCGGTCGGCGCTGTCCAGCCGAGCGGTGTCAACCAGCCGAGCGGTGATCGTGTATTTTTGCTCGCGACCGCTTTGCGGGTCCCGATACTTCAATGTGCCCCGCAGTCCCTCCGGCCCTTTGAGATTACCGCGATCGAAAAGGCTGTTGATTTCAAAACCGCGCTTGAAATCAA
>NZ_QTQM01000202.1:0-564 GCF_003854225.1 Burkholderia sp. Bp8986 | reverse complement strand
CGACCACCTGCTCACCCCGCAGAACGCGGCGTTCATCGTCATCGACTACCAGCCGGTCCAGGTGAACTCGATTGCATCGATGGATCGCCAGCTGCTGATCAACAACATCGTCGGCGCATCGAAGGCCGCGGTCGCATACGACCTGCCGATCGTCCACTCGACCGTCAACGTGAAGACCGGCCTGAACAAGCCGCCGATCCCGCAACTGCGCGCCGCGCTCGAAGGCTATCCGACCTACGACCGCACCAGCATCAACTCGTGGGAAGACGTCGAGTTCCGCAAGGCCGTCGAGGCCACCGGCCGCAAGAAACTGATCATGACCGCGCTGTGGACCGAAGCGTGCCTGACCTTCCCCGCGCTCGACGCGCTGAAGGCCGGCTACGAAGTCTATGTGGTGGTCGACGCAGTCGGCGGCACGTCGGTCGCCGCGCACGAAGCCGCGCTGCGCCGCATCGAGCAGGCCGGCGGCCAGATGATCAGCGTCGCGCAGCTGTTCTGCGAACTGCAGCGCGACTGGGCGCGCAGCGCAACCGTTCCTGCATTCATCAACCTGTTCATCGAAAC
>NZ_QTQM01000201.1:0-570 GCF_003854225.1 Burkholderia sp. Bp8986 | reverse complement strand
CTGCCGTCCACCGTGCGTACGTTCAATTCGTGTCTGCTCGGCGTCGGTCAGTTCGAGCGGATTGGTTGTATGAGGCAAAGACAGCGGGACGGGATAGGGCACGGCTCGGCGGGCCGAACGATGGATAGCGGAACGCAAGCCCTTACGCTGCGAAGAATTGCCCTGGGAACGACCGGAACGTGTGGAGTCCTGCCCGGGTGGCGGAGCCTGCAAACCGGATGTGATGGCCATGGTGTCGGCCGGGATCGGCACATCCCAAAGTGCCTGGAGCTGATCGAAGCTCAGAAACCCGGATGGCGTGGCGGGACTAGACACAGAGTTCCCGAGCTGAACCATGGGGACGTAAGCGCTGGCGACGGAATGCGGAAAGGTGTCATTGCCGGCGTTCAGCTGAAGTGAATGAGATCTCCCATTCGTTACCGGAATACCGGTACTGTCCGCTGGATCCGAACGATTCGAGGGCATATCGGATTCAGCCGCCATGGTGTCGGCTGGGATCGGCGCATCCACCTGGATCTGATCGATGCCCGGGGACCGGGATGTTTCGCCAACGGCCAACGTGAGGCGACG
>NZ_QTQM01000200.1:0-573 GCF_003854225.1 Burkholderia sp. Bp8986 | reverse complement strand
CGCTCAGTGCAGGATTTTCGCGAGGAAGTCCTTCGCGCGGTCCGACTTCGGATTCGAGAAGAAATCGTCCTTGCGGTCGTCCTCGACGATCGCGCCTTTGTCCATGAAGATCACGCGATGGGCGACCTTCTTCGCGAAGCCCATCTCGTGCGTGACGACCATCATCGTCATGCCTTCCTGCGCGAGTTCGACCATCACGTCGAGCACTTCGTTGATCATCTCGGGATCGAGCGCGGACGTCGGCTCGTCGAACAGCATCGCGATCGGGTCCATCGACAGCGCGCGCGCGATCGCGACCCGCTGCTGCTGGCCGCCCGAAAGCTGGCCCGGAAACTTGTGCGCATGCGCCTTCAGGCCGACGCGATCGAGCAGCTTCATGCCCTTCTCGGCCGCTTCGTCCTTGCCGCGGCCGAGCACCTTGACCTGCGCGAGCGTCAGGTTCTCGGTGATCGACAGGTGCGGGAACAGCTCGAAATGCTGGAACACCATCCCGACCTTCGAGCGCAGCTTCGACAGGTTCGTCTTCTTGTCGCCGACCGACTGGCCGTTCACGAGGATCTCGCCCTGCTGGAA
>NZ_QTQM01000199.1:0-578 GCF_003854225.1 Burkholderia sp. Bp8986 | reverse complement strand
CGGCCATTACCTGTTCGAGCCGGAATTCTGCAACCGTGCCGCCGGCTGGGAGAAGGGCATCGTTGAGAAGAACGTGCAGGACCGGCGCCGCCAGATCTGGCACGAGGCTGCGCTACGGCGCTGGGAAACGCTGGAGCTTCTGAACGAATGGGTCGCGGGCCAGTGTCGTCAGGCCTGGCAGATGCGGCACCCGCAGTGGCCCGAGCTGACGGTCGAGGACGTGCTGCAGGACGAGCGCACCAGGCTGATGCCCAATCCACGCCCGTTCGACGGCTATGTCGAGCAGACCCTGCGGGTGTCGTCGATCAGCCTCATCCACTTCCAGCGCAACCGCTACAGCGTGCCCACCGAGTACACGAACCAGCTGGTGAGCGTGCGCTGCTATCCGGCATATCTCAGCGTCGTCGCCGACGCCCAGGAGATCGCACGCCACGAACGCAGCTTCGAGCGGCACATGACCTTCTACGACTGGCGCCATTACATCACGCTGGTCGAGCGCAAACCCGGCGCGTTGCGCAATGGTGCTCCGTTCATCACGATGCCACAGCCGCTGCAGCAGTTGCAGCGACACCTACTGA
>NZ_QTQM01000198.1:0-580 GCF_003854225.1 Burkholderia sp. Bp8986 | reverse complement strand
TGCACGCAACCCAGAGAGAATCGATGATCTCCCAATCCATCTTCAAGGCATATGACATTCGCGGTGTGGTCGGCAAGACGCTCGACGCCGACACGGCGCGCGCGATCGGCCGGGCATTCGGCAGCGAAGTGCGCGCCCAGGGCGGCGACGCGGTCGTCGTCGCGCGCGACGGCCGCCTGTCGGGGCCCGAGCTCGTCGGCGCGCTCGCCGATGGCCTGCGTGCGGCGGGCGTCGACGTCGTCGACGTCGGCATGGTGCCCACGCCGGTCGGCTATTTCGCGGCGAGCGTGCCGCTTGCGCTGAAGGGCGGCGAGCGCCGCGTCGATTCGTGCATCGTCGTCACCGGCAGCCACAACCCGCCCGACTACAACGGTTTCAAGATGGTGCTGCGCGGCGCGGCGATCTACGGCGAGCAGATCCAGGCGCTGTACCGCCGCATCGTCGACGAGCGCTTCGAAACGGGCAGCGGCGCGTTCGAGCAGTTCGACGTCGCCGATCAGTACCTCGCGCGCATCGTTGGCGACGTGAAGCTCGCGCGCCCGCTGAAGCTCGTCGTCGACGCCGGCAACGGCGTCGCGGG
>NZ_QTQM01000197.1:0-581 GCF_003854225.1 Burkholderia sp. Bp8986 | reverse complement strand
TGTACGTCGTTCACGCCTTCGGTCGCGCTGAAACTGGTGCTCCAGGTATGACCGCCGTCGATCGAATATTCGACGGTCGCGCCAGTTTCGATGCCGGTCAGGTTCAGCGTGCCGACATTGGTGACGTGGTCAGACGCGCTGCTGCCGGAATCGGTGGTCAGGGCCACGCCGGGCGCGGCGGCCGAGGTGTCGAGCGTGAAATTGAACGACGTCGCCGACGAGGTATTGCCGGCCACGTCGATCTGGCGGACCTGCACGTTGTTCGTGCCTTCGATGGCGTTGAAGCTGGTGCTCCAGTGCGCGCCGTTGTCGACGCTGTACTGCACAGTGGCGCCGGTTTCGATGCCGGTGAGGTTCAACGTGCCGACATTGGTGATGTAGTCGGAGGCACTGCTGCCGGAATCGGTGGTGAGGGCCACGCCGGGGGCCGCGGCGGAGGTGTCGAGCGTGAAGTTGAACGACGTCGGGTCGGACGTGTTGCCGGCGATATCGGTTTGCCGAACCTGTACGTCGTTCACGCCCTCGGTCGCGCTGAAACTGGTGCTCCAGGTATGACCGCCATCGGTCGAATATTCGACGGT
>NZ_QTQM01000196.1:0-582 GCF_003854225.1 Burkholderia sp. Bp8986 | reverse complement strand
GCAAAGGCTTGGCGGCCGAGATCGTTCAGGCACTGAGCGAACAAGCCGTAACCGTGCCCGGCACGCAAGCCGCCACCATCGTTATGCCCCGTTTGGCCCAGCAGCTTGCGGCCTTGCGTCAGCAACGCGACGAGGTCGCTGCCGAAGTTGAACGACTGGTGCTTGCTCACCCTCTTTGGCCGGTCCTGACCAGCATGCCGGGAGTCGGCGCCAGGACCGCCGCCAGACTCCTAACCGAGGTTGCCCATAAGGTGTTCGCTTCAGCTGCACACCTAGCAGCCTACGCTGGCCTTGCCCCGGTCACCCGACGCTCCGGCTCATCGATACGCGGCGAACATCCATCCAGACGCGGCAACAAGGTACTCAAGCGTGCCTTGTTCCTATCCGCCTTCGCGGCCTTGCGGGACCCAGTCTCGCGGGCCTATTACTCGCGCAAGATCCAGCAAGGCAAGCGTCATAACCAAGCGCTCATCGCGCTCGCACGGCGACGCTGCGACGTCCTGTTCGCCATGCTGCGTGACGGCACCATTTACCAACCCAAGTCAGCCCCTAACGCTTGACGAAACACATAGGGGCACCCCC
>NZ_QTQM01000195.1:0-587 GCF_003854225.1 Burkholderia sp. Bp8986 | reverse complement strand
ACATCGTGAAGATTGCCGCGCATGGTGGAGGCGCGCGTCGCCTCACGTTGGCCGTTGGCGAAACATCCCGGTCCCCGGGCATCGATCAGATCCAGGTGGATGCGCCGATCCCGGCCGATACCATGGCCATCACATCCGAGTTGCTGGCTCCGCCACCCGGGCAGGACTCCACACGTTCCGGTCATTCCCAAGGCAATTCTTCGCAGCGTCGGGTTTTGCGTTCCGGTATCCATCTTTCCAACCGCCGAGCCGTGCCCTATCCCCTCCGGCTGTCTGTGCCTCATACAACCAATCCGCTCGAACTGACCGACGCCGAGCAGACACGAATTGAACGTACGCACGGTGGACGGCTGACGCTACTTTATATTGCCAAGCATGCCCACGAGCTAACTGACCATCTGCAGCGCGCCGACATCGTGAAGATCGCCGCCAATAAAGGAGGCTCGCGGGCGCTGCAGGCGGTCCTCAACCATCGTCAGGCTCTCATCGACGCCGGGTTCAGCAACGACGACATCGTGAAGATCGCCGCGCATGGTGGAGGCGCGCGTCGCCTCACGTTGGCCGTTGGCGAAACATCCCGGTCCCCG
>NZ_QTQM01000194.1:0-589 GCF_003854225.1 Burkholderia sp. Bp8986 | reverse complement strand
GCGAGAGGAATGCCTCATGCACGTGTGCGTACCGTTCGTAGCGAATCTTGAGCCGTCTGAATGCATGAAGCCAGGCAATGGAACGTTCGATGAACCAGCGCGTTTTACCGAGGCCACTGCCGTGAGGCGAACCGATTTTGGCAAGCAAGGGCGTGATGCCGCGTTCGCGCAGACGCTGCCGGTGCGGCTCGGAACTGTAGCCCCGGTCGCCCTGAACAATCTTCGGTTTGCGCAGCGGCCGTCCGCGCTTTCCTCGGATGGGAGGGATCGCCGCAACCAACGCATCGAGTTGCGTGATGTCGTTGCAATTCGCGGCAGTCAAGATGACCGCGAGCGGGATACCTTGCGCGTCGACGATGAGGTGGTGCTTGCTGCCGAGCTTGCGCCGGTCCGTTGGGTTCGGGCCGGTTTTTTTCCGCGAGCATCGCGCGGACCGACGAGCTGTCGACAATCGCGCGTGCCATGTCGAGTTGGCCACGACGGCGTAACTCCGCCAGCAGCGCTTCGTGGATGCGTTGCCAGACATCGGCCTCTTGCCACGCCACCAGCCGCCGCCAGCACGCCGTGCCTGAGCCGCAGCCCATTTCTT
>NZ_QTQM01000193.1:0-603 GCF_003854225.1 Burkholderia sp. Bp8986 | reverse complement strand
CCGGTGATCAACCTGATGCGCGACGCGCTGCTCGAATCGGACCTGATCTACGGCGACGAGACAACGTTCCAGGTGCTGAAGGAACCGGGACGAAGGCCGCAGGCGAAGAGTTACTTGTGGGCGCAGATCAACGGCTCGGGGCCGCCTGTACGGATGTTCTCGTACTCGCTGGGGCGCGGTGCCCAACATGCGCAGAAGCTCTATGCCGGCGTGCAGCCTGGCACCGTGCTAATGACGGATGGGTACGAGCTCTACAACGGCATCGTCCACGATCACCAGCTCGTGCATCTCGGATGCTGGGCACACGTGCGCCGCGGCTTCATCAAGGCCGAGGAGTCGGTGCCGAAGGCGGCACGCTCGCCGGACCTGCTGGCGACGCGCTTCGTCGTGCTGATCGGTAAGCTGTTCGCAGCCGAGGCGCGCAGTGCGAAGTGGACGCCCGAACGCCGGCAGCGACTGCGCGCCCGGTACAGCGCCCGCGTGCTCGCCATCATCGAGCGCATGCTGGTCGAGCATCTGCCGGGCATCGTGCCGTCGAGTCTGCTCGGCAAGGCATTGCAGTACATGAGCGGACAGTGGCCCAAGCTGGTCCGATACGTCGCT
>NZ_QTQM01000192.1:0-656 GCF_003854225.1 Burkholderia sp. Bp8986 | reverse complement strand
CCGTACAGGAACGTGCGCTTCGACAGGTTGTACGTCGTGCCGAGCACGTACATGATCGCGTGGCCCGACGGATCGTGCGACGCGTCGCCGCCGCCATCGCCGACCTTCACGTAATACCCGCCGCCCGTCACCGCCCACTGCGGCGTGGCCGTGTAGGTCGCGCCGAGCCAGTAGTGATCGGCGCGATCGGCGACGCCCGCCGGGCTGTCCGGCGCCTGGTAATGCGTATACGCCCCCTGGATCTTGAACTTCGACACCTTCACGTTCGCGCCGACGAAATACTCGCGCGACGCGGTGAAGATGTTGCTGAACTTGCCGTTGTTGTCGCGCAGCTCGTCGTAGAGGCCGCGCACGTCGAGCATCGGCGAGTGATACGAGATCATGATCCCGTCCGAGCGGCCGAAGTCGTCGGCCGCGCCGTAGTTGAAGCCGCGCGACTGGTTGCCGAACGCATACTGCGCCTGCACGTCGAAGCCGCCGATCACCGGGCTGTGATATTCGATGTTGTTGCTGCTCTGCTGCCAGTTGCGGCCGCGCACGAGCGATGCGGACGAAAACGCCTGCTGCACGAACGGATCGAATTCCCACACGCCGTCGCTGTCGATGAACAGGTTGCGGCCGGCCTGCAGCTGGCCCCACGTGTCGCTCTTCAGGCC
>NZ_QTQM01000191.1:0-666 GCF_003854225.1 Burkholderia sp. Bp8986 | reverse complement strand
TCGTGAGTTATAAATTCATTGAATAATATGCGGCCTGTAGTACCGTGTAGTTCATGCCATGAACACGAAGAGGCGGCGATGAGCGGAAGACCCAAGGCGGAACTCGTGTTGAGCGAAGCGGAGCGCGCGCAACTCACAGCGCTGACGATGCGCCGCAAGACAGCGCAGGCGGCGGCATTGCGAGCGCGGATTGTGCTGGCCTGCGCCGATGGCATCGACAACAAGACGGTCGCGGCGAAACTGCGGGTCACCCAGCAAACGGTATCGAAATGGCGTGCGCGCTACATGGCGCATCGGCTCGATGGTTTGGTCGATGCGCCGCGTCCCGGTGCGCCCAGAACGATTGACGATACGCGTGTCGACGCCGTTATTGCGAAGACGCTCGAATCGGTACCTATGGGAGCAACGCACTGGAGTACGCGCACGATGGCTCGGGAGATGGAACTCTCGCAGACGGCCGTGTCGCGAATCTGGCGAGCCTTTGGACTGCAGCCGCATCGGCAGGAGACCTTCAAACTCTCGAGCGATCCGCTGTTCGTTGACAAGGTTCGCGATATCGTCGGCCTGTACCTTGATCCACCCCTGAAGGCAATGGTGTTGTGCGTGGATGAGAAGAGCCAGATCCAGGCGTTGGACCGCACTCAGCCCATGCTGCCGTTGGCCCCC
>NZ_QTQM01000190.1:0-668 GCF_003854225.1 Burkholderia sp. Bp8986 | reverse complement strand
CTGATGCCGCGCCAGCCGATCCCTTGCACCGTCACCGCCGAAATCACTTGATCGTGTGGGCAGCAATATGCGGTGACGCGACCGTATGTAGACCCAATTAGACCATGCCGAAAACGATCCTCTTGTGCCGCATAAGACCGATTGCTGGTCGGCGAGACTCGCTTGTTTTCCATGTCTTCATCGATTTTGTCGGCGGGCAGTTCGTATGCTTTTCGAGCACCGATGATCGAAAGGAATGTGCCGAACGTCTTCGTGCGCGCAGCGTAGGTTTGTCGTCCACGCCGGCCGCTGCCGTCTTTCGTCGCGCGTTGCGACCAGGTATCCATGAATGTGTCGGACTTGTTCGGGCCGTCAGCATTGGCGAGACTGTACGGTGCGTTCGCCAGCACGTAGGCGTCCGCCACGCAGTGGCCCGTGCGCCCCCACGGATCTTCGACATCGGGGAATGCGTCGCCGAAGAACGCCGCAGTGAGGCCCACGATATTTCCTTGGCTGTGGCATACGACGGTAATCGGGACATCGGCCTGCATGCTTCGGATCGACTCGATCAGTCTGGCCAAGCGCAGCGCCGCGAGTACGCCATACGCTCGAGGCGGCGCGCGGTACAGCGGCCGATTGGTCGGATTGATGCCTTGCACGGTCATCCAGCCCATCGTTCGATCATCCAG
>NZ_QTQM01000189.1:0-672 GCF_003854225.1 Burkholderia sp. Bp8986 | reverse complement strand
CGTGACAAGACAGAAACAGACTTTGCCATCCACTACATTACCGATTTACGTCCGGCGGACGGCGACACGTGTCGCACAGGCTGAGTTTATCTGGCGGTCATCATCGACCTGTTCAGCAGGCAGGTGGTGGGCTGGTCGATGCACATGAAAGCAGAACTGGTCACGGATGCGCTGCGTATGGCGTGGTTCCGGCGCCGCCCAGAGGCCGGCGTTATCGTCCATAACGACAGGGGTAGCCAGTATTGCAGCGGGCTGTTCCAAGACACGCTGAGGGCCTACGGCATGCGCTCGTCGATAAGTCGGCCCGGCGATTGCTGGGACAATGCCCCGACCGAAAGCCTGCCGGGTTCGCTGAAAGTTGCACGTCTGCATGGCCGGCACTTCGCGACCCGGCGTACGGCAATGGATGAAATCGTCGACTGGCTTGGCTTTTACAATTCGCGCCGGCTACGCTCGACTACGTCAGCCCCATGACGCTCGAGAAAAACTGGTTCGCCGCTCAACACGGGCCGGCCGCATAAATCTCTCAGCTATGGGATTCGCGAAACAGCGGCAAGGTCACCTCTCTGGAATGGACTCTTTACCGTCACCACACTAAGAGTCGCTAACACAACCTGGACGTCAAGGGCTCAAGACCATATGCTTGCGTCATGGCGAGACGCAAAATCAGCA
>NZ_QTQM01000188.1:0-686 GCF_003854225.1 Burkholderia sp. Bp8986 | reverse complement strand
TTCAATGTTTTGAAGAAGCTCTCCATCGGCGCGTTGTCCCAGGCGTTGGCACGACGGCTCATTGAGACGTTGATCTTGAACGCGGCGGTCAGTTTCCGGTACACGCGACTGACATATTGGGCCGCGATCAGAGTGCAGCAGCAATCCCGGTGGCCGCTTGCGTTGCCAGCAAGCGCTGCGCAACGCCTGGCAGACCAGATCCGCATTGATTCGCTCGGACATCGACCAACCCACGGGCCGTAGCTACCGCGGCTGGCACGATGAATGGCGGCGACCTCAGCGTCCAGCATGGCATTGGCCAGTGCCCGCCGACTTGGCTCCCGGCCGCGCCACTGACAATAGCCGCTGCGCGACACACCCAGAACCCGGCAAAGCCGGCTGACGCTGTACTGGTCGCGATGTGTGTCAATCCAGGCGTACCTCACCGCGACCCCTTCGCGAAGTACGCCGTCGCCTTTCGAAGAATTTCGATATCCAGCTTTGCGCTGGCCAACTCCTTACGCAGACGACCGTTCTCGGCTTCCAGGTCGCTGACCGGGCGACGACTTGAGCTCGGCGCACTCGGCACCAGTCCCGTTGCGGCCTGCGCACTGCCATCGCGTTGATCACGGCACCAGTTCCCCAGCGTCGCCACCGGCACGCCCAGCCTGCGAGCGGCCTCATGCTGACCAACGCTCTCAGCCAGC
>NZ_QTQM01000187.1:0-698 GCF_003854225.1 Burkholderia sp. Bp8986 | reverse complement strand
GCCGTGAGCGGGCCACCGCATAACGGCGTTGGGAAACGGCTGTTGCGTCCGCATTCATCGAGTGCACCAACGCCACGTGTCGCTGCATTCGCTGGGGAGCCGCGTGCGATGTAGTTCGTGGGTAAGGTAGGTGCACTGCGGATTTCGGAGTTTTTTTACCGCCTTCATTGAGGCGCTGTGCGACGAGAAACCCGTAGGCGGCGATGCATAGCGATGCATGATGATGAAATCCGCGCCACCCACGCCCCTCGAAGTGTCCAAGGCCGAACTCCTGCTTGAGGTCCTGGTAGTCACGCTCAATGCGCCAACGCATTTTGGCAACGTGAACGAGATGTTCGACTGTAGTGGTCTAATGAATCCGGACTCTGATTTAGGCGAGAATGTTCGCCATGAAGAGGTGTCTGATGAGCAAGCAACGACGTACGTTTTCCCCGGAGTTCAAACAGCAAGTCGCCTGTCTGGTGCTCGACCAGGGCTATAGCCATATGGAAGCAAGCCGCTCGGTCGGCGTCGGCGAGACGGTGCTGCGCCGCTGGGTGCAGCAACTTCAGATGGAACGCCAGGGCGTCACGCCGCAGGGCAAGGTAATCACGCCGGATCAACTGACCCTGCCCCGATTCCACGTACAGCAAGAAGTTTGATAACTTTTTGACTGTATGGAGAAGAACATGGCAGAGAACGTGGTACCGAGACGGCAG
>NZ_QTQM01000186.1:0-704 GCF_003854225.1 Burkholderia sp. Bp8986 | reverse complement strand
TCCGTGAAAGGCGTCGCCACCGGCAACATGGGCGTAGGCAAGGACGGCGAGCCGACCGAGAACTTCCAGCTCGGCATGGAACTGCACGCGAAGTACACGCTGTTCGCCGAAGGCTGCCGCGGTCATCTTGGCCGCCAACTGATCTCGAAGTTCAAGCTCGACGCGAACGCCGATCCGCAGGCCTACGGGATCGGCATCAAGGAACTGTGGGAGATCGATCCCGCGAAGCACAAGCCGGGCCTCGTGATCCACACGGCCGGCTGGCCGCTGAAGTCGGACACCTACGGCGGCTCGTTCCTGTATCACATGGACAACAACCAGGTCGTGGTCGGCTTCGTGGTCGGCCTCGGCTACACGAACCCGTACCTGTCACCGTTCGAGGAATTCCAGCGCTACAAGACGCACCCGTCGATCCGCGCGTTCCTCGAAGGCGGCAAGCGCGTGTCGTACGGCGCGCGCGCGATCACGGCCGGCGGCCTGCTGTCGCTGCCGAAGACGGTGTTCCCGGGCGGCGCGCTGATCGGCGACGACGCGGGCTTCCTGAACGCATCGCGGATCAAGGGCAGCCACGCGGCGATCAAGACCGGCATGCTGGCCGCCGACGCCGCGTTCGACGCGTTGCAGGCCGGCCGCCAGAGCGATGAGCTCAACGCGTACCCGGACGCCTTCAAGCAATCGTGGCTGTACACGGAGCTGTACCGCGC
>NZ_QTQM01000185.1:0-716 GCF_003854225.1 Burkholderia sp. Bp8986 | reverse complement strand
TTACTGATTTTGCGTCTTGCCATGCCGTAGACGATACGACGCCCGCAGCATCATGTTCAGGTTGTGTTAGCCGCTCTCAACACCCCCACCGGTGTGGCCGTGGATGCGGCGCGCAACGTGTACGTGGCCGACGCCTGGAACAACGCGATCCGCAAGATCACCCCGACGGGGGCGGTGACGACGTTGGCGGGTTCGACCACGCCAGGACATGCCGATGGGGCTGGATCCGTCGCGTCGTTTAACGTCCCCACCGGTGTGGCGGTGGATGCCGGGCAATGAGTACGTGGCCGACCATGACAACCACGAAATCCGCAAGATCACCCCGGCAGCGCCATGGCAGCGGTTTCATCAAGGAGGGGCAGCGCGCGGCGGATAGTCCAGCAGACGAGGGCGCGACAGAATCTACTTCCTGTTGGCGCAGCGCCCCTTCTGGGGAAGTGAAAGAAAAGTGACACTTTATCTGGAATCTGGTGGTGAGATTGACACATGCCCGTATATTTAATAGTGCTGCATTAAGCTGGCCATCGCCTATCCGGCATCGCGCTGAATCAGGACGATGCCGGCTGCTGGACGTGAGCCAGCCAGCCACGGTCAGCAGGCGCCGCCTGCTGACTGCGACCTGCCCACCTGTTCGTTGCTGAAAGGCAGACACACATTCGTGTGGCGGCTTGTCGCGAGAAACCGCGCATGGGCGGCTCCTGCAGTGCGCGAGGGGA
>NZ_QTQM01000184.1:0-722 GCF_003854225.1 Burkholderia sp. Bp8986 | reverse complement strand
GGCAAGACCGCAGTCGTCACGGGCGCCGCAAGCGGCATCGGCAAGGAAATCGCGCTGGAGCTCGCGAAAGCGGGCGCGGCCGTGGCGATCGCCGACCTGAACCAGGACGGCGCAAACGCGGTTGCCGACGAGATCGTCAAGGCAGGCGGCAAGGCGATCGGCGTCGCGATGGACGTGACCAACGAGGAAGCGGTCAACAGCGGCATCGACAAGGTGGCCGACACGTTCGGCTCGGTCGACATCCTCGTGTCGAACGCGGGCATCCAGATCGTCAACCCGATCGAGAACTACGCGTTCTCCGACTGGAAAAAGATGCAGGCGATCCACGTCGACGGCGCGTTCCTGACGACCAAGGCCGCGCTCAAGCACATGTACAAGGACGATCGCGGCGGCGTCGTGATCTACATGGGTTCGGTGCACTCGCACGAAGCGTCGCCGCTGAAGTCGGCGTACGTGACGGCCAAGCACGGGCTGCTGGGTCTGGCGCGCGTGCTGGCGAAGGAAGGCGCGAAGCACAACGTGCGCTCGCACGTCGTATGTCCGGGCTTCGTGCGCACGCCGCTGGTCGACAAGCAGATTCCGGAGCAGGCGAAGGAGCTCGGCATCAGCGAAGAGGAAGTGGTGAAGAAGGTGATGCTCGGCAACACGGTCGACGGCGTGTTCACGACGGTGCAGGACGTCGCGCAGACGGTGCTGTTCCTGTCGGCGTTCCCGAGCGCCGC
>NZ_QTQM01000183.1:0-724 GCF_003854225.1 Burkholderia sp. Bp8986 | reverse complement strand
GCTGAACCGTAGTCATACCGGTCTCTCACAAGCTTCCCCTCGATGAATCTCAAACGTGGACCTGCGACAGCTGCACCACGCGGAAGTCTGCACCTTTTCAGGCCGGGGCAAAGTTTGAACCCCTATCCGGGCGATTACAGCCCGGCGTTCGCTTTTTCCGCGTTCTCGTACCCGCTCCTCCAACAGCTCGCCTCACGGCTCACCTGCCACGGGTCCGGCTTCAGACCGATGGCGGAGAATCGGGCTTACCACGTTCCCGTTCCTGCCGACCCGCAAGCGGGCTAAACTTCACCTCGCAGCGAGCCTGTCCGTTTAGCGCCCGTCTTTTCCCCGGCAGCGTTGCGACGACGTACTCCTACAACCCAAAGGAGCATCCAGCTGCGTGCCTTTTTGGCTCGGGCCTGCAAGCCGCTTCGGCCCGTCATACATGACGAGGTTTATCGACGGTTCACATCTGTTGCGCATGCGGAACTTGCCTGGTCTCCACGCCACACCGCGGCTTGCAGCGTCGTCACTCACCGTCGCCAGTGGTGACGTCTCTCGACGAGTACGTTGTCCCTGAAGCTTCGCACGCGACCGTTACCAGCCACGCACGTCCAGGTAGGCAACTGCCGGTCGTACGGCAGGTCACGGCACGGCAAGCCGCGCGTGACAAGACAGAAACAGACTTTGCCATCCACTACATTACCGATTTACGTCCGGCGGACGGCGACACGTGTCGCAC
>NZ_QTQM01000182.1:0-728 GCF_003854225.1 Burkholderia sp. Bp8986 | reverse complement strand
ACGCTGCTGCGGATCATCGCCGGGCTGATCGAGCCGACCGGCGGTGACGTGACCTATCTCGGCAAGCCGCTGCGCGGCCCGGCCGAAGGCGTCGCGATGGTGTTCCAGACCTTCGCGCTGTTTCCGTGGCTGACCGTGCTGCAGAACGTGGAAGCCGGCCTCGAAGCACTCGGCGTCGGCGCACGCGAGCGGCGCGAACGCGCGCTCGCCGCGATCGACCTGATCGGTCTCGACGGCTTCGAGAACGCGTACCCGCGCGAGCTGTCGGGCGGCATGCGCCAGCGCGTGGGCTTCGCGCGCGCGCTCGTGGTCGATCCGACGATCCTGCTGATGGACGAGCCGTTCTCGGCGCTCGACGTGCTGACCGCCGAAACGCTGCGTACCGACCTGCTCGACCTGTGGACGCAAGGCCGCATGCCGATCAAGTCGGTGCTGATCGTCACGCACAACATTGAGGAAGCGGTGTTCATGTGCGACCGCATTCTCGTGCTGTCGTCGAACCCGGGCCGCGTGATCGCCGAGATCAAGGTGCCGTTCAAGCATCCGCGCAACCGGCTGGATCCGGCCTTCCGCAAGCTGGTCGACGACATCTACGCGAAGATGACGGCCCGCCAGACCGGCGAGGCGACGAAGAAGGGGCTCGAGCTCGGCAGCTGGCTGCCGCAGGTGTCGACCAACCTGATGGCCGGCCTGATCGAGACGCTCGCGATGGCGCCGTACCACGGCCG
>NZ_QTQM01000181.1:0-729 GCF_003854225.1 Burkholderia sp. Bp8986 | reverse complement strand
CTTCGCAGCGTCGGGTTTTGCGTTCCGGTATCCATCTTTCCAACCGCCGAGCCGTGCCCTATCCCCTCCGGCTGTCTCTGCCTCATACAACCAATCCGCTAGAACTGACCGACGCCGAGCAGACCCGAATTGAACGTACGCACGGAGGACGGCAGACGCTACTTTATATTGCGGAGCATGCCCACGAGCTAACTGACCATCTGCAGCGCGCCGACATCTTCAAGATCGCCGCCAATAAAGGAGGCTCGCAGGCGCTGCAGGCGGTCCTCAACCATCGTCAGGCTCTCATCGACGCCGGGTTCAGCAACGCCGACATCGTGAAGATCGCCGCCAATATAGGAGGCTCGCAGGCGCTGCAGGCGGTCCTCAACCATCGCCCGGCTCTCATCGACGCCGGGTTCAGCAACGCCGACATCTTGAAGATCGCCGCCAATAACGGAGGCACGCAGGCGCTGCAGGCGGTCCTCAACCATCGCCAGGCTCTCATCGACGCCGGCTTCAGCAACGACGACATCTTGAAGATCGCCGCCAATAACGGAGGCTCGCAGGCGCTGCAGGCGGTCCTCAACCATCGTCAGGCTCTCATCGACGCCGGGTTCAGCAACGACGCCATCGTGAAGCTCGCCGCGCGTAATGGAGGCGTGCGTCGCCTCGCGTTGGCCGTGGGCGAAACATCCCGGTCCCCGGGCATCGATCAGATCCAGGTGGATGCGCCGGTCCCGGCCGACA
>NZ_QTQM01000180.1:0-752 GCF_003854225.1 Burkholderia sp. Bp8986 | reverse complement strand
CCCGGTGTCGCCCTCACCACCGATTCGGGCAGCAGCGCGTCCGATCACGTCACCAATGTCGGCACGTTGAACCTGACCGGTGTCGAAACCGGCGCCACTGTCGAATATTCGACCGATGGCGGCCATACCTGGAACACCGGCTTCAGCGCGATCGAAGGCCTGAATGATGTGCAGGTCCGGCAGACCGATGTCGCCGGCAACACATCCGATCCGACCTCGTTCAGTTTCACGCTCGACACGTCGGCTGCTGCCCCTGGTGTGGCGCTCACCACCGATTCCGGCAGCAGCGCGTCCGATCACGTCACCAATGTCGGCACGTTGAACCTGACCGGTGTCGAGACCGGCGCCACCGTCGAATACTCGATCGATGACGGTCATACTTGGAATACGAATTTCAGCGCCACCGAAGGTCTGAATGACGTGCAGGTCCGGCAGACCGACGTCGCCGGCAACACGTCCGATCCGACGTCGTTCAGCTTCACGCTCGACACGTCGGCGGCTGCCCCCGGTGTCGCACTCACCACGGATTCCGGCAGCAATGCGTCCGATCACGTCACCAATGTCGGCACGCTGAACCTGTCCGGTGTCGAAACCGGCGCCACCGTCGAATACTCGACCGACGGCGGCCACACGTGGAACACGAGTTTCAGTGCCACCGAAGGCCTGAACGATGTGCAGGTCCGGCAAACCGATATCGCCGGCAACACGTCGTCGGCAACGTCGTTCAGCTTTACGCTCGATACGTCGGCCGC
>NZ_QTQM01000179.1:0-775 GCF_003854225.1 Burkholderia sp. Bp8986 | reverse complement strand
GCGCTGATCCGCTTCCTTACCGCACCTTAAGCGCTCCACCGATTTACTCTGGAGGACGTCGTTAACGGATCGCATACGAAGAGAACGGCAATCTTGCGCGCGGTGGCGGTAACAGCTTTGGCCTTGCCGATCCGGGCTGACAGGCGTCGATAGAAACCACAGCCGTAGCGCGGCTGCCGCCTTGCTGGAAGAGCGGCGCGTCTTTGATGAGAGGATTTTGCCGCCCGAGATCTTGTTGCCAGGCGCGAGGCACAGCCACGACGTGAAGTGCTTCACTGTCGGCCAGCGCGACATGTCGTTGCCGCATTCGGCGACGAGCTTGAGCGTAACATAGGGCCCCAGGCCATGAATCTGGGTTAGGTCGACGCCGAGCATGCCGTACAGCGCGGCGCGCACGTCAAAGGCGAAGCCATTCGGCTGTTTGGTCCGATGTCGCGCCGCAGGTATGGGAGCCGTGGGCGGTTCGACACCAGTCTGCAGGTGTCGGAGCGCGACTTCAATTCGCTCATCACATTGTGCGACCTGGGTTTGGTAGAAATCGTAAAGTGCGAGTGCCTGCGTGAGCTCGAACACGTGCTCGGCCTGATAGTGGCCGATCAGCGAGTCGCGGATGGTTTCGACGGAGGCTTTGCAGCGCACATCTCGATACTTGGCGAGGTCATCGGCATTGCGTTCGCCAGCTACGATGGCGCGGATGATCGTATGCGATCCGTTAACGACGTCCTCCAGAGTAAATCGGTGGAGCGCTTAAGGTGCGGTAAGGAAGCGGATCAGC
>NZ_QTQM01000178.1:0-787 GCF_003854225.1 Burkholderia sp. Bp8986 | reverse complement strand
GCCGATGCGCACTTTCCTCGATTCGCTCGATCTCGCCAAGGAGAAACTCATCCCCCATTGATGGATCGTTCTTTGTAGGCCCGACTACCTGTCAGATCGAGTCCCGGCTAATACACCTCAATCAACTGTTTGGCGTGGCGCATTGAGACGAACCAGTGCTCGTTCAGGCATTCGTCGCGGAACCGCCCGTTGAAGCTCTCGATATAGGCATTCTCCACCGGCTTGCCAGGCCGAATGAACGACAGCGTGACACCGGCTTCGTAGGCCCATGCATCCAGCACCTTACCAGCGAACTCCGGCCCGTAGTCGACCGTGATGGATGCGGGTAAGCCTCGCATCTCCTTGAGCCGCTCGAGCACTTGCTGCACTCGTAGGCCCGGCAGCGAAGTATCGACCTCGATGGCCAAGCACTCGCGCGTGTAGTCGTCGACCACGTTCAGGCATCGAAACCGCCGACCATAGGCCAACCCGTCAGAAACGAAGTCCATCGACCAGCTCTGATTCGAGCCTGTCGGTAACGGCAGCGGCGTGCGCTCGACAGCCGCAATACGCTTGCGTCGCCGCTTGCGCACGCTCAGCCCCGCCTTGCTGTACAGGCGCCAGATGCGCTTGTCGTCTAATTGCTGTCAATAGATCATCCTCCTGGAAAGGGTTCAGACCGGCCGTTTCCTTGTCGTCTTCGTGGTCGTGTTCACGCCACAACATGCCGGCAGAGAGTCGCTACAACGTTCCGATGTGATTGCCGCGGTTTTCCCGCAAAGCGCGTCAAGGAATCGTTGAGGCGACG
>NZ_QTQM01000177.1:0-796 GCF_003854225.1 Burkholderia sp. Bp8986 | reverse complement strand
CGCGTTGGCCGTGGGCGAAACATCCCGGTCCCCGGGCATCGATCAGATCCAGGTGGATGCGCCGGTCCCGGCCGACATCATGGCGGCTGAATCCGATATGCCCTCGAATCGTTCGGATCCAGCGGACAGTACCGGTATTCCGGTAACGAATGGGACATCCCGTTCACTTCAGCTGAACGCCGGCAATGACACCTTTCCGCATTCCGTCGCCAGCGCTTACGTCCCCATGGTTCAGCTCGGGAACTCTGTGTCCAGTCCCGCCACGCCATCCGGGTTTCTGAGCTTCGATCATCTCCAGGCACTTTTAGATGTGCCGATCCCGGCCGATACCACGGCCATCACATCCGAGTTGCTGGCTCCGCCACCCGGGCAGGACTCCACACGTTCCGGTCATTCCCAAGGCAATTCTTCGCAGCGTCGGGTTTTGCGTTCCGATATCCATCTTTCCAACCGCCGAGCCGTGCCCTATCCCCTCCGGCTGTCTGTGCCTCATACAACCAATCCGCTCGAACTGACCGACGCCGAGCAGACACGAATTGAACGTACGCACGGTGGACGGCAGACGCTACTTTATATTGCGGAGCACGCCCACGAGCTAACTGACCATCTGCAGCGCGCCGACATCGTGAAGATCGCCGCCAATAACGGAGGCGCGCAGGCGCTGCAGGCGGTCCTCACCCATCGTCAGGCTCTCATCGACGCCGGGTTCAGCAACGACGACATCGTGAACATCGCCGCGCATGATGGAGGCTCGCGTCGCCTCACGTTGGCCGTTGGCGAAACATCCCGGTCCCCG
>NZ_QTQM01000176.1:0-797 GCF_003854225.1 Burkholderia sp. Bp8986 | reverse complement strand
GCGCAGCAGTCGTCGCTGCAGGTGACGACGTCGGTCGCCGAAATCGCGGCGACGTCGCGCGAGCAGCAGGCGACCGCGAACGAAACCGCGGCGACGACGACCGAGATCGGTGCGACGTCGCGCGAAATTTTCGCGACGTCGCGCGACCTGCTGCGCACGATGAACGAGGTGGCCGGCGTGGCCGAGCAGTCGGCGACGCTCGCGGGCGTGAGCCAGAGCGGCCTCACGCGGATGGGCGAGACCATGCGCAGCGTGATGGACGCGGCCGGTTCGGTGAACGCGAAGCTCGCGATCCTCAACGAGAAGGCGCTGAACATCAACCAGGTCGTCGCGACCATCACCAAGGTGGCCGACCAGACCAACCTGCTGTCGCTGAACGCGGCGATCGAGGCCGAGAAGGCCGGCGAGTACGGCCGCGGCTTCGCGGTCGTCGCGACCGAGATCCGGCGCCTGGCTGACCAGACGGCGGTGGCGACCTACGACATCGAGCAGACGGTGAAGGAGATCCAGTCGGCCGTGTCGGCGGGCGTGATGGGGATGGACAAGTTCTCCGAGGAAGTGCGCCGCGGCATGCTCGACGTGCAGCAGGTCGGCGGGCAGCTGTCGCAGATCATCGCCGAGGTGCAGACGCTCGCGCCGCGCTTCCAGATGGTCAACGAAGGGATGCAGACGCAGGCGAACGGTGCCGAGCAGATCACGCAGGCGCTGTCGCAGCTGTCGGAAGCCGCGCAGCAGACGGCCGAATCGCTGCGCCAGTCGTCGCAGGCGATCGACGACCTCACGCTCGTCGCGAACCA
>NZ_QTQM01000175.1:0-825 GCF_003854225.1 Burkholderia sp. Bp8986 | reverse complement strand
CGTCGCCTCACGTTGGCCGTTGGCGAAACATCCCGGTCCCCGGGCATCGATCAGATCCAGGTGGATGCGCCGATCCCAGCCGACACCATGGCGGCTGAATCCGATATGCCCTCGAATCGTTCGGATCCAGCGGACAGTACCGGTATTCCGGTAACGAATGGGACATCCCGTTCACTTCAGCTGAACGCCGGCAATGACACCTTTCCGCATTCCGTCGCCAGCGCTTACGTCCCCATGGTTCAGCTCGGGAACTCTGTGTCCAGTCCCGCCACGCCATCCGGGTTTCTGAGCTTCGATCATCTCCAGGCACTTTTAGATGTGCCGATCCCGGCCGATACCATGGCCATCACATCCGAGTTGCTGGCTCCGCCACCCGGGCAGGACTCCACACGTTCCGGTCATTCCCAAGGCAATTCTTCGCAGCGTAAGGGCTTGCGTTCCGCTATCCATCGTTCGGCCCGCCGAGCCGTGCCCTATCCCGTCCCGCTGTCTTTGCCTCATACAACCAATCCGCTCGAACTGACCGACGCCGAGCAGACACGAATTGAACGTACGCACGGTGGACGGCAGACGCTACTTTATATTGCGGAGCACGCCCACGAGCTAACTGACCATCTGCAGCGCGCCGACATCGTGAAGATCGCCGCCAATAACGGAGGCGCGCAGGCGCTGCAGGCGGTCCTCACCCATCGTCAGGCTCTCATCGACGCCGGGTTCAGCAACGACGACATCGTGAAGATCGCCGCCAATAACGGAGGTACGCAGGCGCTGCAGGCGGTCCTCACCCATCGTCAGGCTCTCATCGACGCCGGGTTCAGCAACGAC
>NZ_QTQM01000174.1:0-870 GCF_003854225.1 Burkholderia sp. Bp8986 | reverse complement strand
TTAGAGTCGCTAACACAAGTCCTCGACGAAGCGAGAACAGATGACGGCAGCGGCAAGGGAAAGCAACGCCACATGAATGTCGAGACGACGCTCGAATCGAATGCGCAGTTTGCCGAAACCAGCAAACCAGGCATGCGTGCGCTCGACGACCCAGCGATGCCGTCCGAGCCGCTCCTTGCTTTCCACACCGCGACGAGCGATACGGGCCGTGATGCCACGCTGCTTCAGGTAACGTCGACAGCGAGCAAAGTCGTAGCCCTTGTCCGCATGCAGTTTGCCCGGACGTTTGCGGGGCTGACCATTCAGGCCCGACACGGCGGGAATGGCATCGAGCGTGGATTCGAATGCCATCGAATCGTGCCGGTTAGCCCCCGTGACCGTGACAGCGAGTGGAATACCTCGCGCATCTACGACGATGTGTCGTTTTGACCCGAGCTTGCCCCGGTCCGTCGGGTTGGGGCCGGTTTCCTGGCCCCCCGGGGGCTGGAGACACTGGCGCCATCGATGCTTGCCCGTTCCCAATCAATCTGGTCATGCTCACGCAACCGGCGCAGCATCGCCAGATGCAGCTTGGCCCACACACCTGCCGCCTGCCAATCCCGCAGCCTTCGCCAGCACGTCATGCCGCTGCCGAAGCCCAGCTCCTGCGGCAGGTCTTCCCACGGAATACCGGTTTGCAGAACGTACAGAATTCCGTTCAATGCCGCTCGGTCGTCTACCGTGCGACGCCGGCCGCCCTTGGGTGAGGGCGTGAAAACCGGAATCAAAGGTCCCAGCGCCGCCCATAACTCGTTGCTGATTTTGCGTCTCGCCATGACGCAAGCATATGGTCTTGAGCCCTTGACGTCCAGGTTGTGTTAGCGACTCTTA
>NZ_QTQM01000173.1:0-897 GCF_003854225.1 Burkholderia sp. Bp8986 | reverse complement strand
TGGATGCCCACCGCGCCCATCGGCACGTAACCCGAGGTCAGGCCCTTGGCCATCGTGATCAGGTCCGGCTCGAAGCCGAAGTGCTGGTGCGCGAACCATTCGCCGGTGCGGCCGAAGCCGCCGATCACTTCGTCGGCGACGAGCAGGATGTCGTACTTGCGGCAGATCCGCTGGATTTCCGGCCAGTACGTCGACGGCGGGAAGATCACGCCGCCCGCGCCCTGGAACGGCTCGCCGATGAACGCCGCGACGTTCTCCGCGCCGAGCTCCAGGATCTTCGCCTCGAGCTGCTGCGCACGCGCGAGGCCGAACGCTTCGGGCGTTTCGCCGGCTTGAGCTTCGCCGAAGAAATACGGCTGGTCGATGTGCACGATGTTCTCGACCTTCGACGGCATCTGCTCGTGCATGTAGCCCATCCCGCCGAGCGTGCCGCCGGCGATCGTCGAACCGTGATAGCCGTTCCTGCGCGAGATCACGAACTTCTTCTGCGGCTTGCCCTGCACGCGCCAGTACTGGTGCACGAGACGCAGCACGGTATCGTTGCCTTCCGAGCCGCTGTTGCAATAGAAGAAGTGGTTGAAGCCTGCGGGCGTGACTTCGGCGAGCATCGCCGACAGTTCGATTACCGGCGGGTGCGTGGTCTTGAAGAACGTGTTGTAGAACGGCAGTTCCTGCAGTTGGCGATATGCGGCATCGGCAAGTTCCTTGCGGCCGTAGCCGACATTCACGCACCAGAGGCCGGCCATCCCGTCGATGATCTTGTTGCCGTCCGAGTCCCACAAATAGACGCCGTCGGCCTTCACGATCACGCGGCTGCCCGCGCGATTGAGCGCGCCCATGTCCGAGAACGGATGGATGTGATGCGCGGCGTCGAGCGCGCGGTATTCGGCGGTCGAG
>NZ_QTQM01000172.1:0-922 GCF_003854225.1 Burkholderia sp. Bp8986 | reverse complement strand
TTTCAAGTGCGACGCGTGTCGCCGTCCGCCGGACGTAAATCGGCAACGTAGTGGATGGCAAAGCTCCTCTCTGCCTTGTCACATTCAACAACCTGAAGATCGGAGATTGAAGCTGTGACCTGCTGTACGACCAGCAGTTGCCTACCCGGACGTGCGCGACTGGTAACGGTCGGGTTCGAAGGTCCGGGAACAACGTACCCTCCCTATGGGCGGTTCACCCGGGCGACCGGGCAGGGATCGACACTGCCAGCAGCCGTGCGGTGTGGGGGCCAGGCAAGTTCCGCATGCACAACATATGTGAACTGTTGACTTAAACCTCGTTAGTCTCGAAGAGCCAAAGCTGCTGAAAGGCTCTGACCAAAATGGTGGATGGCCGGTTGCATCTCTTTGAATTGGGTGCACGTCGTCGCGGTGCCATCGGGGAATAGACAGGTGCTAAACGGATAGATCCGTGCGAAGTGCTCGGGTCGGCAGGGATGGGAACGCGGGAACCCCGATTCTCCGCCCTCGTTTCGGTTCAACGGAACGGCGGCAGGTGGACCGTGAGGAACACTGCTGGGGAAGCGGGGGTGAGAACGCGCAAGAAGCGAAGGGTTGCCTGTAATGGGTGACATAGGGGTTCAAGATTTGCCCCGACCTGAAAGGGTGCTGACGTGCGCATGGTGCGGCCTGTCGTTGGCCTGCATCAGGGATTCATTAAAGGGAGGCTTGAGAGAGACCGGTTGGACTACGGTTCAGCGCCCTTGTCCCGGCAACGGGACGAATCGACGATGTAAAGCTGGCGAAGGTTGTGGATGCACAGACACAACCGGCATCGATGTGAGGCTTAATGCCGTGCGCGAGCCGTATGCGGGGAAACTCGCACGTACGGTTCTTCGGGGGCCGCGTTTCCGACAGGGAGCGCGGCTACCCTATAAAGGCC
>NZ_QTQM01000171.1:0-927 GCF_003854225.1 Burkholderia sp. Bp8986 | reverse complement strand
TACCAGCGAGTGACGGAGCGCTTCGCCAAGGCCTGCGAGAAGTTGTTGCAAGCGGCCAGCGTGCAGGCGGTGGCGGCCTTCTACGATCTGGGCTGGCACACGGTCAAATCGATCGACAAGATGCGCTTGCGTGCCCGCGTGGCCGAGCCGGACTGGTCGACGATCCGCTATCTGGCGATGGACGAGTTCGCGCTGCATAAAGGCCATCGCTACGCCACGGTGGTGGTCGACCCGATCAGCCGGCAAGTACTTTGGATCGGGCCGGGACGCTCGCGTGAGACGGCCCGGGCCTTCTTCGAACAGCTTCCCGAAGGCGCGGCCAAGCGTATCGAAGCGGTCGCGATCGACATGACCACGGCCTATGAACTCGAAATCAGGGAACAGTGTCCGCAGGCGGAAATCGTCTTCGACCTGTACCACGTCGTGGCCAAGTACGGCCGCGAAGTAATCGATCGGGTGCGGGTCGATCAGGCCAATCAACTCCGACATGACAAGCCAGCCCGCAAGGTCCTGAAGTCCAGCCGCTGGCTGTTGCTGCGCAATCACCACAACCTCAAACCGGATCAGGCCGTGCACCTGAAGGAGTTGCTGGCGGCCAATCAGTCGCTGTTATGCGTCTACGTGTTACGCGACGAACTCAAGCGGCTCTGGTTCTACCAAAAGCCGGCCTGGGCGCAAAAGGCTTGGGAACAATGGTTCGAGCAGGCTCAGCAAAGTGGGATCGCGGCCCTGCAAAAGTTCGCCGAGCGTCTGCAGGGCTACTGGCACGGCATCGTGACTCGCTGCCGCCATCCGCTCAATACCAGCATCGTTGAAGGCATCAACAACACCATCAAGGTCATCAAGCGTCGGGCTTACGGGTACCGCGACGACGAATACTTCTTCCTCAAGATCCGCGCCGCGTTCCCCGGTAATCCTCGATGAACC
>NZ_QTQM01000170.1:0-940 GCF_003854225.1 Burkholderia sp. Bp8986 | reverse complement strand
TTGCTTGGCTTCGAAACCGCTACGCCGTCGGCAGCGTGAACTCGTTTGCCGAGCAAAACGAATTGTTCAGGGCCGACTACCAAGGTGCCCCTCAAACGGCCGTCAAGCATCAACGTTGTCGCAGATGACGATCACCTTCGATGGCACTGTCATGCACGGACGCGCCCGGTTTGCCAGGATTGATGTTGCGATGGTTCAAAGGTCTTGATTTCAGCCACGCCTCCGGACAGAGTTCGCGACGGAAAGTCGGGCAGGTCGAACGGCCGGGCTTTCAGAATCCTTGCGCTTCTTCAGATTCTTGCCGCAATTACCAGAACCCGGCGTTGAGTCGGAAGTACGGTATTGCGCGCATCGTTTCACTCCGTGGCTGGCAAATTTTTTGTTAGCTCCCCCCTGAAAAGATATCGCAAACGCGTCCATGCGCGCTCTGCAGGCGTCCGCTCAGCTCCTCCCTGTCAAACGCGTTAGAGCGTTCCACTGGCACGCCCGGCCTCGCGCGTGGCTTATGGGCAACACCGCGCGGCGCGGTGTTGCGATCGCCGGCGAGGTTCTCCAAGGGGGCATTTATTCGGGGCGCGGTATATGTAGGCGGAAATGCGTCTGCACTTTCCGTCTACCTATACGTCGTGCCTCGAACGCGCTGAAGAACACCGCCGGCACCTGGCGCAACGACGCGAGGCCACGATAGCCGGCATTCTCCGTGCGCTCGGCAGCGCTGCTGCGCGGTGACGAGTCCCGCATGCAACACGTCGCGCATCGCCCGTTCGGCCGGCCGCACCGGCTGGCACGCGGGGCCGGGCGAGAACGGGCAGCGTGAGGCTCATGCAGCCCCCGTCGCGCTGCGGGATGTCCACACGCAGGCTCACGAGTCGGCCCTGAAGCGATTACGCGCGAGGGAATTGAGCCGATGCATCGCATTCTCAAGAACCAGCTCCGGGTG
>NZ_QTQM01000169.1:0-955 GCF_003854225.1 Burkholderia sp. Bp8986 | reverse complement strand
CAGAGAGTCGCTACAACGTTCCGATGTGATTGCCGCGGTTTTCCCGCAAAGCGCGTCAAGGAATCGTTGAGGCGACGTAATCAGCCTGGATGAACCGGTACCGCAGTTGTTGCAGGTAAGGCGACTTGCGACGGCGAGCGTGTGGCTATCTCGGGATGAACTCCTTGCCGCTTCTCCACATTGAGAGCAGCAGCGTCGAGAGTTTGCGAGCGGTTGCAACCAGTGCTTTGCGCAAGCCAATCCGGGGAATCAGTGCCTGCGCCCAACGTCGGAGTGCGCAGTCGTGCTTATGACGCAGGAGCAAAGCCGACGCCGCCTCGAACAGTATGTGTCTGGTCAGCCGGCAGTCGGTCTTGGATATTCCACCGTTATGGTCGACGTCCCCTGATTGGTACTTCCTTGGCGTTAGACCAAGATACGGACCAATATCGCCGACACGGCGAAATCGATCCGGATTGTCGACTGCAGCAGCGAATGCCACTGCTGTCTTCACGCCGACACCGGGGACCGTCATCAGAACGACGACACACATCGCTGGCGCGCGCAATCCGTTCAAGCGCCTTATCGGTCTCACGGACTTGTCTGCCTATATGCCTCCAACTGTCGAGCAGGATGTCAACTGCGCCACGGATTAGCGATGTCGATGGCGTATGTTGCTCGACGAGTTTCTCGAATGCGCTGCGCGTACCAGGAGGCAGCACAACACCAAAGGTTTTGAGCACCCCGCGGATCTGGTTGTACAGGCCGGTACGCATACTGACCAATTGACTGCGCGCTCCAAGAAGCAGCCGGACTTCGTGGCTCGCGATACTTTTGACTTCGACGGCACGATACCAGCCACTGCGCGTGAGTTGAGCAATGCCGCGCGCATCATTGCTGTCAGTCTTGTTCAGTTGCGTCGCGAGCGCTGCGTGCACGTGGCGGGCATGAATGCAATCAACAGGAACACCTCGAT
>NZ_QTQM01000168.1:0-955 GCF_003854225.1 Burkholderia sp. Bp8986 | reverse complement strand
CGATGGAGCTCGAGATCTCGATGCGATTACGCTGGGTACGTATGTATCACGAGACCGGCAACGCCGGTCTCGTGTGCACGCGTTGTGGCATCTCCAGACCAACGCTTCGCAAGTGGCTGCGCCGCTACCAGGAGGCGGGAGAAGAAGGTCTTCTCGCTCAAAGCCGTCGCCCTCTGACCAGCCCGAATCGAAAGGTCTCTGACGCAGATCGCGCGACGATTCTTCGCCTGCGAGCCGAGCGCAAGGGCGCACGGCGGATTCAGAACGAATTGTGCCTGTACGAGCAAAGAGAACTGTCCCTTGCGACCATTCACAAGGTTCTGTGCAAAGCGTCGTTGAAGCCGTTGGGTCGCCCCAGGAAGCCAGCACAACCGAGGCGCTACAGCCGTCCGGTTCCCGGAGACCGCGTCCAGATGGATACGATGAAGATTGCACGAGGCGTCTACCAGTACACGGCCATCGATGACTGTTCTCGGTTTCGTGTACTGGCCGTCTACCCTCGAAGAAATGCCCGAAATACGCTGCTTTTCCTTGATCGCGTCATCGAGGAGATGCCGTTTCCGATTCAACGTGTCCAGACCGACCGCGGCGGTGAGTTCTTCGCTGAATCCGTGCAGCGGCGCCTGATGAACGAGTGCATTAAATTCCGGTCAATTCCACCACGCTCGCCGCACCTCAATGGCAAAGTTGAACGTTCGCAGCTTACTGACCTGAACGAGTTCTGGTTCCACCATGCCCCGACAGAGCGGGCAATCGACTTGCGAATCGAAGAGTGGCAGTTCGACTACAACTGGCGTCGGCCACACGGCTCACTCGGTGGAAGGACTCCGGTTGACCGCATTGCGGAGCTGTGTGAAATCACACCTCTCGCGGAAGCGGTGGAAGGTGCGTACGACGAGCGGAAAGAGCGAATTCGGCACCGCGAATGGCGGGTCGACAAAATCCTCGGCGAACA
>NZ_QTQM01000167.1:0-983 GCF_003854225.1 Burkholderia sp. Bp8986 | reverse complement strand
GCGATCTGCGCGTTTTCCAGAATCGCGTGTTCGAAACTGAAATCATTGAAATGGCATCGATCAAAACGCGCCGATGTAAGGTTTGCGTATTGCGCACTGCATACGGAATCATAGCCAACACCACTTTCCGTAATAAAGCTGCAGCTTTCAAACACACTGGCTTGTGCATTTGCAGACATTATTGACGCGTTCTCAAACATGCAGCCTACAAAGATACACCCAACCAAGTTGCTTCGCCGAAGCTCCGTATCCGTGAACAGGCATCCCTCGAAGCGCGCGCCGCGCAGGTTTGCTCCCGTCAGATCCAGGCCAGAGAAATCGACTTCGCGGAAAACGGCCGTGGTGAAATCCGCCCCAGAAAAGATAATGTGAGACAGCGATTCCTTGTCCACCGGAGCAATCTCTCCCCGACCGACTGCATCGAGCGCCTGCGCATACCCCACATCAAGTTGCCGGGCTGTGACACTTCCCAGTCTGCTCTGCGCCAAGTCCTCCAGATACACCCGCCACCTTGGATGATTGGTGAGCGGAATATCAATGAATCGGGTGGCGTTATCACCCTGTCCAACCCGAAACTGCCGGCCATCGACCAGCAATGTGCCCTGAAGCCGTGCGCCACAGGCAACCAGGATATTCATCTCGTGAGAAATCGACTGCGAACTGATTCCAAGATTCGGCATAGTCAGAGTGCGAGCGGGGTGTTGATGAAAAATTCGAAGACAGCCGATTGATCCTCCGGGGACATGCCCGCGGTCAGGTCCTTGTCTTCGGACAGTTGTTCGGCAATGGCCTGGCGGGCACGCGTATCTGTTCGCAGGTCGTCGAACTTATTCTTGACATTCTGGCATTCGACGAGGATGCGGAAACGGTCTGGTTGACCATTACGGGCAGACACCTGAAACACCTCGCCATACTGCTTGAGCAGTGCCGTTTGCTTGGCAATTTCCTCGGGCGTTCCATATGTGCGGCCCGCAGGACATTCT
>NZ_QTQM01000166.1:0-1020 GCF_003854225.1 Burkholderia sp. Bp8986 | reverse complement strand
CGACGACCGTCCGTTCCTCGCGCGCCTGTCGGTCATCGACTGGCTGTTCGCACTGGCACTCGTGGTCGGCGCGGGCTATGCGTTCGTGCATTACAACGAACACATGAATTACTACGACAAGGCGGTGATGATCGGCACCGTGCCGGCGCTCGTCGTGCTCGGCTGGCGCTGGAAGCCCGCGCGGCTGATGATGGCGTCGATCGCCGCGCTCTCGCTGCTGTCGATCCAGATCTACCAGGGCGATCTCGCGCGCGCCGATGCGGCGTTCTTCCTCAAGTACTTCCTGTCGAGTCAGTCCGCGATCTTGTGGATGAGCGCGCTGTTCGTGCTCGCGACGATCTTCTACTGGATCGGTCTGCTCGCGCGCTCGGAGTCGGGCGCCGCGATCGGCCAGAAGCTCACCTGGGTCGCCGTGCTGATGGGCTTCACCGGCCTGATGGTGCGCTGGTACGAGTCCTACCTGATCGGCGCCGACGTCGGGCATATCCCGGTGTCGAACCTGTACGAAGTGTTCGTGCTGTTCAGCCTGATCACCGCGCTGCTCTACCTGTATTACGAAGGCCACTACGGCACGCGCGCGCTCGGCGCGTTCGTGCTGCTGGTCATCAGCGCGGCCGTCGGCTTCCTGATGTGGTACTCGGTCGCGCGCGACGCGCAGCAGATCCAGCCGCTCGTGCCGGCGCTGCAGAGCTGGTGGATGAAGATCCACGTGCCGGCGAACTTCATCGGCTACGGCAGCTTCGCGCTGTCGGCGATGGTGTCGGTCGCGTACCTGATGAAGGAGCGCGGCGTGCTCGCCGATCGCCTGCCGACGCTCGAGGTGCTCGACGACGTGATGTACAAGTCGATCGCGGTCGGCTTCGCGTTCTTCACGATCGCGACGATTCTCGGCGCGCTGTGGGCCGCCGAAGCATGGGGCGGCTACTGGAGCTGGGACCCGAAGGAAACCTGGGCGCTGATCGTGTGGCTCAACTACGCGGCCTGGCTGCACATGCGCCTGATGAAGGGCCTGCGCGGCGC
>NZ_QTQM01000165.1:0-1033 GCF_003854225.1 Burkholderia sp. Bp8986 | reverse complement strand
TGAGAGCCTGACGATGGTTGAGGACCGCCTGCAGCGCCTGCGAGCCGCCATCATGCGCGGCGATCTTCACGATGTCGTCGTTGCTGAACCCGGCGGCGATGAGAGCCTGACGATGGTTGAGGACCGCTTGCAGCGCCTGCGAGCCGCCATCATGCGCGGCGATCTTCACGATGTCGGCGCGCTGCAGATGGTCAGTTAGCTCGTGGGCATGCTCCGCAATATAAAGTAGCGTCAGCCGTCCACCGTGCGTACGTTCAATTCGTGTCTGCTCGGCGTCGGTCAGTTCGAGCGGATTGGTTGTATGAGGCACAGACAGCCGGAGGGGATAGGGCACGGCTCGGCGGTTGGAAAGATGGGTATCGGAACGCAAGCCCTGACGCTGCGAAGAATTGCCTTGGGAATGACCGGAACGTGTGGAGTCCTGCCCGGGTGGCGGAGCCAGCAACTCGGATGTGATGGCCATGGTATCGGCCGGGATCGGCACATCTAAAAGTGCCTGGAGATGATCGAAGCTCAGAAACCCGGATGGCGTGGCGGGACTGGACACAGAGTTCCCGAGCTGAACCATGGGGACGTAAGCGCTGGCGACGGAATGCGGAAAGGTGTCATTGCCGGCGTTCAGCTGAAGTGAACGGGATGTCCCATTCGTTACCGGAATACCGGTATTGTCCACTCGATCCGAACGATTCGAGGGCATATCGGATTCAGCCGCCATGGTGTCGGCTGGGATCGGCGCATCCACCTGGATCTGATCGATGCCCGGGGACCGGGATGTTTCGCCAACGGCCAACGTGAGGCGACGCGCGCCTCCACCATGCGCGGCAATCTTCACGATGTCGTCGTTGCTGAACCCGGCGTCGATGAGAGCCTGACGATGGTTGAGGACCGCCTGCAGCGCCTGCGAGCCGCCATCATGCGCGGCGATCTTCACGATGTCGGCGCGCTGCAGATGGTCCGTTAGCTCGTGGGCGTGCTCCGCAATATAAAGTAGCGTCAGCCGTCCACCGTGCGTACGTTCAATTCGTGTCTGCTC
>NZ_QTQM01000164.1:0-1043 GCF_003854225.1 Burkholderia sp. Bp8986 | reverse complement strand
TTGCTTGGCTTCGAAACCGCTACGCCGTCGGCAGCGTGAACTCGTTTGCCGAGCAAAACGAATTGTTCAGGGCCGACCAGATAGGGTGAGGCTGGGATAATGTCAGTGGTTGGTCGGACCTAGCCAATTGCCCATAATAAGTGGCTTCTGCCTCGGCAGGGAATGTCGTCGATGGGGCTGAACAGTAGCCGCGATCGTCAGTCAAAAAAACCTGCTTTATGTGAGCCTTCGCATACTCGCGAATCCCGGGCGACTCTCAAAAGAGTTGGATTACGGGCTGTGGGATGGACCTTGTCGCTTGCGCGTGAAGCCTTCACGGTGGCATTCTAGGTTGGCTTCTGCTTTGCTTGGCCCCCGATTTCCGTAAGCGCCCGAGCAGTACCGTAGTGCAGGTTGTTGACCGCGGAGTTCCGCGACGCTATCGGATTGGCTCGACGCGAGCAGTAGGCGACAGCGATGGCGCCACGTCCCACGGGAGCAGTTCGTCGACGCGGTTGGCCGGATTGTCGGCGATGCGCTCGAGTACATAGGCGAGATACGCCTCGGGATCGAGGCCGTTCAGGCGTGCCGTACCGATCAGGCTGTACATCGCGGCGGCACGTTCGCCGCCGGAGTCGGCGCCGGCAAACAAGTAATTCCGTCTGCCGAGGGCGACGCCGCGCAACGCTCGTTCGGCGATCAGGTTATCAATCTCCGCTCGCCCGTCGTTGCAGTAGTAGATGAGCGCCGGCCAGCGATTCAGCGCGTACTGAATCGCCTTGGTCGTGTCGGATTTCGCAGAGAGCGAGGTGAGTGAGCGTCGATTCGAACCACCGCTTCATGTCGTCGGGCAGTGGCACCGCTCGCGCCTGACGCGCGCTGCGTCGTTCGTCAGGTGGCTTGCCGCGGATCTGTTCCTCGATCTGGTAGAGCGCGCCGATCCGGCGAAGCGCCTCCTCTGTCGCAGCGTTGGGACGCACAGCGTGCTGACCCTGCCTCGTTTTCACGTACAGCATCTCATGCGGCGATCAAGCTGGCTTGGTAGTCGACAGGGGTGAGGAAAT
>NZ_QTQM01000163.1:0-1093 GCF_003854225.1 Burkholderia sp. Bp8986 | reverse complement strand
GGCGTTGGTGCACTTCGATGGTCGAGGCGAATGGTAGGATGACGACCTTTCGCACCCGGTCCCTTTGCCGATGCCGCACAAGCATAATGCCGATCGTCGTCACCAGATTCCGAGGATGTCGTTCAAGGTCCAGAACTGGGCAGAGTATGAGGCCGGGCTGCGCCGGCGCGGCGGCCTCACCTTGTGGATCGATGAGGATGCGCTGCGGAACTGGCAAAGCTGCGGTCCGAACGGGCAGCGTCGTTATTCGGCCGTCGCCATCCAGACCTGCCTGATGTTGCGCACGGCGTTCCGGATGGCGCTTCGCCAAGCCGAAGGGCTGCTCGGGTCGGTCATCACGCTGATGGGTCTGAGCCTGTCGGCGCCGGATCACACCACGGTCAGTCGCCGGGCGCTCACGTTGCCCGCACTGCCGCGTGAAGTGCCAGCCGGACCGTTGGATATCCTGATCGACAGTACGGGGCTTCAGGTGTTTGGCGCAGGCCAGTGGCTGCAGGAGAAGCACGGCACGAAGTCACGCCGGAGCTGGCGCAAGCTGCATCTGGCGGTGGATGCCGGCACCGGCATGATCGTGTCGCACACACTGACGGACCAGCATGCCGACGATCCGTCGCAGGTCGCGCCACTGCTCGATCAGATCGGTGGCGTGATCGCCCGGGTGATCGCCGACGGCGCGTACGATGGCGCCCCCACTTACCCGAAGGTGGCGCGGCACGGTGACGGCATCCAGGTGGTGATTCCGCCGCGCCCGACAGCGGTGGCCAGCTGCGAGCTGGGTCCCCCGACTCGGCGTGACCGTCATCTGGCGGTGATCCGCGAGCACAGGCGCCGCCTGGGCTGGCAGCAGGCCACCGGGTACGGCCGGCGCGCCCTGGTGGAGACGACCATGGGGCGCTACAAGGCGATCATCGGTGCGCGACTGCGAGCCCGTGGCTTCGCAGCCCAGCGGGCCGAGGCTGCCATCGGGGTGGCAGTGCTCAACTGCATGCTGGCCGCTGCACGCCCGAAATCCGCCCGCCGTGAGCGGGCCACCGCATAACGGCGTTGGGAAACGGCTGTTGCGTCCGCATTCATCGAGTGCACCAACGCCACG
>NZ_QTQM01000162.1:0-1096 GCF_003854225.1 Burkholderia sp. Bp8986 | reverse complement strand
ACCGACCTGCGCCTGAACGAGCCGCGCTACGTGACGCTGCCGAACATCATGAAGGCGAAGAAGAAGCCGCTGGAAACGGTGAAGCCGGAAGACCTCGGCGTGGACGTCGCGCCGCGTCTGAAGACGCTGAAGGTGGCCGAGCCGCCGAAGCGCGCGGCCGGCGTGAAGGTGCCGGACGTGAAGACGCTGGTCGAGAAGCTGAAGACCGAAGCCAAGGTGCTGTAAGAGGGAGCGGAAAGAAATGACGATTCTGGTGATTGCAGAACACGACAACGCGTCGATCAAGGCCGCGACGCTGAACACGGTGGCAGCAGCAGCGAAGATCGGCGGTGACATCCACGTGCTGGTCGCGGGTCACAATGCGCAAGGCGCGGCCGATGCGGCAGCGAAGATCGCAGGTGTGTCAAAGGTGTTGCTGGCCGATGCGCCGCAACTCGAAGCGGGCCTCGCGGAAAACGTCGAAGCGACCGCGCTGAACATCGCGAAGGACTACTCGCACATCCTCGCGCCGGCAACGGCTTACGGCAAGAACATCGCGCCGCGTATCGCCGCGAAGCTGGACGTCGCGCAGATCTCCGACATCACGGCTGTTGACCAGTGCCGACACGTTCGAGCGCCCGATCTACGCGGGCAACGCGATCGCGACGGTGCAGTCGAGCGACCCGATCAAGGTCATCACGGTGCGTGCGACGGGTTTCGATCCGGTGGCAGCCGAAGGCGGCAGCGCAGCGATCGAGAAGATCGAAGCCGCGGCGGACGCAGGCAAGTCGCAGTTCGTGAGCCGTGAAGTGACGAAGCTGGACCGTCCGGAACTGACGTCGGCGAGCATCATCGTGTCGGGCGGCCGCGGCCTGGGCAGCGGCGAGAACTACACGAAGGTTCTCGAGCCGCTGGCCGACAAGCTGTCGGCGGCACTCGGCGCATCGCGCGCGGCAGTCGATGCCGGCTACGTGCCGAACGACTATCAAGTCGGCCAGACCGGCAAGATCGTCGCACCGCAGCTGTACATCGCGGTGGGCATCTCGGGTGCGATCCAGCATCTGGCCGGCATGAAGGATTCGAAGGTGATCGTCGCGATCAACAAGGATCCGGAAGC
>NZ_QTQM01000161.1:0-1096 GCF_003854225.1 Burkholderia sp. Bp8986 | reverse complement strand
CTGGCGGCGGTCAAGGGCGAGCGCACGCTGGCCGAACTGGCGCAGCAGTTCGATGTGCACCCGAACCAGATCACGGAGTGGAAGCGGCAACTGCAGGAGCGTGCGGCGGATGTGTTCGGCGCGGCCGCTCCACCGTCGAACGAGCCGCCGGTGGACGTGAAAACGCTGCACGCGAAGATCGGACAGTTGACGCTGGAGAACGATTTTTTGTCAGGAGCGCTCGGCAAAGCCGGACTGCTGAGCGCAAAGCGATGATTGACCGTACGCATGCGCTGCCGGTTTCGCGACAGACGCGACTGGTTGGCATCGCGAGATCGAGCGCGTATTACCGGCCGCAGCCAGTGAGCGAGGCGGACCAGTTGCTGATGCGGCGGATCGACGAACTGCACATGGAGTTTCCGTTTGCCGGAGCGCGGATGCTGGCGCGTCTGTTGCGCCGGGAAGGCCATGAGGTCGGCCGCCGCCGCGCGCGCACGCTGATGAAACGCATGGGCGTGGAAGCGCTGTACTGCAAGCCGAACACGAGCCGACGCAATGCGCAGCACAAGATCTGGCCGTACCTGCTGCGTGGCATGAGGATCGACCAGGCCAATCAGGCGTGGGCACTGGACACGACATACATTCCGATGGCGCGAGGCTTCGTGTACCTGACGGCGGTAGTGGATTGGTCAAGTCGCAAGGTGCTCTCGCACCGGGTGACGATCACGCTGGAAGCAGTGCACGCCGTCGAGGCGCTGGAGGAAGCGTTCGCGCGCTACGGGCAGCCCGACATTGTGAACACCGATCAGGGCAGCCAATTCACGGCGAACGCGTTCACGGAAGCCGTATTGGGCCGAGGCATCCGGCTGTCGATGGACGGCAAGGGAAGCTGGCGCGACAACGTGTTCGTCGAACGGGTGTGGCGAAGCATCAAGTACGAAGAGGTCTACCTGAAAGCGTACGAGTCGGTCAGCCATGCCCGGCGCTCCATCGGCGAATACATCACCTTGTACAACCGGAATCGGCCCCATTCGAGCCTGGCGGATCAGACTCCGGATGAGGCATACTTCACGACGCTGCCTGCGATCAAATCGGCAGCATGATTGCCTCGGACGCT
>NZ_QTQM01000160.1:0-1118 GCF_003854225.1 Burkholderia sp. Bp8986 | reverse complement strand
CCGCGCAGCGTCTTGACCTTCTCGCCGTCGATGAAGACGGGCGCGGCCGGGTTCTCGCCCGAACCCGGCAGGCTGATGCCGATGTTCGCGTGCTTCGATTCGCCCGGGCCGTTGACGATGCAGCCCATCACCGCGACGTTCATCTTCTCGACGCCCGGATACTCCTTGCGCCAGACCGGCATCTGCTCGCGCAGGTAGGTCTGGATCTGCATCGCGAGTTCCTGGAACAGCGTGCTCGTGGTGCGTCCGCAACCCGGGCACGCGATCACCATCGGCGCGAACGAGCGCAGGCCCATCGTCTGCAGGATTTCCTGGCCGACGATCACTTCGCCCGTGCGCGACGCACCCGGTTCCGGCGTCAGCGAAATGCGGATCGTGTCGCCGATCCCTTCCTGCAGCAGCACGCCGAGCGCGGCCGTCGACGCGACGATGCCCTTCGAGCCCATGCCGGCCTCGGTCAGCCCGAGATGCAGCGCGAAGCCGCAGCGGCGGCCGAGTTCGCGGTACACGGCGATCAGGTCCTGCACGCCGCTGACCTTGCACGACAGCACGATGCGATCGCGGCCGAGGCCCAGTTCGACCGCGCGCTCGGCCGAGCCGATCGCCGACTGGATCAGCGCTTCGTACATCACGCTCTGCGCATCCCACGGCTGCGAGCGCGCGCCGTTCTCGTCCATCATGCGCGCAAGCAGGTCCTGGTCGAGGCTGCCCCAGTTCACGCCGATCCGCACCGGCTTGTCGTACTTCGCCGCGGCTTCGATCATCTGCGCGAACTGCGTGTCGCGCTTCGCGCCCTGGCCGACGTTGCCCGGGTTGATCCGGTACTTCGACAGCGACTCCGCGCAGCCCGGGTAGTCGCGCAGCAGCAGGTGGCCGTTGTAGTGGAAATCGCCGACGAGCGGGACGGTCACGCCCATCCGGTCGAGCTGCTCGCGGATCGCCGGCACGGCGGCCGCGGCCTCCGGCGTATTGACCGTGATGCGCACCAGTTCGGAGCCCGCGTTCGCGAGTTCCTTGATCTGGATCGCCGTGCCGATCGCGTCGGCCGTGTCGGTATTCGTCATCGACTGCACGCGCACCGGCGCATCACCGCCGATCGTCACGAGCTGCCCGCCCCA
>NZ_QTQM01000159.1:0-1154 GCF_003854225.1 Burkholderia sp. Bp8986 | reverse complement strand
GCCGCCACCGCCTGCACGCTGGCCGCTTGCAACAACTTCTCGCAGGCCTTGGCGAAGCGCTCCGTCACTCGCTGGTAGCGATGCTGTTTGATCCGGGCCTAGCATCCTCATACGCTCTGGACGGTGGCGCGACGGAATTTCTCACTGCGAACTGGTAGCTGCTCATGTCGCGCATGACATAGCGATCGGGGTCCACCTTGACTACCGCGCCGAAGCGAGCATCGCCGCCTGACGCCAGCACTTGCTCTAGAATATGGGACTTGCCAGCGCCGGGGGCGCCAGCCGTGGCCAAGTAGAGCTTGCGGACCTCGGGCTCAACTTGCGGAACACATGCTAGACGCATCCCTCGGACTTTGTAGTAGTCGGAAACCACTCCGATACGCAGGCTACCTGCGCATTTGTCGTCCCACGATCGGATGACCGATTCCGGAACGATTCCATTAGAGGGCAAATTGCTCAATGGGTTCGAGTTACTAGTGATTGATCTCATTCAAAGGCTTTGTCAAGTCGACGAAAATAAAACGTTTTTACGGCACTGTCAAGTTGAAGAGCGCAAGATAAGTTCATTTCTCAAGCGTAGTTCTCCTTACCAGATGATTCGTTCGGCGGCGGAGACAGTCCATCCATACCGTGTGGCAAAGCGTTCTTTCAATATGGCACGGTGACATTCAGCGTTCACCCGATGTCTCGGTAACGAGAAGTGCCGCCGGATCGGACCGAAGCATGAGAGAAACGCCTGCGTGCGACGCACGTCACGAAAGCCGCGCATTTGGCGCTCGCGCCTGCGGGTTGACTGATGGCTATTCTCGGCACGGTCAAACTTCTTGGCACTGCATGTACGGGAGTTGCTCGATCTGGGTGGTGCTTGTGGGCGCGGCGCACTGACTCGCAGGCGACCGAGGTCGCGATTCGCGTGAGCGTGCTCAACCTTATGACTGAGCTCGCTCGCCCGCTGTCCGTCCGCATTGCCTGACATCACGAACAATGGCTTCACTTCGTCCTCACAAGCAAGCCCTTCAATTCCGTTGCTGCTGCTTGACTGTTGTTCGCTCCCTGCGTACGTTTCGCCATGGTGGTGGAGTTCGGTTGCTGAGCTTGCTACCGTGAGAAAGCAACATTCTCAGTCAACCGCCACCGCCTTCTTCATGCTCCCC
>NZ_QTQM01000158.1:0-1161 GCF_003854225.1 Burkholderia sp. Bp8986 | reverse complement strand
CTAGTGTTCCGTCCCAGAAATAACTTTACATGGAATTGTGTTGCTCTATGATCAAGCGAAATTGAGTGGAGGCGATCATGGGGCGCAAGAGAATCGAGGTGGTGATCTCGGAACTGGAGCGGGAGCAATTGTTGTCGATGAGCCGCTCGCGTTCGCTGCCTAATTCGCTGGTGCGCCGGGCAAAGATTGTCCTGATGGCGGCTGACGGTCGTACGAACCAGGAAATCGCAGTGCAATGTGAAGTAACGTCCCCAGCGATTACGCACTGGAAGAAGCGGTTTGTCGCGCATGGGCTTGCCGGTCTGCATGACGAAGCACGCCCTGGGCGACCGCGCGCGCATGACGATGAAGCCGTGGCGGAGTTGCTGGCGAAGGTGCTGCATGAGAAGCCCGACGGGGCAACGCACTGGAGTGTGCGTTCTGCTGCTGCGCAAACGGGTATTTCGAAGAGCTCGGTGGCTCGGTATCTGTCGCTGTTCGGTGTACAGCCTCATCGCTCGAAGAGCTTCAAGCTTTCGACTGATCCGTACTTTGTCGAAAAGGTGCGCAATATTGTCGGGCTGTATCTGAGCCCGCCGACCAACGCCTTGGTGCTGTGTGTCGACGAGAAGAGCCAGTGTCAGGCGCTCGAGCGTACGCAACCGGTGTTGCCGATGGGGCTGGGTTACCTCGAAGGTGTTACGCATGACTATATACGGCATGGCACGACGACCTTGTTTGCTGCGCTCAATGCGGCGACCGGCGAGGTCATCGCGCAATGCAAGTCGCGTCATCGACATCAGGAGTTCCTGGCGTTTTTGAATCACATTGACCAAGCGGTTCCGGAAGATCTTGACGTGCACCTGATCGTCGATAACTACGCAACGCACAAGCACCCGAAGGTCAGGGCATGGCTGGCGAAGCACCCGCGTTATCACATGCACTTCACGCCGACGTATTCGAGCTGGCTCAATCAAGTGGAGCGCTGGTTTGGCCTGATCACGCAGCAGGCTATCCGGCGCGGTTCGTTCAAAAATGTGCGCCAGCTGATTGCCAGCATCGAACGCTATGTTGAGCAATACAACCAGCACAAACGTCCGTTCGTCTGGACGGCAACCGCCGATTCCATCCTTCAGAAAGTGGCTCGGCTATGCAAAGTTATTTCTGGGACGGAACACTAGC
>NZ_QTQM01000157.1:0-1165 GCF_003854225.1 Burkholderia sp. Bp8986 | reverse complement strand
GGTGACCTGCCTGATTTCTTCGAGCCATTTCAATCTTGAGGAACGGCCTCGGTTGCTTCAGTTGAACAATACTGCTGCTTGAACTCGTCGGGCGTCAGGTATGCCAGACTCGAATGCGGTCGGATAGCATTGTAGTGACGTCGCCACTGCTCGATCACAACCTTCGCTTCCGGGCGCGTTCGAAACCACTCAAGGCTCAGGCATTCGTCCCGGAATTTGCCGTTGAAGCTTTCGTCTGCGCCGTTCTGCCAAGGCTTGCCGGGATCGTTGAGCGCCATCTCCATGCTGTTCTGCGCGGCCCACTTCAGGATGGCCCGCGACACGAACTCCGGGCCATTGTCCGAACGCAAGTAGCGCGGCGCGCCATGAACGCTGACCAGTTGGGACAGGACTTCGATGACGCGGCCCGAGCGAATCGATCCAGCCACATCGATCGCCAGACATTCACGCGTGTACTCGTCGATCACCGTCAGACACTTCAACTGCTGGCCGTTGGCACATGCATCGAAGACGAAGTCGTACGCCCAGACGTGCCGTGCCGCCGTCGCCGGCTGTGGCCGGGGACGGCGAACCGCCACACGCCTGCGTGGTCGCTTGCGCGGGACCTGCAAGCCGGCAAGACGCCATAGCCGCCACGCCCGGTCCGCGCTCATCGGGTGACCCTGCCGCTCCAGAAAAATCTGGATTCGACGGTAGCCGTAGCGGGGATACTGCGCCGACAGAATGCTCATCGCCGCAAGTACCGGTGCGTCCCGCACGGCGAGCTTCGATTCGTAATGCAATGCAGATCGCGCCACCGACATCAGCGCGCACGCACGTCGCTCCGACAGGCCCCGCACTTTCGCGTACGTGACCTGCTGGCGTCGGGCGAGCGCGCTCACCACTTTTTTGCGTTGATCTCTTTCATCACGTCCAGTTCGAGATCACGCTCCGCCAGCATCTTCTTCAGTCGCGCGTTCTCCTGCTCGAGCTGCTTGAGCCGCTTCACGTCGGCCGCCTCCAGGCCGCCGAAATGCTGCCGCCAGTTGTAGATCGTCTGTTCGCTAATCCCGTGCTTCTTTGCGACCTCGGTGACCGGCGCCTTGTCCGCCTCACGCAGGATCGTCACCATCTGCTCGTCGGTAAACCGGCTCTTCTTCATGACTTCCTTTCTCCGTTGGAAGCC
>NZ_QTQM01000156.1:0-1175 GCF_003854225.1 Burkholderia sp. Bp8986 | reverse complement strand
ATGACGGACGTAGTGATCGTATCGGCCGCGCGGACCGCGGTCGGCAAATTCGGCGGCTCGCTCGCGAAGATCGCGGCACCGGAGCTGGGTGCGACGGTGATTCGCGCGGTGCTGGAGCGTTCGGGCGTGAAGCCCGAGCAGGTGAGCGAAGTGATCATGGGCCAGGTGCTGACGGCGGGCTCGGGGCAGAACCCGGCGCGCCAGTCGCTGATCAAGGCCGGCCTGCCGAGCGCAGTGCCGGGGATGACGATCAACAAGGTGTGCGGCTCGGGCCTGAAGGCCGTGATGCTGGCGGCGAACGCGATCGTGGCGGGCGACGCGGAGATCGTGATCGCGGGCGGGCAGGAGAACATGAGCGCGGCGCCGCACGTGCTGCCGGGCTCGCGCGACGGGTTCCGGATGGGTGACGCGAAGCTGGTCGACACGATGATCGTCGACGGCCTGTGGGACGTGTACAACCAGTACCACATGGGCATCACGGCGGAGAACGTCGCGAAGGAATACGGGATCACGCGCGAGGAGCAGGACGCGTTCGCGGCGCTGTCGCAGAACAAGGCGGAAGCCGCGCAGAAGGCCGGGCGCTTCGACGACGAGATCGTGCCGGTGTCGATCCCGCAACGCAAGGGCGAGCCGCTGCAGTTCGCGACCGACGAGTTCGTGCGCCACGGCGTGACGGCGGAATCGCTGGCGGGGCTGAAGCCGGCGTTCTCGAAGGACGGCTCGGTGACGGCGGCGAACGCGTCGGGGCTGAACGACGGCGCGGCGGCGGTGCTGGTGATGTCGGCGCAGAAGGCGGCGGCGCTCGGCCTGACGCCGCTGGCGCGGATCAAGGCGTACGCGAACGCGGGCGTGGATCCGAGCGTGATGGGCATGGGGCCGGTGCCGGCATCGCGCCGTGCGCTGGAGCGCGCGGGCTGGACGCCGGGCGACCTGGACCTGATGGAAATCAATGAGGCATTCGCGGCGCAGGCGCTGGCGGTGCACAAGCAGATGGGCTGGGACACGTCGAAGGTGAACGTGAACGGCGGGGCGATCGCGATCGGCCACCCGATCGGCGCGTCGGGCTGCCGGATCCTGGTGACGCTGCTGCACGAGATGGCCAAGCGCGATGCGAAGCGCGGGCTGGCGTCGCTGTGCATCGGCGGCGGGATGGGCGTCGCGCTCGCGGTCGAGCG
>NZ_QTQM01000155.1:0-1242 GCF_003854225.1 Burkholderia sp. Bp8986 | reverse complement strand
TGCTGATTTTGCGTCTCGCCATGACGCAAGCATATGGTCTTGAGCCCTTGACGTCCAGGTTGTGTTAGCGACTCTTAATCGACGCTACGTCGTACGGTGTTAGACGTGTCCAGGGAACAACCGACGATCGCAAGGGTATGCGTCGACCTGATCTACACTTCACTACTACCAGCCACTGCACTTGGGCATGCGCCAGCTTTATGCCTGGTTGCCGGCTGGCCAGCGGTACACGGCTTTAGTCGGTCGAAAGAGCACTCCACCAGGCCGATCATCGACAGTATCAGGATGATGAATCCGGTTGAGCGAACGAGAGGCATCGTCAGTAGTCTGGTTAGTCGGTAGCGCAAGACGCATCTATCGACCGGTCCAGAGATGACTGTCCTTGTGATGAAGATCGCCGAGCGCAACGTGGCCTATGAGGGAGCCAGGGTGCGGTGATAGCTATTGAGGAAAAGGTGACTATGTGATTGGCGGTTGCGTGTATTACAGCAATGCGCCGGACCGACGTCTCTCCTGATTTGAGCATCATGGTGATTTAGAGTCCAATCGTGTAGTCAGGAGATTGGACATGAAGAAGCCATCTTCGAAGAGCGGATTATCGATTTCCTTCGGGAAGCCGAGACCGGCATAGCGATCAAGGAGTTGCACCGCCGACACGGCTTCTGGGAAGCGAGGTATTACATGTGACGCAGCAAGTTCGGTGGCGTGAGCGTGTCGGATGCCGAGCGCCTGAAGGAACTGGAGGCCGAGAACGTCGGGTTAAAGAAGCTGTCGGCCGAATCACTGCTGGAAAACGAAGTTACGCGAGAGGCATTGCGAAAAAAGTGGCGAGCGCACCGTCCCGCCGAGAGTTGTCGCGCCACGTGACTGTCGTGGCTTGGCGAACGCGGAGTCTTGCGGGTAACCAACATAGGCGCCAGCGCCTACCGTTATCAGCCGGTACCGGATCGCAATCGGGCCCTCCGGACACGGATCGTGGCGTTGACCCAGCGGCATCGCCGCTACGGCTCGGGATGATCTACCTGAAGCTGCGGCAGTTGGGTCTGACGGTTAATCACATGCTGTAATTGCGTCTCCGGCTAACGATGGAGGCCGCCATGGAAACGTATGTGGATCTCGATGTATCGCAGAAGTCAACGGCGGTTTGCGTAATCGATGGGGACGGTAATCCCGTCTGGCGCGGAACAGTAGCATCGGATCCGCAGGCTATCGATAGCATCATCCGACAGCAAGCCCCCGAGG
>NZ_QTQM01000154.1:0-1280 GCF_003854225.1 Burkholderia sp. Bp8986 | reverse complement strand
GACAAGCAGGTCAAGATGTACGCCGCGATGCTGGATGAAATGTCGTTCTTCATCAAGCAGTTTAAGTACGCATTGATAGAATGTCCGAATAGTGCTCCAGAAGGAAGTTCGGACGTCAAGCTGATGGAGGATTATGCAGCAAAACTGGATGCGAAGTTGCTGAAAATCAATCAGAAAGAACTTGGTCGGTCGGTTATTCTGAATGATCGGTCGTTTATTCTGAAGGCTGGTTTCAAGCGGGCGGATACCCTTTCGAAATATCAGGATGACCAGATGTTTCGCGCCTTTTTCGCCTCGAAAATTGCCACTGATGGCCGGTTGACGGCAGGAATGACGCGAGACGAAATCGCGGACGTGAGCAATACCTTCGCGACCACCTCGCTGCGCTATTGAACCGGAATAGTACTGATATGCGTCTGAATTCGATCGATCAAGTGGTCTTTGCCCAATCGCATGGTGTAAAAATCGCCGGGATGCTGGATTACAAGGGACAGGAGTTCTTTATTTCAGAATCGAAGCACGGAGCAGTGGTGTCTGACTATGTGCACGAATGCCCGGGGTGGTTCAGCGGCTTGGTGCTGCCGCCGAGCAAGAGTCCGGACGGTATCCGGTTGACTGCGGCGCTTCGGGGTAAGGCTGGGGTGACGTCCTCTGAGGCTAGTGAATTGAAAGGCAAAGACCTTCAGCAATTGATGCGCAGTGGCGCGGACTTCAGTCAGGCGGTGTTCGAGAAGATGGATTTTTCGCACATGAACCTGCATGGTCTGGATTTGCGTGGGGCGCAGTTTATTGGCTGCACGATGGATTGCACCGACTTTTCGAAAGCCCGGCTGCAGGGTGCCCGTTTTGTTGACTGCCAGATGGTGTCTTGCAAATTCAAGGGTGCCAAGGCAGGCCAAGACAAAAAGGGGAAGGTGCGAACGGAGTTTCAGGACTGCCGCATGAAATGGTGTGACTTCACTGATCATGCCGATTTTTCCGGGGCGCGATTCGTCCGGTGTGTTGGAAATAGTTGTTACTTGATGGGCACCAATCTCCAGGGTGCCGAGTTTACCGACTGCTACCTTCTCAACATGGATCTCCGCAATGCAATGCTGAAGGAAGCAACGTTTGTCAGCCTGAATCGCGCGACGCCCGATGGCATGCCCGTGCCATATGATGGCCGCACCAACCGCCAGGCGCCAGAATGGCTGCCGCCCAACTTTCTTTACAGTGATGTCACCCATACCCGGTTTCTGAATTGCCAGCTGTCCGGCTTTTTTTTCGCCGGGGCGCGCATT
>NZ_QTQM01000152.1:0-1361 GCF_003854225.1 Burkholderia sp. Bp8986 | reverse complement strand
TCCGTGATCTGGTTCGGGTGCACATCGAACTGCTGCGCCAGTTCGGCCAGCGTGCGCTCGCCCTTGACCGCCGCCAGGGCCACTTTCGCTTTGAACGCCGCTGAGTGCGTCCGTCGGGTTCTCTTCGTCATCTTTCCGGTCCTTTGCCTGCATTATCGCTGGCTCAGGCCCCGGGCATTCCACTTACCCGTCTGTCCGAATTTGCGCGGCCACCTCTGATGGCGCAGTCTATCGGAGGGGGGCACCATAGTCTTTCAGATAGGGAGGCGATTTTAAGATTCGAATAGGATCAAAGTGGGATCCTGCCCTGTATTTGGGGCTGATCGCCAAAGGCGAGTGACACTTCACCGGTTTCGACGACAAGATCATCGCGATGTACGCCCGCGGCATGAGTGTGCGGCAGATTCAGGGCTTCCTGCTGGAAATGTACGGCACTATCTGAAAGACTATGGTGCCCCCCTCCGATAGACTGCGCCATCTTCTTTTTGTTTGAATGGCCATCATGCCTCGTATTTCCCACTTACCCACCGCTGGAGTTTCGACTCATCAATCCACTCCCATCGACAACAACCCAACATTGAACGGTTTTACGGTCCGGAGCGATTCCGGCCACGGGCTCCGGGTATTTTTCGAGGTGCCTTCAGGCCCGGCGAATCTGACTAGTCAGCCGCCTGAAATATTGCAGCAAATCGCGGGTAGATTATCGTTTAGAGACCACAAATCTTTAGCTTTGGCGGGGTCCAGGTACGTAACGGTCGCTACCAGAGACATGCGCAATTCCAGCAAGGTCGCTGAACTCGCGCCCAAGCTTCGGTCGCTTCCGGCAGCCCGGCGCGAGGCGGCCTTCGCGGATTTGTTCACGACGACCAAAGCGCTGCCGGAGGCGCAACAGGGTGCGCTGCTGGCCCAACTCGCCAGCAAGCTCGGGGATCTTCCGGAAGCCCGGCGCGCCGCCGCCTTCGCGGATCTGTTGGCCGCAATCACAGCGCTGCCGGAAGAACAACGGGGCCATCCGCTGGCCAGCCTCGCTAGCGAGCTCGTGGCGCTTCCGGAAGACCAGCACGAGGCGGCCTTTACGAAGCTGTTCGCCGCGATCAAGGCGCTGCCGGAAGAACAACGGGGCCATCCACTGGCCAGCCTCGCCAGCGTGCTCGACCGGCTTCCGCAGGTCCAGCGCGACGCGGCCTTCACGACTCTGTTGGCCGCGATCAAGGCGCTACCAAAAGCACAACAGGGCGCGCCGCTGGCCAAACTCGCCAGCGTGCTCGACCACCTTCCGCAGCTCCAGCGCTACGCGGCCTTCACGGTTCTGTTGACCGCGATCACGGCGATACCGGAAGAACAACGGGGCGAGCCGCTGG
>NZ_QTQM01000151.1:0-1384 GCF_003854225.1 Burkholderia sp. Bp8986 | reverse complement strand
TTCATGTGGCGTTGCTTTCCCTTGCCGCTGCCGTCATCTGTTCTCGCTTCGTCGAGGACTTGTGTTAGCGACTCTAAACGCGTGGAGCAGGTCAATTCTTGCACATATCAAGGGCGAATACGGGCGACCACGCATATCGATCCAACAGTCTGAATCGACCTGTTCGCGCGGCAGATGTTGACCGGATTGATGCAGGCAGTTACGAGTATCGGGCCGACCATGGATACACTGAGCGAGGGATTCTGGCCACCCGAAACCGGCGTCATTTTGCATAGCAACCGTAGTAGCTAATGTTCCGGTCGATAATTGTTGAGTAATGTGCCGGCCAAAAATCCGTGGGGTTCGCTCAAGGTCGCCCGACTGGCTTGATGGCTAGCTGCGCGATTCGAGATACTGGGGCAAAGGTCACAAAGCTCGCCCAGACCGGTTGCACTCTGAACCTACTGTTCGGGTGGTTGTAATTTCCACTGATTCACGATCGCCTCGATTTGCTGGGCATATCTGTTGCGCAGCGAAGGTGTTTCCGAATGGTAGGAGCCGATCGCGTCCCAAGTATTTCCGTATTTGTTCATCTTCTGACGAAGATACCACGCTGCAATATAGATGTTCTTGCAAGGCTCCATCAATGTAGCTTCGGAGATTCCGTATTCATAAAGCTCCGGAAGGTGAATTGAATTAATCTGCATGATACCATAGTCTGTCGAGCCGTTCATATTCCTGTGTGTTGCGTCAGTCAGATAACGCGATTCTTTCCAAGCGATGGCGCGCAAGATCCACGGATTAACTCTCTGATAGCCGGCAGCCGCCTCGAAGCAGTCCGCGCGCACAGAAACGTTGAATGAAAAGTTGCACAACGCAACGGCGGCGAAACCAAATATATATTTTGTCAACATAGCCACACAGGCAATCCAAAAATGTTTCCACGAGAAGGTCAAGCAATTAAGCTCGCCGGCTCCACAACCTCAAAATATGCCATCACTACAGCAGCATAGCCTACTTTGTTTTCGCGGCAGCGCTTTCGATTTTATTATTTTTTTAATAAATCCCCCCAAATTACGAGGCTGCTCGGCGGCGCAATTATGTACAAATAGTCAATAAAATGACCTCACAAATCCTCCGAAGCGCCGCCACCCAAATAGACCAATCTAATCGTTTCGACGTTTCGATCTGCCCACCATTGCTCGATCGCCGCCAACATTTCAAATCACACATCATATTTACGGGTACAGCATTCGATCTCATCCAATAAATCTAGTTGTCGCGGAATCGTATTTGCAGTGCACAGAAAGTGAGCCCCTAAGAGACTCTTTCAAGTGCGACGCGTGTCGCCGTCCGCCGGACGTAAATCGGCAACGTAGTGGATGGCAAAGCTCCTCTCTGCCTT
>NZ_QTQM01000150.1:0-1441 GCF_003854225.1 Burkholderia sp. Bp8986 | reverse complement strand
TTGCTTGGCTTCGAAACCGCTACGCCGTCGGCAGCGTGAACTCGTTTGCCGAGCAAAACGAATTGTTCAGGGCCGACTTGGTAGCCGCCGTAGGCGTCGGCCTGCAACGTGCCATTGAACGATTCGAGATGCTGCTGCGGATGGATGCCTTTGCGGTCCGGCGTATAGGCAAACCAGACGGCCGGCGGAGTGGCGTCGCTGGACGCCCGATCGTCACGCACATACACCCACAGGCGTCCGGTTTTGGTCTTGCCGTTCCCTGGCGCAAGCACCGGCACTGGCGTATCGTCGGCATGGAGCTTCGTCGCCGCCATGACGTGGCGACGCAGTGCGTCGACGAGCGGTTGCAGCAGCGCCGCAGTGTGACAACCAACCCACTTCGCCAGCAGCGAGCGATCCAGCTCGACACCTTCCCGCGCATAGATCACCGACTGCCGGTAGAGCGGCAGGTGATCCGCGAACTTCGCGACCAGTACGTGAGCCAGCAGTCCCGGGCCAGCCATGCCTCGCTTGATGGGACGGCTCGGCGCAGCAGCCTGGGCGATGTGATCGCAGCATGAACATGCCAGCTTCGGCCGCACATGGCGGATGACCCGGAAGCTCGCCGGCACATACTCGAGTTGTTCGGCGACGTCCTCGCCAAGCTGCTTCATCGGCGCACCGCACGCCGTGCAGGTTTCACGTGATTCGGGCCAATGGATCTGGATCTCGCGCGGCAGGTGATCCGGCAACGGCTTGCGTTGTACCTGTTCCGGTGCCGTGCGTGGCGTCCTGGGAATCTCGATGGGGGCAGCGCCTTCGTCGGCCTCGAGCTCTTCCAGTCGCGACTCGAGCTGCTCGATCTGACGGTCGAGTTTCTCGGAACTCCGGCCGAATTGCATGCGGCGCAGTTTCGCGATCAGTAGCTTCAGATGCTCGATCTCGGCCTTGGCGGTGGCGTTCGCCGCCTTGTGAGATTCGACCACATCTTCCAGATGCCCAATGCGGGCATCGCGCTCGAGCAGCATGGCCTTGAGCGCTTCGACGTCGTCCGGATAGGCGTTTGCCGTGGTCATGCCGGCTGTCTACGCGGCGGCCGACAGGTTTACAACGCCGATGTCGGCTCCGTCGTGCGGACTGGTTGCCGCCAGTCGATACCTTCGAGCAGCATCGACAGTTGCGCCTGACTCAGGCACACCACGCCACCATCGGCACGTGGCCACACGAACCGACCGCGCTCCAGGCGTTTCATCAGCAGACACATGCCGTTGCCGCTCCACCACAACACTTTGACCAGATCGCCACGCTTGCCGCGGAACACGAACACGTGGCCGCTGAACGGGTCTCGCTCCAGCACGGTCTGGACCTTCGCGGCCAAGCTATTGAGTCGGCCCTGAACAATTCGTTTTGCTCGGCAAACGAGTTCACGCTGCCGACGGCGTAGCGGTTTCGAAGCCAAGCA
>NZ_QTQM01000149.1:0-1467 GCF_003854225.1 Burkholderia sp. Bp8986 | reverse complement strand
TGGAACATGATGATGTCGATGTCGGGCGGCTGGTTCTTCGTCGTCGCGTCGGAGGCGATCACCGTCGGCAACCAGACCATCACGCTGCCGGGCATCGGCGCGTATCTCGCGCAGGCGATCTCGGACAAGAACCTCGGTGCGATCGGCTGGGTGATCCTGACGATGACGGTCGTGATCCTGGCCTACGACCAATTCCTGTTCCGCCCGCTGATCGCATGGGCTGACAAGTTCCGGATGGAGAACACCGCATCGGGCGATGCGCCGCAATCCTGGCTGCTCGACCTCGTGCGTCGCACGCGCCTGATTCACCAGCTGCTCGTGCCGGCCGGCTGGTTCTTCGCGAAGGCGGCGCGGATTCCGCTGCGCCTGCCGCTGTCGGGCGCAATGCGCTTCTCGCTGCCGAAGGTCGAGAAGAAGGCATCGCGCACGGTCGACATCGCATGGGCGGCGCTCTTGCTGCTCGGCACGGCCTATATCGTGTGGCGCGTCGTCAGCTTCGTGTCGACCGGCGTGACGATGGGCGAAGTCGGGCACGTCGTCGCGCTCGGGCTCATCACGCTGCTGCGCGTGGTCGTGCTGATCTCGATCGCGTCGGTGATCTGGGTGCCGATCGGCGTGTGGGTCGGGCTGCGCCCGAAGCTGGCCGAGAAGCTGCAGCCGCTCGCGCAGTTCCTTGCCGCGTTCCCGGCGAACCTGCTGTTCCCGGTGTTCGTGATCGTGATCGCGCGCTTCCACCTGAACCCCGACATCTGGCTGTCGCCGCTGATCGTGCTCGGCACGCAGTGGTATATCCTGTTCAACGTGATCGCGGGCGCGACGTCCTATCCGAACGACTATCGCGAAGCCGCGACGAACTTCCGGATCCGCGGCTGGCAGTGGTGGCGCCAGGCGATCCTGCCCGGCATCTTCCCGTACTACGTGACCGGCGCGATCACCGCCTCGGGCGGCGCGTGGAACGCGAGCATCGTGTCGGAAGCGGTGCAGTGGGGCTCGACCAAGATCGAGGCGCACGGCCTCGGCGCGTATATCGCGCAGACCACCGCCGCCGGCGACTTTCCGAAGATCATCCTGGGCATCGCCGTGATGTCCCTGTTCGTCACCCTGTTCAACCGCCTGCTGTGGCGTCCGCTGTATGCCTTCGCCGAAGCGAAGCTGCGGCTCGACTGAGACCGATTGAGAGCGAAACGCGATGCACAATCCGAATGCTGTAAACGCCCCCGTCCAGACGTCCCAGCCGCCGCGCCTCGGCGAGGAAATCCTGCGCGTCGATCACGTCTGCCGCGGCTTCAACAAGACGCAGGGCGAGTTGCTCGTGCTCGACGACGCGAACCTGTCGCTGCGCGAGGGCGAGATCGTCGGGCTGCTCGGCCGTTCGGGCTCGGGCAAGTCGACGCTGCTGCGGATCATCGCCGGGCTGATCGAGCCGACCGGCGGTGACGTGACCTATCTCGGCAAGCCGCTGCGCGG
>NZ_QTQM01000148.1:0-1484 GCF_003854225.1 Burkholderia sp. Bp8986 | reverse complement strand
GTCGGCCCTGAACAATTCGTTTTGCTCGGCAAACGAGTTCACGCTGCCGACGGCGTAGCGGTTTCGAAGCCAAGCAAAGCGACGAGAAGCAGGGCGTAAAAAATCCGCAGCTTGCGCAGGATCATCCGCAGGTTGTGGCCGGCGCCGCACAGCACCGCGTGCATGGCATCGCCGAGCGCACCCTTGAGCCAATTGCGATCGAGTTTTCCATCTGCCTTCATGTGTCCGATGGCTGGCTCGATCGCGCTGCGCCGCCGGATCATCGCGCGCAAGCCTCGCGTGATGCCGCGTCGCAAGCCCGGGTGATAGACCTTCACACCGTCAATGGCGACGCCCTTGTAGCCGCGATCGACGACAGCGATCTCCGGCTGGACGTCGCTCAAGATCGCCGCCTGCTCCAACGCTTCGGCCAACGTGTGCCCGTCGTACGGATTACCCGGCATCGAGCGAGCTCCGATCACCAGACCTTCTTTGTGCGTCGTCGTGATCGACACCTTCACGCCGAACTCGTACGGCTTACGCGCTTTGCCCTTGGCCAAGCACTCCACTTCCGGCGCATGCAGCGCGTACAGCTTGTTCTTGTCCTTCTGCTTCTGCGACAGAATCCGCTTCGTGCGCCCAATCAGGTCTTCCAGCGTCGCCCGACCTTGTTGAGCGACGCCGTCCAGCTGCCGCTCGACGTCTCGCATCACGCGGCCCACTCGCGAACGCAATGTGCGCAGCGCTTTCTTCATCCGCTTGTACTGCTTTGCATGCGCGTAGCGACCAATCTGGCCCGCCAGCCGCGGTGCTTCACGGTTGTAGTTCTGCCGCAGCTTCAGGCCATGCCGCGCAGCAGCCTTCACCAAATGTTCCCGGCAACGTTCGAGCAGGCGCGAGTCGGTGGGATGTGCAATCGCCTTCTCCATGACCGTCGTGTCGACGATCACCCGCTTCAGGCTCGACGTCTTGATGACGTTCGCTCGTTTGGCCGCCTCGATCGTCCCGGCGAGCAGTTCTTCGACACCAGCCTCGCCCAGGCGTTTCCTCCAACGCGTCAGGCTCGACGGATCAATCGGCGGCTGCGTCTGCAAGTACGTCTCGCCAGTGAACACTTGCCAGTACGGGTTCTCAAGCCATTGCCAAACGACCTCTTCATCCGACAGATCGAACGCGTGCTGCAAGTACAGCAGCCCTGCAATCAAACGCGGCGACGTTGCCGGTCGCCCGCGATGCGACACGAAGCTCGCACTCATCGCCGCGCTCAACCGCTCCCAGTCGATCAGATCGGCAAGGCGAATCAACGGATGCTTCAAGTTGATCTGCTCGCGCAGCGGCTGGCGGAAGAAATCTCCCTCTGGCACCGGCGTCTTCGGACCCATCCACACCTCGTCAGGATTTGCAGGATTCACGCATCAATATGCCCGCTTCCTGCAAATCAAACAACACCGTTTCGGCTTCGCAGCCTTACTGCATACGCCTCGCACGATTGTTCAGGTCCGACT
>NZ_QTQM01000147.1:0-1528 GCF_003854225.1 Burkholderia sp. Bp8986 | reverse complement strand
GCCGCCTCTTCGTGTTCATGGCATGAACTACACGGTACTACAGGCCGCATATTATTCAATGAATTTATAACTCACGACACTAGTGCTTCGCGCGTAAAGACGTCGATGATGGTCAGCGCGCGGAACCTCTGGCCGTTCGAAAGCTGATCAGCGACGAAGTCCAAACTCCACGCCTGATTTGCTGCCGTCGACTTTGCACGTGCCGGACGGCTCATCTGTGCACGTCGCTTGCGATTTGGTCTGTAGCGCAGCGACAGCCCTTCCTCACGATACAGACGGTACAGCCAGTTCTTGCTGACCTGATAGCCCTCCCGGAGCAGCAGCACGCGTATCTTGCGGTAACCATAGGGCACCCGCGTCGCCGCGATTTCACACATGCGCTGCCGCAATGCAGTCTGCGGGTCGCGGTGGCTGCGATACTGATACACCGAGCGCCATATGGCCACCAGGCGGCAGGCACGCCGCTCTGCTACTCCATAGGCGGACTTTAGATAATCCACGACGTGGCGCTTCGGCGAGGACTTCACCACTTTTTTTCAATACGTCGGTCAGCATCGCCTTGTCCAACGTCAGCTCCGCAACTACCTTCTTCAGTTGGGCGCTCTCGTCTTGAAGCTGCTTGAGCTGCCGCACCTGGTCCGTCTGCAAACCAGCATATACCTTCTTCCAGCGATAGAAGGTTTGCTCCGAAATGCCAACGTGACGAATCAGTTCCGCTACCGGCACGCCTGCTTCGGCCTGTTTCAACACCGCCACAATCTGCTCGACACTGAAGCGCTTGCGTTTCATCGTACGGCTCCTTTCATACTGAAAAAGTCCGCCGAAAACTCGTTTACATCATGGCACTGTTTACTGGGGGCCGCTCACAACCGAATCGATGCTCGACAACACGGCGCTGAAGGAGTGTAAGCCTGTCCCCAGCACCGTCTCGACGATGTGACAGGAAATTGCCAGAGTAGTCCCCACCAAAAAGTAGTGGGGACTACAGTGGCAACGGAAGCACCGAAGAGAACTTCGCGCAAAGGCATCCCGAATCACCCCATCGAATTTGGACGGCATTTGGCCAAACTGGCCTGCGAGCCAGGCGTATCGGTGGCGCGTCTGGCGATGGAACACGGGGTGAATCCGAACCTGGTATTCAAATGGCGCCGAGCCCTGCGTGCCGGCGAATACGATCTGGGAGATTTGCTGCCCGTGACGGTGGAGGCGCCGGTGCAAGAAATCGAGCAGCGGGCCCCGGCACCAGTTGCCAGCGCTGCTCCGGCCGGCACCATCGAGATCAGCGTGGGCAACACCCGAGTGCGCATCGAAGGCTCACCAAACGAGGCCACGTTACTGCTGGTGCTCCGCATGTTGCGTGGCACGTCGGGATCGACGGCATGATCGGCCTACCCAGCCGCACAAAGATCTGGCTGGCCGCGGGCGTGACCGACATGCGCTCGGGCTTCAATAGTCGGACCTGAACAATCGTGCGAGGCGTATGCAGTAAGGCTGCGAAGCCGAAACGGTGTTGTTTGATTTGCAGGAA
>NZ_QTQM01000146.1:0-1632 GCF_003854225.1 Burkholderia sp. Bp8986 | reverse complement strand
CAGCAGTATTGTTCAACTGAAGCAACCGAGGCCGTTCCTCAAGATTGAAATGGCTCGAAGAAATCAGGCAGGTCACCCCGAGTACCTTTTCAGCAGCATCGCGAAAATCGCCGAGGTGGCTGTCATAAATCAGGCCGCCCAAAGCATCCCAGCCCTCACTGAGCGGAACGAATTTCCACACACCATCCTGATGGGTCACCGGTGCGTCACCTCTCGAAGCCACCTCTCGAAGCGTGGTCACCCAATCGTGATAGGAGCGTCGCGACAGCGCCTCCACCACCGTGATGTCAGCAGGAAAACTCTCGTTCCATCCGCCTAGGAGCATGGCGATCATCAGGTCAGTCGCATGTGGACCATTCGCCCATGACGGAGTCGTCGGCACGTCCTTCAGTGAACGAACCAGCGCCCCAAGATCGCCATTGCTCTTGCGGGCAAGAATGCGGGCGCGTTCATCGGCAAATCCGGCTTCCCGAAGCGCGCTCTCGAGCATGTATGGCTCTGGGTTCCGCAATCGAACAGACGTCGAAAGCCTGGCGCCCCCGAGGATGCTGCTGTACACGATCCGATGCCCACCGCGTAACGCCTTCTCAAGCAGCTTTGAGCCGCGCTCGCCGGAAACATCAAGCGCGGGGTCCGCGATCAATACCTGAGGCTCGTGTCTGGAAATGAGTTCGGCCCATGCATGAGGTCCGGAAACTATGAGGCAGCGGCCAGCAATATCAGCCTGACGCTCGGATTCCAGACTTGCGATATACGCAGAAACGAAATCAATCACCTGTTCTGGATGACGTGTTTCGAGGCGTAACTGCACGGCTTCGTTGGCCAGAACCGCGTCCAGCCGCTCGCATGCTTCTTGTCTGTCGATCAGAAATAGTTCGGCAGGCAGGTCTGGAGGTGCGCCTGTAGATTTCAGCAACCTCCAGTGTTCGCCCGGCACCTCGAGTTCATTTACCGCAATCCCGAGCTGATTCGCGAGCCATAGCTCCACGGCTGGCACGTGATGCAGCCAGTCGATCAGTTTTGTGCCGTCGATTATGCGCACGTCTTTCCAGTCGCTTCGTCGCTGACGCCGCTCAATCCACGCCAGCTGATTTTCTCCTCGCCAGTCGGCCGGGAAATTTCTCCTACCTGACAACGGGGTCACGAAGATGAACGTGGATGTTGCACGTACTTCAGCAGGGACAACCTTCGTCAACTCCCGATAGTCGTCGGTTGCCTTCTTCTGCGCATCGATACTGGTGCCGATTTCCCAATAAGACCGCCCTTCCGGGACGAACGGTTCATACGGATAATCCGTTTCTAGCTCGCCGTCCGGTCCGTGCTGCCCGATACTGTCGCCAAGGGGAAATCGCCGGTTCGTTGGGCGCGGCGAAGATGCTGCTGCTAGACGCCACACAAGCTCTACAACCAGCCCTTGCGCCTCACGGGAGTGACCACGTACCCATTCGTCGAGGAAGTTCTCAGTAACCAGATTCAAAGGGATCTCCCGCTTGCAACGCGACCCTACCAATCCATATTCGCCACTCGCTCTTGCAGTGCCATGTAGTGTTCAACGGTATGCGATCCGTTAACGACGTCCTCCAGAGTAAATCGGTGGAGCGCTTAAGGTGCGGTAAGGAAGCGGATCAGCGC
>NZ_QTQM01000145.1:0-1637 GCF_003854225.1 Burkholderia sp. Bp8986 | reverse complement strand
GCTGCCCCACGCACTCGCGTGCGCATGCTGGTGCACGTTGCATGCATTCGCGCAGCCACACATCGCGGCGGCCGCTGCGCGTTGCAGCGGTGCGCCGCTGCGCTGCGTCGCGCCCCAGCCGCCGTAGCCGCCGTACTCGCGCACCGGCGACCAGTCCGGCATCGCGGGCGGAATCGGCGCATCGTGCGACGCGAACGGGCCCGCGCCCCACACGATCTTGCCGCCCACCACGGTCAGCAGTGCGGTCGTGCCCGCGATGTCGTCCTCGGCGCACGCGAAGAAATCGCGATCCGGGACCACCACGTCGGCCAGTTGCCCGACCGCGATGCGCCCTTTCTTGCCGACCTCGTTCGAGAACCACGTCACGTATTCGGTCCACATGCGCAGCGCGGTCTCGCGATCGAGCAGGTTGCGCTGCGGGTACATGCGCAGGCCGCCGATCGTCTTGCCTGTCACGAGCCAGGACAACGACACCCACGGGTTGTACGACGCCACGCGTGTCGCGTCGGTGCCGGCCGACACCTTGAGGCCCTTCGACAGCATCTTCGCGACGGGCGGCGTCGCTTCGGCCGCCTGCGCACCGTAGCGCTCGACGAAGTATTCGCCCTGGTACGCCATCCGGTGCTGCACCGCGATACCACCACCCAGCGCGGCGATGCGGTCCATCGATTTTTCGGTAATGGTTTCCGCGTGATCGAAGAACCAGTTCAGCCCTTCGAGCGGGATGTCCTTGTTCACCTTCTCGAACACGTCGAGTGCGCGGCTGATCGTTTCGTCGTAGGTCGCGTGCATGCGCCACGGCCAGCGGTTCTGCGCGAGCACGCGCACGACGCCCTCGAGATCGTCTTCCATCTGCGCCGGCAGGTCCGGGCGCGCGACGCGGAAGTCCTCGAAATCGGCGGCCGAGAACACCAGCATTTCGCCCGCGCCGTTATTGCGGAAATAATCCGTGCCGTCGTGATACTTCGTGCTCTTCGTCCAGTTCACGAAGTCTTCCTTCTCGGCATTCGGCTTCTGCGTGAACAGGTTGTACGCGATCCGGATCGTCATCTCGCCGGCATCGTGCAGCTTGCGGATCACTTCGTAATCGTCGGGATAGTTCTGCGAACCGCCGCCCGCATCGATCACGCCCGTCACGCCGAGCCGGTTCAGTTCGCGCATGAAGTGGCGCGTCGAGTTGTACTGGTATTCGAACGGCAGCTTCGGTCCCTTCGCGAGTGTCGCGTACAGGATCGTCGCGTTCGGGTTCGCGAGCAGCAGCCCGGTCGGGTTGCCCGCGGCATCGCGCAGGATCGTGCCGCCCGGCGGCTCGGGCGTGTCCTTCGTGTAGCCGACCACGCGCAGCGCGGCCGCGTTCAGCAGCGCGCGATCGTAAAGATGCAGGATGAACACCGGCGTATCGGGCGCGGCCGCGTTGAGTTCCTCGATCGTCGGCAGGCGCTTCTCGGCGAACTGGTGTTCGGTAAAGCCACCGACCACGCGCACCCATTGCGGCGCGGGCGTGATCGCCACCTGCCGCTTGAGCATGTCCATTGCAACCGCGAGCGACGGCACGCCGTCCCAGCGCAGCTCCATGTTGTAGTTCAGGCCACCGCGAATCACGTGGCAGTGGTTGTCGATCAGGCCGGGCAGCGCGC
>NZ_QTQM01000144.1:0-1672 GCF_003854225.1 Burkholderia sp. Bp8986 | reverse complement strand
TACGGGCTACGCCCTCCGCGCCAATGCGCGCCAGCACGAAAAACCAACCACTGTCAGATTTAGTCTAGTCCACCGCAATTGAGGAATGGCGCATCGAGTACAACACCGAGCGGCCTCATAGTTCGCTCGGCTATCTGACGCCTGCGCAGTTCGCCCGGGCACACGACGCCAAGCAGCAGTTTTTAACCTCGGACTCTAACTGCAGTTCGGACTAAAACCGGGGGCAGGTCACTTCGAGACTACGTGCCGGTGATAGTTTCCCCAACCCCTGATGATAGGATTCAACAAACGGATGAGCGTTGACTGCTTCACCTGCTTGTTGTTCCTGACCACCTCTCGAATCTTCTCCATCAGCGAACGCACGCTTCTATCCGACGGCTTAATAAGAAGTTTTCCACCGTACTTCCGGATATTTTGACCGAGGAAGTCAAAACCTTGGTCAATATGCGTGATTAGGGTCTTTTCCTGTGAAAGCTCAAGCCCCCGCCCCCGAAGAAAATCAACAACTGCCGGGAGCACTTCGTGTTCGAGGAATTCTTTCGTACGCCCCGTTATCACGAAGTCGTCCGCGTACCGGACAAGATTGACACACCCCCTCAACTTGTTCTTCGAGACCCATGCAAACTTGTCCCGAAGCATAGCTTGTAACCCATCCAATGCAAGATTGGCGAGTACCGGGGAGATGATTCCGCCCTGAGGGGTACCTTCCTCAGTGGGCGATAAAACACCATCGCTCACAAAGCCTGCCTTCAACCACTTCCGTAGCACCGTTCGGTCCATGCGGACGTTCGCGAGCAACCAGTCATGGCTAATCTTATCGAAGCAAGCTTTGATGTCGCCTTCCAACACCCACTGCGGCGAAGCCTTCTTTCCTAGCGCACCGAAACATCGCTCTATGGCATCAGCCGTAGAGCGGTGTGTACGAAAGCCGTAGGAGTACCCATCGGCAACCGTTTCAGCCACCGGATCGAGTGACAACAGATGCAAGGCTTGCATCGCTCGATCACGAAGTGTTGGAATACCCAGAGGTCTGAGCTTTCCGTTTCGCTTCGGAATATAGATTCGCCGCAGAGGTGACGGTCGGTAACCTTGTCGCCTCATCGACAGAATGGCAGTGGACTTTGATTCCGGCGTGGACCAGGTTTCCCCATCCACGCCAGGCGTGTTCTTACCCTGATTCTCAGTTACCCGCTTCACGGCTAGCGCTTTGCCGTGAAACGAATGCGTTAGCAGCCATTGCAAGGCTTTCACCTTACCCCAGCGACCTTCGCGCGTCGGCTTCACGATTCGTGCTTGCAGCCTTCTCACTTCTCGATGGCAGCGGGACCATTCAATCTGGTGCCACTGTACCGGGTTGTGGGAAGGCGCACCTGCGTCTGAACACGATGCAGTCATCTGCTTTCCTCCCTCAAAAGGTTTATCAATACGTCTCGTGATGAAAGACCTCGTGGAAGTGGGCTCCCTTTCGGGCCAGACGAAACATGCTGTCTGTATCTCGGTCATTACAACCGAGCCTTCGCTTTTTCCACGATCCCATACCCGCACATCCATCGTCGCATCTTGCGATGCTCCTACCCTTGCGGGAGATATACGGGTGTTGATGTCCACGCAGAACTGACCCACCTGAGGCTGTAGTTTTCATCGAATTTTGACCCACGTGATTGAATGCCCT
>NZ_QTQM01000143.1:0-1684 GCF_003854225.1 Burkholderia sp. Bp8986 | reverse complement strand
TGTCGTAGCCATTTCAAGATGTCGGGGCACCAGCCAGATAGAAATGTCCGGTTTTAAGGTTGGTTGGCTGCGTCTCTTTCCTCGTTTTGAGCGTTACGCAGTGTCGAAGGTCGGCGCCTGAACGGGCAGGGCGCTCACGTTCGTTTCTCCAGCTTTTGCAGACCGACGGCTAGGTTTGTTTGGCGGCTTTGCGGTTTGCCGACGGTGCGCCAGATCCACGATCACATGCTCGATGTCGGCCTGCGTGATCTCGCGTTGCTTCTTCTTGCCCGGTTCAGCCTCGTTTCGATTGGTTCGCGTCGCGTCGCCACGATGCGTTCGAGATGGGGCTTTACCGATTCGACTGTTATCGCGTTGCGCCTGGATCGTCTGCGCAACCTGGAGCACGTGACTCAGGCGCTTGTGTTCGACAACAGCAGCTTGATCGATCTCGGCCAGCCGGTCGTACTGTCTACAGGGCAACATGCGACCCTCTGTTCGGAGTTCGATGCGCCCGTCCGGGTACTCCCATACCTCGATCGTTCGACCGATCAGCTTCCGATTCTCCGGCGTATCGTCCAGCAAATACATCACTCGGTCGTACTGCACCGTGAGCGATTTCGTCACTTTCCGCGGCTCGCGCCACGTCATCACCAAGTCGAGATTCTCGTCGGCGCGCAGCGATCGGTGTGCATTGAAGTCGCTCTTCGGCGGCTTTGCGAAGCGTGTGTTGTAGGCGGCCATGAAGGAGGGCGCGTAAGCGTTGGCGTCGGCCACCGTGTTGATCCCACGCAGCCGCATCTCCTTGACCAAGCGATCCTGCAACGTCAGATGTGCTCGCTCGACTCGCCCCTTGGCCGGACTGCTGTTTGCGCAAAACGTATCGATGTTCAGCTCGTACATCGCGCGGCCAAAGTGCGTTACCCGATTACCAGTCTTGCCCGGCGTCGAATTGCGGAACACGCTGTACTTGTCGCTATAGAACGCCCCCGGTTTGCCATGGCACTCGATATACGCTCGCGTCGCCTCGAAGTAGCTGAAGGTCGATTCGGTCTGCGTGAAGTGCAGCATCATCAACCGGCTCGTCGCATCGTCGACGTATACCAGCAGCGTGCAGGCCGGCGCCCGTTCCTCGAACCACCGATGATCGCTGCCGTCGATCTGGATCAGTTCACCGAGGCAAGAGCGCCGCGCTCGCGGCTGGTAGACCTTCGGCGGACGCTGTCGGCGCGGAATCCACAAGCCAGCGTCCGTCATCAGCTTCCTGACCGTTTCCTTGGCTAGCCGAATGCCGTGACACTCCCAGAGCTTCTCGCAGGCCAGCGTCGGCCCGAAATCGGCATAGCGATCGCGGATGATCGACAGAGCCCGGTCGGCGGCCCCTGGGTCCAGGCGACGGTTGCCGGGACCGCCACGCTTACGCGAAGCTAGTCCAGCTGCGCCGGATTCCCGATAGCGGATCACCAGGCGTTCGATCTGCCGCACTGTCAGCCCCAGCCGTTCGGCTGCACGGCCGGGCTTCAAGCCCATATCCACCACAGCCTGGATCACCTTCAGACGGTCGAGTTCTCGCATGTTCAATGTCACCAATGCTGTTCGGTGCATCGCCGGCTCCATGATCTGACGGGGGCCGACAAGCTTACCGAGGTCCAAACGCGACATTTCTAAATGGCTGGAACACGACATTTCTAAAAAGCTACTACAA
>NZ_QTQM01000142.1:0-1707 GCF_003854225.1 Burkholderia sp. Bp8986 | reverse complement strand
CCGCGCCAGCTCGACGATCTCGTCGCCGCGCCCGCTGAGGATCGCGCGCAGCATGAACAGGCTGAAGCCCTTCGCATGCGCGAACTCCATCTTCGGCGGCATCGCCAGTTCGTACTTCGACGTCACGACGTCGACGACCGCCGGCCCGTCGTGCGCGAATGCGGTGCGCAGCGCGTGCTCGACGTTCTCCGAATGCTCGACGCGCACGCTGAAGATCCCCGCGCCCTTCGCGATCGCCGCGAAGTCGGTCGGGCTCAGGTCGACGTTCGTGTCGAGATAGCCGGCCGCCTTCAGCTCCATCGACACGAAGCCGAGCAGGCTGTTGTTGTAGACGACGATCTTGATCGGCAGGTCGAGCTGGCGCGCGGTCAGAAGATCGCCGAGCAGCATCGACAGCCCGCCGTCGCCCGACAGCGACACGACCTGCCGCCCAGGGTGCGCGCCCTGCGCGCCGAGCGCCTGCGGCATCGCGTTCGCCATCGAGCCGTGATTGAACGAACCGTGCAGCTGGCGCTTGCCGTTCATCGTCAGGTAGCGCGCGGCCCACAGCGTCGGCGTGCCGACGTCGGCCGTGAAGATCGCGTCGTCGGCCGCGACTTCGTCGACGATCTTCGTCAGGTATTGCGGATGGATCGCGCGGCCCGGCGGCTCGGCCACCGCGAGATCGTCGAGGCCCTTGCGCGCGGCCGCGTAGTGCTTCAGCGCGTTCTCGAGGAAGCGCCGCTGCGTCTTGCGCGTGAGGCGCGGCAGCAGCGCGGCGATCGTTTCCTTCACGGTGCCGACGAGGCCGAGCGCGAGCGGCGCGCGATGGCCGAGCTGCGAGCCCTTCCAGTCGATCTGCGCGACCTTCGCATTCGTCGGATAGAACGGCCGGTACGGGAAGTCCGTGCCGAGCATCAGCAGCGTGTCGCACGATTCCATCGCGTGATAGCCGGAGCTGAAGCCGATCAGCCCCGTCATCCCGACGTCGAACGGGTTGTCCCATTCGACGAACGGCTTGCCGCGCAGCGCATGCACGACCGGCGCGCCGAGCGTGTCGGCCAGCGCGACCACTTCGTCGTGCGCGCCCTGCGTGCCGCTGCCGCACAGCAGCGTGACCGCGTCCGATCCATTGAGCAGCGCCGCGAGCCGATCGAGATCGGCGTCCGCCGGCAGGATCGACGGTGGCGCCGAGTCGCTCCACGCGGGCGCTTCCTCCGGGCCGTCGCCGAGCGCGATGTCGCCCGGCAGCACGATCACCGCGACGCCGCGTTCCTCGATCGCGGTGCGCATCGCGCGCGCGAGCACGCGCGGGAACTGCGACGCGTTCGTCACGAGTTCCGCGAAATGGCTGCATTCGCGGAACAGGTCCTGCGGATGGGTTTCCTGGAAGTAGCCGAGGCCGATCTCGGTCGACGGAATGTGCGCGGCGATCGCGAGCACCGGCTGGTGATTGCGGTGGCAGTCGTACAGCCCGTTGATCAGGTGCAGGTTGCCGGGGCCGCAGCTGCCCGCGCACACCGCGAGCCGTCCGGTCGACGCCGCATCCGCGCCCGCGGCGAACGCCGCGCTTTCCTCGTGCCGCGTATGCATCCAGCGGATCGAGCCGATCTGGCCCAGGCTGAACGACAGGCCGTTCAGGCTGTCTCCCGTCACGCCCCAGATGCGCTCGACGCCCGCTGCCGCCAGCGTCTTCGCCAGGTATTCCGCCATCGTCTGTCTAGCCAT
>NZ_QTQM01000141.1:0-1745 GCF_003854225.1 Burkholderia sp. Bp8986 | reverse complement strand
GCACACGAGACCGGCGTTGCCGGTCTCGTGATACATACGTACCCAGCGTAATCGCATCGAGATCTCGAGCTCCATCGTCCCATATTAGTTGAAACGATGTCCGTGAATCACACAAGTTAGCGAATTTTCGCGTTTCCAAAAATCGGAAATTCACCGTACGCTCAGCCTTATCCCGCAGGTCTCTACACCAGATTGGAAACGCGGTCTACACAACCGACGGCACCAATACCCACCGTGATGCTGAAGCAATCCGCCCATGATCACAAATATCGACCACGCTCGAAAAGTCGCCTAATCCAAGCTGCCGCCACTGCCCCAAATCCAATGGGACATTGGCGCAGCATCGTTTGCTTGAGGCAGTCTGTCTATAGCGACTGAGTCCACCCCTCCTTGGATAGAAAGAGTGCTTGCTGGTTCGACTCGCGTGCGGACCGAGGCTCGTACGTGTTTAGGAAGACACTTGATCTGACTGGCAAGGGCCTCCATCGGCACGCTCCGTTGCCCCGAAGGCAGCGTAGGAATAAGGTCAGCAAATCTCGTGAAATATGGCTCCCGGAACGGGTCCGGGAGCCAGCCAATCTGCCTAACGAGAATTGCGATCTGTGCGCCAATCTGCTCTTCGGAGAGACAACTAGACGCTGCGCTCGCGCGCCTGAAGGCGGCGTACCTTGCCTCTTCCGGAAGCTGCGCGATCTGACGGGTAAGCACGCCCAGCAACGCGCCTTGTTGCTCTTCTGCTAGCGTGGCGATCGCGTTTGTGGCCTGCACAAAAGCGCGAAGCCGCGCGTCTACCGGAAGCAACGAGATTTGTCCGGCGAGGCTCTCCAGCGGACCTCCCTGTTGATCTGTGGGTAATAAACGGATCTTGTTGAGGGCCTGTTCAAAATCTGCTTCTTGCGGATTGGAGGGAAGCCTACTGGGTTGGCTCGAGGAGGCTCCCAACCGTATGTCCCCCGATCGTTCAGAGCGCACAGGCAGCGGATCAGCCGTGTCACGTTGCGCCGATACTTCGTTCGCCAACGCCCCGCAACTCAAACTGTTGAGCAGACCGGAAATGAACTTATGAAACGACGCGAATAGACCACTGCGCGAGTCTCGCCGCACTGTATATTCGTCGCTGCCCTGCAAGTGGCCAGTGACACCGGTCGCTTCTGCCGGATGCGTCGAGGAAGACGAAGTGGATGAGCTGGAACTGACTTTCATGACACGCGGTGCGATGGCGCCGCATTGGACACATCAGTCGGCAAGTTGATGGCGCGCGTCGCCGGCTTGGCTGGCAGATTCTGCGCGGATCGAAGGGCCACCGGCGCCTGCGGCGGCGACATTCCGGTGCATCGTTGGTAAATCCCGGCCAAGGTCTGGGTAGACTGCACGCTCATCCTGTTGATCACATTCACTCTGTTCCAGTCGAAGCTGGCCGCATAGAGGTGGCAGTCAGCGATGGTGACATTCATACCCCGAATAGGTGCGAAGGGGGCCCCCTCAAGGTCGCACCATTCAAAGACGGCATTGTTCAGGATCGCTTCGGCAAAAGACAGGTGGAACTCGCCGATACGACAGCGTCTGTCCGGTCGCGCGACCCCTTCCGGCATGATCATGTTGATTCGACTAAATCGGGCGTCGCGCGCATCGGCATAGCCGAAATGCACTCTATACATGTAGCAGTCAGCGATCTGCGCGTTTTCCAGAATCGCGTGTTCGAAACTGAAATCATTGAAATGGCATCGATCAAAACGCGCCGATGT
>NZ_QTQM01000140.1:0-1746 GCF_003854225.1 Burkholderia sp. Bp8986 | reverse complement strand
GAGCTGCTCGAGGATCGCCGGGTTCTCGAGCGTGGACGTGTCCTGCGTGATCGCCTCGCCCTTCGCGAGCGAGCGCAACAGGCGCCGCATGATCTTGCCCGAGCGCGTCTTCGGCAGGTTGTCGCCGAAGCGGATGTCCTTCGGTTTCGCGATCGGCCCGATCTGCTTGCCGACCCAGTCGCGCAGCGCCTTCGCGAGCGCCGCCGCTTCCTCGCCTTCCGGACGCGAGCGCTTGAGCACCACGAACGCGACCACCGCCTCGCCGGTCGTGTCGTCCGGGCGGCCGACCACCGCCGCTTCCGCCACCAGCTCGTGCGAGACCAGCGCCGACTCGATCTCCATCGTGCCGAGCCGGTGGCCCGACACGTTCAGCACGTCGTCGATGCGGCCCATGATCGTGAAGTAGCCGGTGTCCTTGTCGCGCACCGTGCCGTCGCCGGCGAGATAGAGCGTGCCGCCGAGTTCTTCCGGGTAATAACTCTTCTTGAAGCGCTCCGGATCGCCCCAGATCGTGCGGATCATCGCCGGCCACGGACGCTTGACGACGAGAATGCCGCCTTGCCCGTTCGGCACGTCCTGGCCGGTTTCGTCGACCACCGCGGCCATGATGCCCGGCAGCGGCAGCGTGCACGAACCCGGCACCGTCGGCGTCGCGCCCGGCAGCGGCGTGATCATGTGGCCGCCGGTTTCGGTCTGCCACCACGTGTCGACGATCGGGCAGCGCTCCTGGCCGACGTGCTTGTGATACCACATCCATGCTTCCGGATTGATCGGCTCGCCGACCGTGCCGATGATGCACAGGCTCGACAGGTCGTAGCTCTTCGGATGGACCTTGTCGTCGGCTTCGGCGGCCTTGATCAGCGAACGGATCGCGGTCGGCGCGGTGTAGAACACCGTGACCTTGTGATCGCCGATCATCTTCCAGAAGCGGCCGGCGTCCGGATACGTCGGCACGCCCTCGAACACGACTTGCGTGCCGCCGCACGCGAGCGGGCCGTACGTGATGTACGTATGGCCGGTGACCCAGCCGATGTCGGCCGTGCACCAGAACACGTCGGCGGGCTTCCAGTCGAAGGTCCACTTCATCGTCTGCGCGGCCCACAGCAGGTAGCCGCCGGTGCTGTGCTGCACGCCCTTCGGCTTGCCGGTCGAGCCCGACGTATACAGGATGAACAGCGGATGCTCGGCGCCGACCCATTCCGGCGCGCAGGTGTCGGACTCGCCGTCGGCGATCTCGTGCATCCACAGGTCGCGTTCGGCATGCCAGTCGATCTTGCCGCCGGTGCGGCGATAGACGATCACGCTCTTGACCGCTTCGCAGCCGCCCATCGCGAGCGCCTCGTCGGCGATGCTCTTGAGCGGCAGCGTCTTGCCGCCGCGCGCCTGCTCGTCGGCGGTGATGAGTGCAACGGCGCCGACGTCGACGAGCCGCTCGTTGAGCGATTTCGCGGAGAAGCCGCCGAACACGACCGAGTGCGTGGCGCCGATGCGCGCGCAGGCCTGCATCGCGACGATGCCTTCGATCGACATCGGAATATAGATGATGACGCGATCGCCCTTGCCGATCCCGCGTTTCTTCAGCGCGTTCGCGAAGCGCGACACGCGTGCCAGCAACTCGGCATAGGTGACGCGCGTGACGGTGCCGTCGTCGGCCTCGAAGATCACGGCGACGCGCTCGCCGTTGCCGGCTTCGACGTGGCGGTCGAGGCAGTTGTACGACGCGTTGAGTTCGCCGTCGTCGAACCA
>NZ_QTQM01000139.1:0-1759 GCF_003854225.1 Burkholderia sp. Bp8986 | reverse complement strand
CATGCCGCTTTGCTCGCTCTGGCTGCCGCCGTCATCTGCTCTAGATTCGTGGATGACTTGTGTTAGCGACTCTTAGCGGCGTGATCGCTACAAAATGCCCCCCCTGATCCCATATTGCGACTTCTCGGAAGTTATCAGACAACTCGCCTCCAATCCGTTCAGTAAAGATTGCGCCGTCGACCTCAGTGATCGAAGTTACGTTCAATTTATACATTAGTTTATGATCAGAATTGATAAGTTCGATTGCTCTTTTGGTGGCCGATTCCACGAAAAATAACTGACTGTTTTCCGCTGTAAGATGCTCGTTGATTAGCCGTTTACGATACTCTCTCACACGTTCATTATGGTCATGGCCATAATCTCCCGTTGCGTGTTGCAGCAGTGAGATCAGTAAGCAGTTATTGTTGCTTCCCGAATTGGGAACGGCTTCGAACTCGTTGTCAGCCAGCCATTGCCTGTTCCTAGCGGAGTTCCCCGTCATCATCGCGGTCATTTCTGTCTCGTACTTCCATTGATCACGGTATAACGCGCGCGTACTGTCAGGCAACATTCCCCACTCTGATATTTCGTGCGGCTGAGCTTCTAGCTGCGCAAGCCGCTCATACAATCGTTGATGTAATGCGTTGGATCGATGGATAAACTCGTAGTGTAAAGCTATAAGTCGGTTCATTTCATTTTTGTGCTCATCGGTGAACCGTGGATCAATTTTCTCTATTTCGCAGAAACGGGCCGATAGGTGAAGAGTGGCGGCGGCTTCTTTGTATCGCCCCTCTTCCTCGTAGAGATTCGCCAAATGTTTATGAGCAGCTCTTGCTTCGAGCAGACGTTCCTCTTCCATCAAATGGTTGATCGTCGAGCGGAGCGATTGGCGGGCCATTTCGCGGCTTTCTGCGAACTTTTCCATCGCATAAAAGCGTTCGGCCTCTTTCGCGTAGTATTGGGAGGCCATCTTTTCGTCCATCGAGGTCAATAAGGTCGCGAATTCGTCAGGAGTGATGCATCCTTGGCTAATACCGAAGCAATCGTCCATCAGCGGTAAGTACATGCTATTACTCAACCCGTCATCATAAAAGTCTGGCTCGGCGTCAGAGTCTTGAGCGAAAGTAATATCTGGGAACACCGCCGAAAATTTCAGCATGAGTAATCCTGATTCGTTATCGAATACCAGATCTGCTTCGCGTCGGACAGCAGGTTCTACCTGATTCAGAAGATGTTGGCTAGATAAGTCGCGATGATTGGTGGCAAGGTAATTTCGCCCACGGGGATCTTTGCAGATATGATCGAAAGCAATCGCTTTTAGGCTATCTTCTTTTGAGATGTTGTGAAAAAACAAATTTCTCAATTTGTCTTTGAGTCTATCCATTGGACCCATGTAAGTGAAGGTCCGAAGAAAGTTATCGACATCTTTGGAGCTATTGAATACGGAATTTCGTTCGATCAAACCTGAGCGCCTTCTGCTCAGTTGATTTATCAGAAGAGTGACAGGGGCAAATGAATAAACACTAATTGTCATTGTATTTTCTAACAAATATACCCGAAGTTGAGCAGTCCGTTCAGAGTGGATCGGATTGATAAATGCGTTTTGGGGCGTTGTTGCATAAATCCGGCGAGCGCCGTGGTGACGTATACGCGCAACGACCGGGGCGATACCTCTGTTAACAATTCGGGTTCCTGCGTCGATACTCGATTTTTGCCGAGAAGATGCGCTGGGATAGAAGCAAGACGCACGAGCCGAAGGCGCGCTACCGCGTCAGAAACT
>NZ_QTQM01000138.1:0-1788 GCF_003854225.1 Burkholderia sp. Bp8986 | reverse complement strand
TCGGCCGTGTCGGTATTCGTCATCGACTGCACGCGCACCGGCGCATCACCGCCGATCGTCACGAGCTGCCCGCCCCAGCGCACGTTTACCATACTGGTTCTGTGACGTGCCGTGATCGTGCCCCAATCGGGTTGCGCGTCCTCAGTGATTGCGGCATCGCCGATATTCTTAATTTGTTCCAAAACTGCTCCTTGGTTCAGTCGCGAGAATGAGCTACCAAACAAACTTCTCACTGTGCTGCCGCCTTAATTTGCATGTGAAGGAAGTCTTAGAATAAAACGACATCCTGGATACCACTCGACCAAGTCGCGAATCGGGCAAAGTGGTTATCGACACATCTCCGAAAAATGATGCCGGGCCGCTCAGGCTGGAGAATCTACATTGACCTTGACGTCAAGGCTTTCGAAAAATGGACTTTTTGAGTCGACCGGCGCGGGAATTACAAACACAGCGACGATCTGTGTCGGGCGTTGTTGCATAAATCCGACGAGCGCCGCGGTGACGTTTACGCACAACGACCGGGGCGATGCCTCTGTTAACAATTTGGGTTCCTGCGTCGATGCTCGATTTTTGCCGAGAAGATGCGCAAGGACAGGAGCCGAAGGCGCGCTACCACGTCAGAAACTGGGCGGCGTACAACGCCGGCCTGATCAACCGAGGTAACGTCACGATGTGGATCGACGAAGCCGCCCTTGCGAGCCTGCCTGACGCCGAACCGACGCGCGGTCGGCCGCGGTTGTACAGCGATGCACTGATTCAGGCGTTGCTCGCCCTGAAGACCGTGTTCCGCTTGCCGCTGCGTGCCCTGCAGGGCGTCGCGCAAAGCCTGCGCCTAGCTTTCGCTAGCTTGCCCGTGCCGAACTACACGACGCTCTGCCGTCGCGCGCAAACACTTGAGGTCCAACTGCCGATCATCCGCGACGGCGAACCGATTCATCTGGTGGTCGACAGCACGGGCGTTAAGATCTACGGCGAAGGCGAATGGAAGGTGCATCTCGCGCTCGACGCGAATACCGCTCAGGTGCGTGCCGCGCTGATGACGCATCAGGACGTTGCTGACGGCGACGCCCTGGCTGAACTGCTCGAGCCGATCCCGCACGGCGCGCAGTTCGAGGTCGTCGGCGGTGACGGCGCCTACGACTCCAAGCCGTGCCATGCCGCAATTGCTGCGCGCGGCGCAACGCCCTCGATTCCACCGCGCGCAGGCACCGCTGGCGATACCGCGCTAGACTTCGCGCGGCATTACGGCACGTCGTTCCTGCTGCACGGGTGTATCGCCCACAGGACAAGCCGAAGGTAGAAGTTGGGATCCAGGTGGTCGAGCGCTGGATCATGGCGCGCCAGCGTCATCACCGGTTTGCGTCGGTCCAGTCGGTCGATGATGCAATCCGGCCATTGCTCAAGAACCTGACCGAGCGCCCGTTCCAGAAGCGGGCATACTGTCTCCGGCCAAAGCCGGCGCACGGTCAACAACTCGCCTTACGGATTATTTGCCTCGAGGCATCCGTACCGGCTTACCACGTTCCCGTTTCATCACACGACTAAGTAGGGGCCTGCCTCTTCGCCGGTGGCACTATCGGCGGCGTATCGTTGCATAGGAGAACGATATCCGGCCACGTTCCATTTTTGGACCATGCCTGACAGCAGCGTTGGCATATTGCTTATGACGACGTTTATCAGCAGTTCACATACGTTACCCAACTCCGCCAGCCTAGTGTTCCGTCCCAGAAATAACTTTACATGGAATTGTGTTGCTCTATGATCAAGCGAAATTGAGTGGAGGCGATC
>NZ_QTQM01000137.1:0-1836 GCF_003854225.1 Burkholderia sp. Bp8986 | reverse complement strand
GTCACCGCATATTGCTGCCCACACGATCAAGTGATTTCGGCGGTGACGGTGCAAGGGATCGGCTGGCGCGGCATCAGCAAGCACGAACTCGACGATATCGGCGCGGCCGGTATCCTGACGCAACGGGTCTTTGCTTCCGGTTTTCCGGTCGGCGTGAAGAAACCGTACCGATACTGGGAAGACGATTGGCGGCATGGCAAACAAGGAACGAAGCCGGGGTTCTGGTATCCGCCGTCGCCGCCGGCCAAATTCAATCTCGTCGGCGCGATCAAAGGAAATGAATCGGTTCTGGGCATGGCGGCGACGCTCGTGACCGCGCCGCTCATGTTCGTCGTGACCGGCATCAGTTCGGCATTGAACATGCTCCGCGTGAACGCCGATCCGCCGAAGGGCTGGACGGTAGTTGCGGATGCCCCGGCGCTTGACGAACCTTTCCCGCCGAAGGCATTGCGATTCGGCAAGTCAGTCGAGACCAAGGACGGCGACGCGATCAGCGACTTCAACGAAGGCAACGATCCGCCGGCTGCTTGGCGCGACGCGAACAAGACCGACGCCGAAAAGCGAGCCGACGACCCCTACGACCAGTACAAGGCGAAGAACCAGGACAGTATCGCTCAAGGTACGGCCGCAACCGAAGCCGGGCAGCGTTACGAGGACCGCGCGCTGATGCGCATGGAAGCGCGCCGGACGTTGAACACCGAATGGCTCGATCGCGACGGCCACGTGATCGGCGAGGACGGCAAGAGCGCGATGCCCGAAGGCTACAAGGAATGGCGCGACCAGCAGATCGTCGATTGGCTCGATCGCGGCACGACCAACAGCCCGACGAATCACTCCACGACAATGACCAATCCCGAGCATGCCGAAAAGGCACTTGCGTATGACGTTGCGGTGGGCCTGTGCTACATCACGCCCGAACAACTCTACGACCTGCGCATCGAGGCGGATTGGCGGATGGGGAAAGGCATTCCCGAAGACCATCCGAACAAGAAGTACTACGACTATTTCATCTCGGCACACTACAACAGACTGCCGTTGCATGAATGGTTACATACCGATGGCAGCGAAGGCATGATGCCCGACGCGATCATGGATGAACGTGAAGGTGAGTTCTATTTGAAGGTTGGAGGCGTGGTATGACGGCACTCATCGCTACATGGCAGCGACGTGTCGCCGTCGCGTGCGTGGCATGGATTGTTGCGGTTCTGCTGATGCTCGCACTGATAGCGAAACTGGATCATTCTCATCCGGCGCTACTTGAAACAGGAGATTGGATGAAACGACTGGTCGTTGCGCCGGGCTTGGTGGCGCTCATGGTTTTTCTGTTTGCTACGGCTGCGATGGGGTCGGTGTCGACCGCCCCGGTCGCGGAGTCGACTGCGGATACAGTGCCAGACGTTGAAGAATCGGTGAAGCCATTCATTGCGCAGGTCGTCGGCCTGATTTGGTTGAATCCACTACAACGGATGGACTACCCGACCGAATGGCAATTGTTGTGGACGCAGGGATTGGCTGCACCGAACAAGAATGATGACATGGTGCGCACGAAGCCCGGAAAGTTCGCATCTCTTCGATCGATCGGGGCGCTCGTCTACGGAAACCGCGGAAAGGAGACGTTCAAAGGGTTCTATGCCAAGTACGTTGATGAAATGCTGTTGTTGATGCGATCGCGCTATGCCAGCAACGCGAAGTATTTCTATACGGTAAAGGCCGAGAACTCGGAGGACTGGCGCGAGCTGGCCGGTACGCGAGTCGAAGTTGCCGTTCCACCCCGACTCGATCCGGCCTTTGCCAAGTCGCGCATGGTCGATCGGATGATGAACTTCTTCGAGATTG
>NZ_QTQM01000136.1:0-1844 GCF_003854225.1 Burkholderia sp. Bp8986 | reverse complement strand
GCGCGGAATGGAGCCGGCTGTCGCTCGGCATCGAGCAGCGCGTGATGGCGCTCAACGCGTTCCTCGACGACATCTACCACCGCCAGGAGATCGTGCGCGCCGGCATCGTGCCGAAGCACCTGATCGCGCACAACGAGGCGTTCATCCCGGAGATGATCGACTTCCGGCCGCCCGGCAACGTCTACACGCACATCATCGGCGTCGACATCGTGCGCACCGCCGAGAAGCAGTTCTACGTGCTCGAGGACAACGCGCGCACGCCGTCGGGCGTGTCGTACATGCTGGAAAACCGCGAGACGATGATGCAGCTCTTTCCCGAGCTGTTCCAGCAGGTCAAGGTGCGCCCGGTCGAGACCTATCCGCAGATGCTGCGCCAGTCGCTCGCGGCGGTGTGCCCGCCGGGCGGCAACGCCGACAACCCGACCATCGCCGTGCTCACGCCCGGCATCCACAATTCCGCGTACTACGAACATTCGTTCCTCGCCGACCAGATGGGCGTGCACCTCGTCGAGGGCAGCGACCTGCAGGTGGTCGACGGCCGCGTCGCGATGCGCACCACCGAAGGCTTCCGGCCGATCGACGTGCTGTACCGCCGGGTCGACGACGCGTTCCTCGATCCGCTGACGTTCCGCCCCGATTCGGTGCTCGGCGTGGCCGGGATCATGGACGTCTACCGCGCCGGCAACATCACGATCGCGAACGCACCCGGCACCGGCATCGCCGACGACAAGGCGATCTACTCGTACATGCCGGAGATCGTCGAGTTCTACACGGGCCGCAAGGCGCTGCTGGAGAACGTGCCGACCTGGCGCTGCGGCGAGGCCGACAGCCTGAAATACGTGCTCGAGCATCTCGACGAACTGGTCGTGAAGGAAGTGCACGGCTCGGGCGGCTACGGGATGCTGGTCGGGCCGTGCGCATCGAAGGCCGAGATCGAGGCGTTCGCCGCGAAGCTGCGCGCGCGTCCCGCGAACTACATCGCGCAACCCACGCTGGCGTTGTCCACGACGCCGATCCTGACCGAAGCCGGCCTCGCGCCGCGCCACGTCGACCTGCGGCCGTTCGTGCTGGTGTCGGACCGGATCCGCATCACGCCCGGCGGGCTCACGCGCGTCGCGCTGCAGGAAGGCTCGCTGGTCGTCAACTCGAGCCAGGGCGGCGGCACCAAGGACACCTGGGTGCTGGCCGACTGAGCCGGGCACGACCGCGCGCGCCGCAGCCGGCGCGCGAACCCAACGAAGACGGAGTGGACACGAGATGCTTCTGGGACGAACTGCGAGCGGTCTTTACTGGATGTACCGCTATATCGAGCGCGCGGAGAACATCGCGCGCATCGTCGATACCGGGCTGCGGATGGCGCTCACGCGCACGTCCGATGCGCCGGCCGAATGGTCGTCGGTGCTGGTCAGCTCGGGCGCGGACGACGGCTATCGTCAGAAGTACGACGCGTATGCCGCCGATACCGTGACCGACTATCTGCTGCGCGACCGCGACAATCCGTCGAGCGTGCTGTCGTGCATCGAGGCCGCGCGCTCGAACGCGCGGATGGTGCGCACGGCGCTCACGCGCGAGGCGTGGGAGAGCGTGAACGGCGCCTGGCTCGCGCTGCGCCAGGCGCTTGCGCAGCCGGTGCCGGAGAGCGGGCTGCCGGCGGTGCTCGACGAAGTGAAGCGCGAAACCGCGCTGATCCTCGGCAGCTTCTACAGCACGATGCTGCGCAACGAGATCTTCGATTTCGCGCAGATCGGCGCGTTCGTCGAGCGGGCCGACAACACCGCGCGGATCCTCGACGTGAAATACCACCTGCTGCTGCCGTCGGTGTCGCACGTGGGCACGATCCTCGA
>NZ_QTQM01000135.1:0-1852 GCF_003854225.1 Burkholderia sp. Bp8986 | reverse complement strand
ACCATGACGCTGGCCGGCGGTGGGCAACTCGCTTGGCACGCATGTTCGGTTTTGTTCGCGGTGGATATGCTCGTAGATGATCGGCGAGCGATAACCAAGGCTGCTGTGGCGGCGATGCGGGTTATACCAACCTTCGATGAATGAGAAGATCGCACGGCTGGCTTGCTCGCGGGTTTGGAAGCGCGTGCGCTCGAGCAATTCACATTCGAGCGTGGCGAAGAACGACTCGCACATCGCGTTATCAAAGCAGTCGCCCACGGAACCCATGGATGGGCGCACGCCGGCCTCGCGGCAGCGCCGCCCAAACGCGAGGGAGGTGTATTGGCACCCTTGATCCGAATGGTGAATGACGCCCTTGGCGTGGCGTTGCGCCAGCGCCATGTCCAAGGCCTTGAGCATCAGTTCCGTGCGCAGGTGGCAGCCCATCGCCCAGCCGACAATGCGGCGACTGAACACGTCCAGCACCACGGCCAGATAGAGAAAGCCTGCGCGGGTCGGCACTAAGGTCGCGTCGGCGACCCACAGGCGATTCGGCACATCGGCGTTGAAGTGCCGCTGCACCAAATCCGGTGCGGCACGTGCCCCGGCTTGTCGTCGTGTCGTGGTGATCCATTTGCGCCGGCTTACGCCACGCAGACCAGCGAGACGCATCAATCGTGCGACTCGTTTGCGCGCGACGTGGATGCCTTGCTCAGCAAGCTCCGCATGAACGCGGGGCATGCCGTAGGTGCCGCGTGAGCCGGTGTAGATGGCGCGGATGCGGGCCGACAGATCGGCATCACTGCGGGCATGCGCCGATGGCGCTCGTTGGCGCCATGCGTAGAAGCCGCTGGCAGAGACCCCCAGCAGCCGCGCCATCGTCGCAATAGGCCAGGTGGCCTGATTCGCTTTCATGAACTCGAACCCTTGTCGGGCAGCGTTCCGGTCTCCCTCGCGAACCAGGCCGCGGCTTTTGCCAGGATCTCGCGCTCAAGCTTGAGCTGACGATTCTCACGGCGCAGGCGCGATAGCTCTTCGTGTTCGGTCGAGGTCAATCCGTCGTGTCGTGTGCCGGCGTCACGATCGGCCTGGGCAACCCAGCCGTAGATGGTCGGCGTGCTCGGCGAACTCCTTGGACAGTTCTTCGGGGCGACGCCCGGCGTGAACCAGGTCCACGATCTGTTGCCGAAATTCCGGTGCATACGGCGCTCGGTATTTGGACATGATCCGTACCTCCTCCTTGTCAGATTAGATCGTGTCCACGAATGCGGGTCATCTCCAGTCGACTCATAATCGATTGGTCGCAGGTTCAAATCCTGCCAGGCCCACCAAGCACCCAGAATCAACGGGTGGCATAATCTGCGCTCGGTTAAGGGGGCCGAAATTCGCGGGCAACGTCAAATCGACCTCACGCTGCCGGAAAACTACCCCTTCCGAACAAAGCCATCGCGCTGGCGATTGAGTGCGGCCAGCGATGCGCGTTGTTGCGCTTCCGGTAGCGCCTTGATCGCGGCCAACAAAGCCGCGAAAGCGGCGTCGCGCCGGGCTTCCGGAACCCACTCGAGTTCGCTAGCGAGCCAGCCCAGCGGATGGCCCTGTTGTGCCTTCGGCAGCGCCTTGATCGCTGCGAACAGATCCGCGAAAGCGGCGTCGCGCTGGGCTTCCGGAAGCGCCCCGAGCTGGCAAGCGAGGCTGGCCAGCGGATGGCCCTGTTGTGCCTTCGGCAGCGCCTTGATCGCAGCGAACAGATCCGCGAAAGCGGCGTCGCGCCGGGCTTCCGGAACCCACTCGAGTTCGCTAGCAAGGCTGGCAAGCGGAACGCCCTGTTGTGCTTCCGGCAGCGCCTTGATCGCGGCCAACAGAGCCGCGAAAG
>NZ_QTQM01000134.1:0-1853 GCF_003854225.1 Burkholderia sp. Bp8986 | reverse complement strand
CCGCTTCCGCAAAGCTCATTTGCCGTTTCATCGTCGTAGGTTCGTTCCGTGAACTATCTTCTACAACGTCCTCGACTACGTCAGCGATGACCACCGAGCCGGATAAATCAGTGTTTCCTAGTGCGACAGCGCCCTTTAATCGTAAGCCGTCAATAAACGACGCCCTACCAATGGTAGGCAGAAGGTCAGATGCTAAGTGTCCGCGTGGACACATGCACTCAGACCGTGATGACCGAAAAACAAGACCTTCGAAGCAGACTGGTGGTTGGCCGCCGACGGGATGGCCGACGGGAATTTGATGAGGCGGCCGTACAGGAGCTGGTCGAGTTTTGCCTGAAGCCGGGGGTATCGATAGCCCGGGCGGCGATGGACCATGACGTCAATCCGAACCAGTTGCGTCGCTGGATCTCGCGCCATCAGCAGCATACGCTGCAAACACCAATGAGGCCGGACCCGCTGGTGATAGACGGCGTATCGATCGACATCCCAGGCCCAGCGCGTCGTGTTCCGGTGAGCGAAGCGCAGGCATTTGTCCCTGTCGTCGCCGCGCCATCGACAGTGCCTGCCGTTTCCCATGTACTGCCACCGGACGCGTCGTTGATGGCGCTCTCGTTACATGTGCGCCTGTCGAATGGTGTCGAATTTGATCTTGGCGAGGCGAACGTCGATGAGCTGGCCACGGTGATCCAGATGCTCGGGAGGCTGCCGTGTTCCGGTTCGACGAAGGGCTGAAGGTCTACCTGCATCGCGATCCGGTCGACTTCCGCATGGGCATCAACGGGCTGTCGATCCTGGTCGAACAGGCGATGCGCCTGAACCCAATGACCTCGGCGCTGTTCGTCTTCGGCAACCGCCGTCGCGATCGCATCAAGATCCTCGGCTGGGGTGGTAACGGCTTCTGGTTGCTGCTCAAGCGACTCGAAGCCGACCGCTTCGTCTGGCCGAACGGAGGCGACACGATCACGCTCAGCGCCGAGCAGTTGCACTGGCTGCTCGACGGCATCGACCTGACCGCGATCCAGAAGCATCCCCAGCGATATTACGCGCGGATGAGCTGAACACCACGCGGGCGACATGGTCTAATCGGCTATGCCGATCAGCCCCGTCATGCCGAGTGTTGAGGAATACCAGGCACTGCTCGCCGAACGCGATGCGCTGCGCGGTGAGCTTCGACTCGTGACGGCTCAGCGCGATCTGGCCGAGGAGAAACTGCGGGCCTACAAGCACGAACTGTTCGGCGCATCGAGCGAAGCGCGCCATTTCGACCAGCTCGGTCTGTTCAACGAAGCCGAGGCGCTGGCGACGACTACCGACGCGCCCGCGCGCGAGGATATGCCCGGCACATCGGTCGCTGCCCACACGCGAGGCAAGCGCGGGCGCAAACCACTCGATCCGAATCTGCCGCGCGAGGTCGTGCGGCACGAGTTGCCCGAGTCAGAACGGTTCTGCGCGCATGATGGCCATGCTCTCGTCGAGATCGGCGTGGAAACGAGCGAGCGGCTCGACGTGATTCCCGAGCAAGTGCGCGTCGTTCAGCACCAACGGGTCAAATACGCGTGCCCATGCTGCGATCTCGGTATCAAGGTCACGCCCGCACCGGCGCGTATCATCCCTCGCGGGCTGCTCACGGAATCCGCGCTGGCGTGGATCATCACCGGCAAGTACCAGTACGGTATGCCGCTGTATCGTCAGGCCACGCTGCTGCGTCGCTTCGGCGGCGACATCTCGTCGAATACGCTGGCCGCCAGCGTGGTGCGGGTGGGACTGGCCACGCAGCCGGTGATCAACCTGATGCGCGACGCGCTGCTCGAATCGGACCTGATCTACGGCGACGAGACAACGTTCCAGGTGCT
>NZ_QTQM01000133.1:0-1946 GCF_003854225.1 Burkholderia sp. Bp8986 | reverse complement strand
TACCAGCTGTCCACGTGGACACGTAGCATCAGAGTGAAGCGATTTCTAGACAAGGACGTCGTTAACGGATCGCATACCTTTGATCTTGAACGCGTCGGTCAGTTGCCGGTACACGCGACTGGCATATACGTCAGCATTCGCTACAGCGAACGGCTGGCTGAGGCCGGCATCGAGCAGTCGGTCGGCAGCCGGGGCGACAGCTACGACAATGCGCTGGCCGAAACGATCAACGGCCTGTACAAGACGGAACTGATTCATCGGCGCGCCCCTTGGAAAACAAGGGAATCCGTCGAACTGGCAACGCTGGAATGGGTCGCCTGGTACAACCATCATCGGCTGATGGAACCGCTCGGCTATATCCCGCCTGCTGAAGCTGAGGCAAACTACTACGGGCAACTCAGAAATGCCGCTGACGTGTCTGCATTAACTTAAACCAACCAGCCTCCACGATTCCCGGTGCGGTTCACCCAGCAGAGGACGACGCATTCGGTCTACCTGCTTCTGGAAAGCCGGCTTGACTCCCTGCCGCCCGAGCAACAGGCTCAGCTTCTGGTCGATCTCGTCCCATGCATTGATCAACTCTCCGATAGCGTATCAGCCACAGTTTCCTCGAGTCTGGTCGAAAGACTCGGCACACTGCCGCTCGCACTGCAACGTCCGGTGTGGGATGCCATCGGAAAGAACAAGTCGTGGGCGGCAATTACTTCAGGGAACGAAGAATAATCAATAATCGCCCCGTTTTCGCGATATTGGAGATCGGTGCAAATCTCTTCGGTGTCGTTGTGAGGATCGCTCCCCGCGCCATGACGAGATCCGCTCCCTGACAGGTCACGCTCTCTTCAATTTCGCGGCCATCTGCTCCTGGTCGCACTACTGTCGTACGCGATCGATGACATCGGGATCGCAGTTGGGCGGCGAATATTCGGTGGCCTTGCCTCTGCCGTGATCATTCCGACCGCGTTCGCCTTGATTGTAAGCGTCATTCCGTGGCCGCATGGACAGAGCTGAAGCCGGTGTCCAAAGTGATGTCCGTTACTTCAAGTGATGGGGACTACTTTGGACACACGGAATGCGCGATCATCGAACCGCAAGGGCCGACCGAATTACACACCAGAGTACCGACGGCAAGTTGCCGTCGCGGCATGCGAGCCGGGTATTTCGGTGGCCAAGCTCGCGCAGGCGCACGGACTGAATCCGAATATGGTGTTCAAGTGGCGCCGGCAACTGCGAGCGGGCCTGTTCGAAGGAGTGGCGCACAGCACAGCGGTGCTGCTGCCCGTAGCGCTACCTGATGCACCGACCGGTGAGACCGCAGAACCGGTGTCGCTCGCTCTACAGCCTGTCGGGCCACATCGCGAGAGCATACCGGCAGCGTCGGGCATCGAGATCGAACTGAACGGTGCCCGTGTACGTGTCACGGGCATGGTCGACCCCGTGCAGTTGCGCCTCGTGCTGCGCTGCCTGATGCCAGCATGATTGCGCCGCCAGGCGGTACCCGCGTATGGCTGGCAGCGGGCGTTACCGATATGCGCCGTGGCATGGATGGACTTGCCGCGCTGGTGCAGTGTATGCGGTCTTTTGACGACGCCCCTCAGAGGTTGAGGGCGGCAGGCATTCTCCAAGGCATGAGATCGGCGTAGTCGTCGGCGGTTGCAGCGAGCGGCAACCTGGTGAACAGCCAGACCAGATAGCGATACGGCTCGACGCCGTTCGCCTTGCACGTCTCGACGAGGGAGTACAGGTTGGCACTGGCCTGCGCGCCGGCAACCGTATCGGAGAACAGCCAGCCCTTGCGGCCGACGACGAACGACCGGATCGCGTTCTCGCACAGTGTATTAGCCGGGACTCGATCTGACAGGTAGTCGGGCCTACAAAGAACGATCCATCAATGGGGGATGAGTTTCTCCTTGGCGAGATCGAGCGAATCGAGGAAAGTGCGCATCGGC
>NZ_QTQM01000132.1:0-1952 GCF_003854225.1 Burkholderia sp. Bp8986 | reverse complement strand
CGTGACAAGACAGAAACAGACTTTGCCATCCACTACATTACCGATTTACGTCCGGCGGACGGCGACACGTGTCGCACGGGTTGGTTGTATTTGGCCGCGATCCTGGATCTGGCAAGCCGGCGCATCGTCGGCTGGTCGATGTCCGAGCGAATCAACGCGGATCTGGTCTGCCAGGCCTTGCGCAGCGCGTGCTGGCAACGCAAGCCGCCACCTGGATTGCTGCTGCACTCCGATCGCGGTAGTCAATATGCAAGCCGGAAATTCCGTCAGCGCCTCTGGCGCTATCGGATACAGCAGAGCATGAGCCGTCGAGGAAATTGTTGGGACAACTCCCCGATGGAGAGGCTGTTCCGCAGCTTCAAGACCGAATGGCTACCGTCAGTGGGCTACATGTCGGCGCAGGAGGCACACCGGGACATCAGCCACTACCTGATGCACCGGTACAACTGGATACGGCCGCATCAGTTCAATGACGGACTGGCGCCGGCGGTTGCGGAAGAAAAACTTAACGCAGTGTCCGGGATTAGTTGACCACTACATTTCAGGACGGGCACTGCGGTCAGTACTGGTCCGTGAGGAGCGTGCTTGAGCCCGACGCGTTCGAAGCGGGTGCGATCTATCACCTGCGCGAGCCGAACCTGAATCAGAAGATTTACGGTCTACCGGAATACCTGTCGGCGCTTAACTCGACATGGCTGAACGAACGCGCGACGCTGTTCCGCTGGCGCTACTACAAGAACGTCTACATGACTGACCCGGCCGACAAGCACGAAGACGTTGACAAATCCTAAGGTTATCCTCGTTTCCGGAGGAATGAAAGGTAATCGTCGGGTATTGTGACATCCATTCTATGTTTCGGGAGGCTGTCATGCCCCGCATTCCCAGCGCGCTGCCTTTCTCAACGGTGTCGACTCATCATTCAACTGAGGTTGACAACAACGCAACATTGCGCAACTTTAGGGTCCAGTGTGATTCCGGCCACGGGTTCCGGGCATCTTTTCGGACTGCCATCTCAAGTATTTTTAAATTTCTCGATTCCCATCTGAGTTGCTCCTCGGAAGCAGGTAATGTCCCGCACGCAGGATTGGCAGCGTCGGCCAAGGCGCGTGCCGATACCGTTCCCACGCTTCAGGGATCCATTCGGGTGCCGCCACGTCCAGCTAGTCGGCCGCCAGATGGCTTGGCTAATCAGCAGCCGGATGGGTTAGCCAATCAGCCGTCTGAAATAATACGGCTAATCGCGAAGAGATTGAAGGCTAACGACCTCAAGTCGTTAGCCTTGGCGGGTTCCAAGCATATCACTGAGACTACCAAGGACGAGCGCAATTCCAGCGTGGTCATCGCATTCGCCGACGCAATCAAATCGGGTTCGAAAAACTGCTGCACGTCGCAGCTTCGGCTGATGCTTGCCAAGGTTGAGACGCTGCCGGCGGCGGAGCGGGGCGTGCCGCTGGCCGAACTCGCCAGCGTGCTCTACCACCTTCCGCGGGTCCAGCGCGACGCGGCCTTCACGGTTCTGTTGACCGCGATCAAGGCGCTACCGGAAGAACAACGGGGCGAGCCGCTGGCCCGACTTGCCGGCGATCTTGGGTCGCTTCCGGAAGCCCGGCACGACGCGGCCTTCACGGTTCTGTTGACCGCGATCAAGGCGCTACCGGAAGCACAACGGGGCGAGCCGCTGGCCAAACTCGCCGGCGTGCTCTGCCAGCTTTCGCAGGCCCCGCGCGAGGCGGCCTTCCCGACTCTGTTGGCCGCGATCAAGGCGATACCGGAAGAACAACGGGGCGAGCCGCTGGCCATGCTCGCCAGCGCGATCTACTACCTTCCGCTCGCCCAGCGCGAGGCGGCCTTCACGGCTCTGTTTGCAGCGATCACGGCGATACCGGAAGAACAACGGGGCGAGCCGCTGGCCATGCTCGCCAGCGCGATCTACTACCTTCCGCTCGCCCAGC
>NZ_QTQM01000131.1:0-2046 GCF_003854225.1 Burkholderia sp. Bp8986 | reverse complement strand
GGCCGGCAGCACGACGCTGCCGGCGATCACGGTGAGCGGCGAGCGCGGCAACACGCTGCGCGCACGCACGGCGTCGGTCGCGGGGCTCGACGATGCGCCGCTGCGCGACACGCCGGCCTCCGTCAACGTCGTCACGCGGGCGCTGATCGACGATCAGCAGGCGAAGCGCTTGAGCGACGTGGTGCGCAACGACGCATCGGTCGTCAACGACTACGCGCCGGTCGGCTACTTCGAAGGCTTCGCGATCCGCGGCTTTCCGGTCGATCTCGCGAGCGCGATCCGGATCGACGGGATGACGGTGTCCGGCGAGCAGAACGTGCCGCTCGAGAACAAGGAGCGCGTCGAGATCCTGAAGGGGCTGGCCGGCATCGACAGCGGCGTGGTCGCGCCGGGCGGCGTGATCAACTTCGTGACGAAGCGTTCGGCGAACGTCGCGAGCGTGACGGGCGGCGTCGACAGCCGCGGCTCGACGTCGGCGTCCGTCGATCTCGGCCGCCGCTTCGGCCCCGACAATCAGTTCGGTTTCCGGATCAATGCCGCGAAGGAGAACATGCACTCCTATATCGACGGCACCAACGGACGACGCACGTTCGGCTCGATCGCCGCCGACTGGGACATCAGCCCGCGCGCGAGCCTGCAGTTCAACGCGGAATTCCAGCAGTGGATCCAGCGTTCCGCGCCCGGCTACCAGCTGCTCGGCGGCACCGTCGTGCCGTCGGTCAAGACGACGTCGAAGGCGCTCGGCACGCAGCCGTGGGCGAAGCCGGTGACGACCGATGCGCTGAACCTGAACGCGCGCTTCGACTACCAGTTCAACGACGACTGGAAGGCCTACGTCGCCGCCGGCCGCAGCCGCACGATGATCGACGACAACAGCGCGTTCGCGTACGGCTGCTATTACGCGGCGAGCTGCGCGGCCGGCACGACGTCGCCGTTCTTCTTCGGCGCGAACGGCGACTACGACGTGTACGACTTCCGCAGCCCGGGCGAATACCGCCGCAACGACGACCTGCGCGCGGTCACGACCGGCAAGTTCGCGACGGGGCCGCTGCGGCACGAGCTGACGCTCGGCGTGAGCGTGCAGCGCCGCGTCGTGCACATGGCGAATGCCGTGTACGACTACGTGGGCAGCGAGAACATCTATGGGCCCGACGTCGCGTTCGCACCGTCGCCGAACGCGGCCGGGCCGTCGTATCCGCAGCTCGACGCGTGGCAGTACGGCGTGTTCGGGCTCGACCGCATCAGCATCGGCGAGCACTGGCAGGTGCTCGCGGGCGGCAAGGAAGTGCTGCTGCGCCAGCGCAGCTGGAGCAGCCTCGACGGCGACGCGACGCACACCGACCGCTCGGTGTTCCTGCCGCAGGTCGCGCTCGTCTACAAGCCGGTGAACGTGCTGTCGCTGTACGCGTCGTACAGCAAGGCGCTGTCGCTCGGCGACCAGGCGCCGGTGCGCGCGACCAACGCGTATGCGTTCCTGCCGCCGGTCGAATCGCACCAGTTCGAGCTCGGCGCGAAATACGACTGGCTCGACCGGCTGAGCCTCACGGCCGCCGTGTTCTCGATCAGCAAGCCGTTCCAGTTCGCCGACCCCGATGCGTCGGGCACGAGCTATACGTTCGTGCAGCGCGGCACGCAGCGCCACCAGGGGATCGAGTTCGGCGCGGCCGGGCGCGTGACCGAGCGGCTCGGGCTGACGGCCAGCGTCGCGGCGATTCGCGCGCGCGCGTACGACGCGGGTTCGCCGGCGTACGAAGGGCACCAGATCATCAACGTGCCGGCGCTGCGCGCATCGCTGTATGCGGACTACGCGGTGCCGGGCGTTGCCGGCCTGAACGTGCTCGGCGGCGTCGAGTACAGCGCGGCGCGCAACGCGAACGAGGAGGGCACCGCGCGCGTGCCGTCGTGGTTCGTGTTCAATCTCGGCGCACGCTATACGACGAAGATCGCGGGCCATCGCACGGTGCTGCGCGTGTCGGTGGACAACCTGTTCAACAAGTTCTACTGGCGCGACGCGGGCGAGCAGCAGGGCGACGCGTACCTGTTCCC
>NZ_QTQM01000130.1:0-2065 GCF_003854225.1 Burkholderia sp. Bp8986 | reverse complement strand
GTCGGGCCAACGCCTGGGACAACGCGCCGATGGAGAGCTTCTTCAAGACATTGAAGGTCGAGAGAATCTATCAGAACTACGAAACGCGCGCCCAAGCCAGCCTTGATATCGTCGACTGGATCGAGGGCTATTACAATCAGCAACGCCTGCATACCTCGATCGATTTCCTCACCCCTGTCGACTACCAAGCCAGCTTGATCGCCGCATGAGATGCTGTACGTGAAAACGAGGCAGGGTCACGGCCACCATGTTCAGAAAATTGGACCGCACGGTCTTCTGGAAATTCGGCTACTGGCTCGCGCGCAGGTATCGGCGCGGGTTCAGGCCGCTGATGCGCGACTATATCCGGGCACCAGAGCCGGGACAGGCTGCGACATGGGTGCTGCAAGGCCAGAACAGCCGAGGTTGGTATGGGGTGGTGGCGCTTCGGCGCCTGGTCACCAGCCGCAAGGGTCAGTTCAGGTGGCATTCGCCATCGGAAAATCCGTACATTCTGTGCGATGCGACACGCAAGACCATCGAATCACGCTATGCCGATGTCGCCTTTGCTATGAGTAACGCTTGAACCGAGAGCCGGATGCGCTGAGAGGTGCAAGTCCGGTTCGGGGAGGGGCGGCAGGAAATAGTTCGACTACGCCCTGTCTCTTACTCCACTTTTTATGCGCCTTGATTATGCAAGCTCGGCATTTCGTCGCCTGTGACGGGCATCGGAACAGACATCGAGCGACAGGCGAGGCGTTGGGGAGGCTGGCGTTGCACTGTCCACCGGGCAGTTCGCGCTCTGCTTGAGGTTTTCACTGGGTAAGGGTGGTTTGATGTACCCGAAGGCTCTCTGGCCTTGGGGTATGGGTCTGCCGGCAAGTGGGCTGATTCCCCGATAAGTGCTTTTTTTGATAGTTATTTGAAAGGGTATCGATTTAAATAACTGTCCCACATAGGAGGAAGATCGTGAGCGTCGGATTTTCTTTACAGAGTAACTCAACACCCCTTGATTTCTCCCGCAAGACTCGTCACGAGCTGAAAGACATCTTCACGCAGGCGAGCATGCCGGATGTCGCTGGAAAGCCGACGGCCTTTAAGGGTACTCTCTATCACGATGGCAAGCAGTACATGGTCACCCGCTTCTATGAGATGGTGGGTGGCCAACAGGTGGCAAGGCATATTTTTTCACGTCAGGTTGACTGGGAGCAGTCATGGGCAGTCGTGATCGAAAACCTGTTCTCCAAGTATGTCCTTGACAAGACGTGGATCGGACAGCGAAAGCTGGAAAATGTCAGGCAGGAATTCGAGGTGCTGTTGGAAGACGCCAAGGATCAGTCACGGCTTGTTGTATTCAAACACGGGCTTGACATCGACTCCGATGCGTCATTGCCGCACCGCAAACTTGCAGACACGGCGACAGACCTCGTTGCCTGTCGGGAGCTGGAGCGAAGCATTCATCCGGCAAAGCGACTTGACGAAGCGGGTTATACCGGAGATGCCCGAGGCGCTTTGAGGCGAGGTGGATTCCAGCAGGCGACCAGTTGGTTCTATTCCGCGGAGCAGGATCAGAGCGCCCGTTGTGTTTTCACGCTTAAGGATCGGCAGACTCGGGTGGTGGTTGACACGCGTCTGATGAGCGGTAGCGCCAATGCAAGCCTTGCGGAGGCAGGTGCGACCTACCAGCGGTTGAACGACGAAATCACGCAACTGGCCGCTGAGCTCGGGCAAATCGCAGAGCAGCTTCAAAAGGAGCAGCGTGGAAAGCCCAACTCGTCACGCGTCAACGAGCTTCTCGAACAGCAGCGCCTCGCTTGTGAGCGGACCAACGCCTTAAAGCGGCAGGTGCGAGAGATGGAGGAAACGTCGCTCGGCGACGCACGACAGCTTGTGACTTTCCTGTACGAAAAAGAGGAGCACGACGGGTGGAACCTGCAACAAAGACGCCTGTTTAATGCGCTGGTGGATCAGATGTGGATGATCGGTACAGCTATTACATGGGCGGCCGGAGAATGTCCTGCGGGCCGCACATATGGAACGCCCGAGGAAATTGCCAAGCAAACGGCACTGCTCAAGCAGTATGGCG
>NZ_QTQM01000129.1:0-2142 GCF_003854225.1 Burkholderia sp. Bp8986 | reverse complement strand
CATCGAAGTATGAGCAGAGTGAACGGATTGGCCTGCAACAACGGTGGCAAGTCTCGGCATCCACGTTACGGACGGCGTCGGGATATCCCGGCCAAACCCCTATCAGCGATCACCAGCCACCCACCAGGCCCGGTGACAACACCCCCCGGATCATGACTGCGACTGGGGGCGAGAATCATGCCGGGCCTGGCTGGCCAAAGCCCCAATTATCGGGGCGTGAAGATAGTAACGGGGCGTCGCATCTCGAACGCATGCGCAAATCTGGCAATCTCATATACGAATAACTCAACCTGAGGCAGCTTGACTCATAAATCGAAACGCATTAATAAGAGCCTCAGGACCAGTTGCCCGAAAGGCATAATCAATCGCCTTGAAAATCTCTTCGTACTGCACCGCCTCGCCGCGATGTTTGTCGGGGTGGAAGTGGCATTGCAACATTTTGCGCATCAAATCTCGCTCACCCGGCGTCTCCGCTAACTCAAAACAGGCATAGAAATCCCGCTCCCACGCGGCCTTCGTCCGAACCTTGCTTGCCGTCACCGGTATGTCTGCTTGCTCCCTTTGTCCTATCGTTTTTCCGGGCAATCGGCCAGCGCGAATCTCCGCCGCCCGTCCGCGGGCTTCGCTAACCTTGTCTGGCAGGCCCACCACCCCATAGCGCAAAAGCGCTCCCGATTCGCTCGTCTCGATCGCTGCGACAATGCTTTCACCGCTCGGCGAGGCATAATTGACCCCCGACTCCTTAAACATTCGAGCGAGGGACTCAAACTCATGATCCTTGAGGGCTTGTTTGTGGGCATTCATGGCCCTCTCATAAGCATCTGCCGCTTGTTCCCAGGCATCAGCTCCAAACATGAATTGCCCAGCCTGCAAGAATGTCCGAGCAGCCGCCTTGCTGTTAATAGCAGCTAGAACGTAATATTCATTCAGTATGCATATATCTGCCGTCCGTTGATAGGCCTTGGCAGCCAGTTCCATGGTGCAGGAGGAAAGCGCAGACTCCCCCCCTTTTTTGTAGGCAGCCGCAGCCAACTCCAAAGCCTCCCCAGCGCGATCTGGGCGTCCTGCCTTTTCGTAGAGCTTAGCTGCCTGCACGTACGCCCTAGCCGAGAGATTGAATATATCGTTCCGCAAAAAAATTCCCGCCAGGCGGGTCTTAATCTCGTCCCCGGGAAGGCCCACGTGAGTCAACAGGGAAACTATGCAGAATGCAGTATCGAACATGGCATAGCTGTTGTCCGGCTTGGGCTGCAATTCCGCCAACCATTCGAAAATCGAACGGCCAGCGTCTGACTGGCGCAGCAGATTTATAGTCTCAAACCATGTGATGCCCCCCTCCACAAAGCATCCGGCCTTCAGCGGAACCCGAACCTGTATACTTGGAAACGTCAGAAAAATCTGACCTGATTCAGATACTCGTGGCTGTGCCAGCATGCTTTCGCGATACTTCGGCTCCAATCTCTTAAGCAGATACCGCGTGTGTTCCCCAATTTTTTTTTGTTCGCCCGTCGACTCCAAGTAAGCCTCGCCTTCGGGATAGGATGCAATATGGCATAGGGTCAAGGCTTCCAAGATCTGTGCCTTGGCGTAACCGTTCCACCAGTCTATAACTTGGTCAAATTCACCACACCTCGTCAGTTCTTGCCGAAACTCTTGAATCTTATCAATTGTATCGAGACAGGAGGCGCTGGCAATTATTCCTGCCCTTCGGTCACTGAGTCGCTGACTCGGGTAACCACGTAGCGGCAAGGAATAGGAAATCTTGGTAGTCAAAGGCACTGAAGCTCCTTTACGAAATGAGGCGTATGATTGAATTTGTCCGATACAACCTGAAATTCTGTTCCCGCACCGTGAGTGCCCGTGCTCCGAGTGAGGATTGCAATTCACCCAACGTGGCGGAAACACACATGGAACAATCCCTGTTTCTGTCCGCTAAAACGGCTCGATATCTCAACCAGCCCGGGATGCGCGTCGGGCGGGTGCGAAGTCCGATCCGAACTATTTCCATTGCGATTGGGCGTTAGGGAAACACTGATTTATCCGGCTCGGTGGTCATCGCTGACGCAGTCGAGGACGTTGTAGAAGATAGTTCACGGAACGAACCTACGACGATGAAACGGCAAATGAGCTTTGCGGAAGCGG
>NZ_QTQM01000128.1:0-2271 GCF_003854225.1 Burkholderia sp. Bp8986 | reverse complement strand
GCGACCAGATCGATTGGGAGCGTGCGAGCCTAGATTGAGCCAGCGTCTCCAGCCCCCGGGTGGGGGCCAAGAAACCGCCCCCCGACGGACCGAGGCAAGCTCGGATCGAAGCGACACATCGTCGTAGATGCATGCGGCACGCGGCATCCCGCTGGCTGTCCCGATCACGGGAGCCAATCGGCACGAGTCGATGGCATTCGAGCCCACGCTTGATTCCATTCCTGCGGTATCGGGCCTGAACAGGCAGCCGCGCAAGCGGCCGAGCAAACTGCACGCCGACAAAGGGTATGACTTCGCTCGTTGCCGGCGCTATCTGAGACGCCGCGGCATCAAGGCCCGTATTGCCCGCCGTGGTATCGAAAGCAGTGAGCGGCTCGGGCGTCATCGTTGGGTCGTCGAGCGCACACATGCCTGGTTTGCTGGTTTCGGCCAGCTCCGGATTCGCTTCGAGCGCCGCCTCGAGATTCATGCCGCTTTGCTCGCTCTGGCTGCCGCCGTCATCTGCTCTAGATTCGTGGATGACTTGTGTTAGCGACTCTTAGCCATCGTCGATGGGCTGGGCCCCAGTTGGCGCTGCCCGTATAGCGCACACCGTGCTAGAGCAGAAACGACTTCAGTCGCTGCCGCGCCTGCTTCAGATCGTCCTTGGCTGCGGCCCACGCACGGACCAGATCCCGGAAGGCCTCATCTTCGATACCCGGTACGTACACGGCCGACAGGTCACCCGCGCGTAGCGCGCGCACCAACTTGATCGCATCGCGTCGATCCGTCTTGACGCGTTCGACCGGTTTCCTCGGAATCAGCGACGGCGCACACACCATGCAGTCGAACTCCTTCTGCATGAGTTGGCGGTAGAGCCCATAGCCGCACGGCCGGCTTCATAGACAACGCGCACGCGTCGTCCCTTTGACTGCAGGTGTTTGCACAGGCGATCGATATCGCCGTGCGTCGTACCGATCTTGCCCAGCCACCTCCTCGATGCTGATCGCGCAGGCGATCGTGATGGACTCCTTGTGAACATCAAGTCCCACGTACACCGTGCTATCGTTTTCCATGCTGGCCTCCGTGCCGGAAATGCCGGGTGTGGCCTTGTCCACACCATGCGGCTCTGGTAGCGATGCTAACCCGCGTTTGATTCCCCATGGCAGGCCAGCCTCTGCCTCACGGAAAGTCATACTGCCTTTCACGACGGGCTGTTAACCCCAGGCATCGGAACCACTGAGACCGAGGAGATGGGCAAGCCGATCATCGACGACGAACTGTGGACATTGATCGAACCTTTACTGCCACCACCCAAGCCGCTTCGCGAGAAGAACCCAGGCCGCCTGCCGGTTTCGAATCGAGCCACGCCGTTGGGGCGGGCCAAAAACTGGGCGAAACCGTACCGATCGAGTGCGCCCCGGTTCCAAGCACCCACATCGTCACTGACGCCAACGGCACGCCGCTCGCCGCGATCCTGACCGGCGCGAATGTCAGCGACGTCACGCAATTGCTGCCTCTGATCGACGCGATTCCACCGATTCGCCGATTGCGCGGCCATCCACTGAGCAGACCGCGGGTGGTTTACGCCGATCGTGGTTACGACTCCGAGCGGCATCGACGATGCGTTACGCGAACATGGTATCGAGCCAGTGTTCGCTAAGCGCCGCACCGAACATGGCAGTGGCCTTGGCAAGTATCGCTGAGTCGTTGAACGCACGCACGCATGCCTGGCTGCATCACTTCCGTCGTCTCCGCATTCGTTTCGAGCGCCGGGCTGACATTCACGGCGCGTTCCTCAAACTCGGTTGCTGCCTGATCTGCTGGAACACCTTGCAGCGGACTCAGCAGCCTTTATGAAACCGTCTCTTACTACGACACAATCCGTTTTCCGCCAACCTCAGTCTTCCTCTGGCGTACAGCTGCGATGCCGCGCAGGATATCCCTCTTTCAGAATCCCTGCTGATGCACCAATGCAGGGCGGGATCCCGCTTTGACCCTATTCAAATCTTAAAACCGCCTCCCTATCTGAAAGACTATGGTGCCCCCCCGGTAGACTGCGCCATCTTCTTTTTGTTTGAATGGCCATCATGCCTCGTATTTCCAACTTACCCACCGCGGGAGTTTCGACTCATCAATCCACTCCCATCGGCAACAACCCAACATTGAACAGTTTTACGGTCCGGAGCGATTCCGGCCAGGGGCTCCTGGCATCTTTTCGGGCTGCCATCCGAAACATCTTCAAATTCCTCGGTTCCCACTCGAGTTGCTCGTTTGCGCCGGACGAAGTGC
>NZ_QTQM01000127.1:0-2309 GCF_003854225.1 Burkholderia sp. Bp8986 | reverse complement strand
TTCCTGCAAATCAAACAACACCGTTTCGGCTTCGCAGCCTTACTGCATACGCCTCGCACGATTGTTCAGGTCCGACTAATTAAGCGGCGTGAGGGCGCGTCCGATGAAATTCGAAAAAATAGCCAAAAATCCCGCATGAATTCCCGGAATGGTGTCTATGATAACCATTTTTCAAGGTGTGGTTGGAACCCGCCCTGTCCTCTTCGTGGGGGGCTTTTTGCTGAGTTTCGGTAAAATGAATCATGGATATTAGGGGGCTGCAGGAAGTGCGCATAATGTGGGATTTTCGCGTTAGCATAGGATGAGGGGATGAATACGAGATCACTCTATCGTGGACATCGACTTTCGGCCGCCATCCTCAGCGAGGCGGTTCGTTGGCATTTCCGCTTCCAGCTCAGTGTGTGCGACATTGAGAAACAGCTATTCGAACGCTCTATCGTGGTGCGACACGCAACTATCCGCCGCCGGTGTGACAAGTTTGGAGCGTATTTCGCCCGTCACGTCAACGTTGTGCGACGTCGGCCGGGCGGCACCTGGCATCTCGACGAAATGGTTGCGGCGCTGTGCCGTGAGCCGCTATCTGCAGTGGCACGCCGTCGAAGATCACGCGCTAAACTCTACGTTCTGTTTGCAAAAGCAGTGCAACAAGGCCGCAGCCAAACGCTTCTTGCAGCAGTGTTACGCTTCTGTCCAATACCATGCGAGCTCTTCGCCGAGCAGTTGCGCAGCTGTTCGATGGCCAAGGCCGACGTTGCGGAGTTCGCGAACGTGAAGCATGTTTTTCGTCAAAGCAGCCGAACGCGCGAACAAGCGCGCCGAAAACAGTCATCAACCCCCGCGCGAGCGCCGCATGCGCAATTTCCGAGGGCCCGACCGTACCTCAGATGTTTTTGTCGTGCTTCGGCCCGATCGGGCAATATTTCGCACTCAAGCGACATTTGCTGGACGCATCGCTTTATCGAAAACAATTCGCATTCGCTTCGAAGCTGGTGCAAATCCACCGGCCGGGCCCAAAATCCGTCGACCTCGACATGACCGGCTATCCCTCCTTGCTATCGTTGAGCCGCACATATAACACTGCTTGATATCAATCATGTCTGTCTCCATCACCAATAGTCGCGTTAATCATTTGCGCATTGCCATGTGCTCAAATGACGTGGAAGCTGCGAAAGCGCTCGCAACTAAAGAAGGTTTTCTAAAGGCCTTGATGTATCGCCTTTCCTCATACTTTCTCGGACATCCAGGAGAAAAGCATACGAGGATCTCTGGGCTTGTCGATCTTCTATACGACCTTCGAGCAAGTTTCGGAGATCGCGGACTTGACACTGAACGCCTTGCGAATCTCGTCGCAAAATACAAGCAGAAATTGTCATCTCTGTCGGCGGATTTTTCTGGTGTCAGCATGTTTTTTTGCTATGACAGGGGTACCCAGAAGGTGTCGATGTGCGTGCAAACGCCCGGGTATGAAGACGCGATGATTCCGCTGGCAGATTTGTCCGGGCTGTCTCCTGCCATGGTGTGCACCATTCCGCTGATCTGGATCGACAGTGTAACTGGAACCGAAGGAAATAATGGTACTCCTGCCATTCCCGGAATGCACGGACAGGTGATGCATACTGTGGAGCAGCTCGAACTCAAGGGAAGTTTCGACGACTCGTATGAGGCGTTTCAAAAGGACGCAAGCAGAATGCGACTGGATGGGGAAGCAGTCGGGACGACTAATATCATGCTCGATGATGACGACCGCGTCGTGCTTGCCAGGATACCCAAAAAATATGAGGAAAATCATGCGCTGTTCAGTAATTTTTTAAGCTACCTTGCCAAGGTTGGAAAATTCTCAGAAGAGCAGAAGCTGGCCTTTTTTAAGGTATATAACCAGAATATGTTTGTCGCCGGAAAATTAATTACAGGGATGGATCCAATAGTTTTCAGTGGAAAATCCGGTCGTCTAAGAACAAAAATAGCTGAGGAGAACGGAAAACTCGTCATAGAGGCAATGAGTACGCTCGATTTAGTAAAAACGGGATTCGATACACAAGATGTGCTTGGCGAATGTCATTCGTTGACGCGCTTCTCGATTGACAGATCGGGATCGGTGGCGTGCATCACAGCAACCGCCAAGATTACAAGACGCGAATCACTAGAGCTTGATGTGGGCCAAGCCATGTCTGCTATTGAGGCATACAATAACCTGATAAATGATCGTTTCATGCAATTTTCCTGCAAACAGATAGTCGGACCTGAACAATCGTGCGAGGCGTATGCAGTAAGGCTGCGAAGCCGAAACGGTGTTGTTTGATTTGCAGGAA
>NZ_QTQM01000126.1:0-2328 GCF_003854225.1 Burkholderia sp. Bp8986 | reverse complement strand
CGCCATGCTGCGTGACGGCACCATTTACCAACCCAAGTCAGCCCCTAACGCTTGACGAAACACATAGGGGCACCCCCCACCGACAGCTTTAAAAGCCAGGCTGTAGTCCCGCTGCGTCCGCCCGCCCCCTTGTTCCAATCGGCAACTCTTCGTCTCGACGAAAAGTGTCAAGCCACCTCAGAATTGATCAAGCACGCTTAAAATCTCCCGCGCAAGTCCCGAAATGAAACACCAATCATTCATCAATCAAACCAAGGCGCCTCGCCCATTTTGACAGATCCGCCGCATTATGCGCCTCAAGTTTCTGCATCATATTCATTCTGTGCGACTCAACAGTCTTGAAACTAATCGCAAGTTTATCAGCTATTTCCCTATTTTTTTCGCCTTCAGCAATCAATTTCAAAATCTGCCGCTCTCTCGACGTCAGCCGCCCCCTAGCATCTTCACGATGCCCCCTTGCGGCGTTCTGACACAAAGCGAGAACTTCGGACATATTGAGATGTCCATCAATATAATTACGGTTTTGTTGTATTGCGTTCAACGCCTCCAGAATCGCGCCGAAATTACTGTGCTTGAGCACATATCCACTCGCGCCCGCATTGAGAGCTGTAGCTGCTCGCGCCTCCGAAACTAGACCTGACAAGACCAATACTCGTATTCCCGTCCACCTACGTTTTATATGGGCAATAACCTCCAAACCATCCAATGACTGCAGAATCAGATCCATTATAACGATATCTGGCAAAATTTTTCTACACATTTCTAAAGCAATTCGTCCATCCCCTGTGTCTGCAACTATATCGATAGAAATATGACGCTGCAGCACCTCCCTTAGGCACTCGCGCACGATTATATGTTCATCCGCGATAATTATTTTCAGTGGCCGCGAAAATACAGCCGGCGCACCCTTCGCACTCGCCTCAGCGCAAGAATATCGATTGATGCCATTCGAATATGACCACGCCATCTCATCCATCACATCTCCGAGTCAAAGTGATAATATTTCGAATACTTCTCTCCCTCAGCAATTCGAATGCAGATGTGATTTAATTGCGCCACCTCCGACGCCGATCGAAGTTGACACAGGTGTTTATATTTCCCAAAAAATGAGATGGAAATTGCGAAAGACTGTCGAGCTGCCTTTAGAGTGATTGCTCGCAACATCGGACTATGCCGATAGGATCGAACGAGTCGGGTATTGCCCTGTGTCGCGGCATTTGTGTGAAACCCCACAGCGCTCTAAGGGACAGTCGGAACGCATCCGTGGAACCCAACCAAGGTTGGATTAATGTACCCCTGTACACAGACAGTCGCTCGAGCTGCGACTCGCAGCCGAAAATACGTGAAAGTGCGGACTCCTCATCCATATCATTACGTGCCCCTCGAATGTTGCAGGTGGCCAATCGACGCCTCTTGCCTCTATCCCTCCACGTCTTTTCGGTAAAATCACAGACGCAGCCCCATTTCCTGTCCGGAGTACGCTGCGCGTGTTTCGCGTATTCCCGCCCCTGCTATCAGATTTGTAATGCCGCCCACAATTGTTTACAAAGCGGAAAGCATGCCACCCCCACCCAACAGCGACAAATGCCGTCTGATACCATCTCGAAGCCCGTTTTCTTACGAAATACAGCGAAAAACGTAATATTTATTACGCTTTGAAGGCATACGTAACGTTACGTTCGACTGTTGTTACGGCACTTCACCGGGAACATGCGTTACATCAGTCACCATCGAACGCATCTCGCAAGTACCTGGTTAAGACACCGAGGTTCGTGAAGTGCCGGTGATCAAGCGCAAGCGATCAATGAACGATCCCTCATGCTGCCGCGCGTGAAAATCACCGAATTGCTGATGGAGGTCGACGCGTGGACAGGCTTCACTTGCCACTTCGCGCATCTGAAGACCGGCGAAACCTCGAAGGACCAGATGTTGCTGCTTACGACGATCCTTGCCGACGCGCCCGATCTTGGCCCCACGAAGATGGCCGAGGCGTGTCCAGGCACGACTATGCGAAGTTGTCGTGGCTACAGGAGTGGCATATCCGCGACGAGACATACTCGCAAGCGCTTGCCGAGCTGCTCAACGCGCAGTACGTTCACCCGTTCGCCACGCATTGGGGCGATGGCACCTCATCGTCTTCGGACGGGCAGCGCTTTCGTGCCGGCGGCCGCGCCGAGACTACCGGACACATCAACCCGAAGGACGGCACCGAGCCGGGGCGGATGTTCTATACGCATATTTCCGATCAGTAGTCGGCCCTGAACAATTCGTTTTGCTCGGCAAACGAGTTCACGCTGCCGACGGCGTAGCGGTTTCGAAGCCAAGCAA
>NZ_QTQM01000125.1:0-2484 GCF_003854225.1 Burkholderia sp. Bp8986 | reverse complement strand
GCCTCACGCAGGATCGTCACCATCTGCTCGTCGGTAAACCGGCTCTTCTTCATGACTTCCTTTCTCCGTTGGAAGCCGTTCTCTCAAGTTTCAGTTGGTCCGAAAATTCCAGGCAGGTCAGTTGCCGCCGGACGTTTATCACCGACCCGCTGCCGCCTAATGGCAAGAAGAGCCGCACGCCGGCGCGGCCCCGACCTATAGGGTCGTATCCCTCGCCCACGCGCGGGTGGCCTGAGCTTATATGGAGAGGTAGGGGGTAATGTGAAGAAGCTACTGTCGCCTACATACGGGCGCCCGATGCCTGCATCCAGGAAGTAACCTGCCTAACCCGTCGTTCGTACGAACTCCGTCAGGCATTGCGCCGAGAAATGGTGATTTTCAATGTTTCCAAAGACATAAACGGAAATTTCGATGCGAATAATAAAAATTATTTTCTCCATGGCGTGTTCATGCCGTGCGCTTCCTCTTTCTTTGCGCTCTAGAGATGCGCGGCCCGAGGACCTAATCTGACGTTGACGGATATTCGCTTAGCTATGTCCAGGTAATAGCAAATAGCTATCGGATAGCTGAAGCGGGCCGGCAAATATCCGTACATGGCTTGACGGCCCCGGCAAATACCCGTACATTATTGCCGAGGAGGTAACTTGCCATGGCCACCACCAGGTTTGAGGCTCGGATTGAGCTGGATGTGCACGCCGCGATTCGGCGTGCTGCCGAGATGCAGGGGCGATCAATGACGGATTTCGTTGTGTCGGCTGCTCGTGAGGCTGCGCAGCGAGCAATCGCTGACGCGGAAGTGATTCGTTTGTCGCTCGAGGACTCGCAGCGTTTTGCTGCGGCACTTCTTGCGCCGCCAGAGCCCGTCGACGCATTGAAGCGCGCGATGGCTCGTCACGATCAGTTGCTACGTAACGAATGAGCAGTACGCAATTGGTTGTTGCCGTGCTCGAAGCGACCCACGATCGATCCGAGTTCGCGTGTGGGACGCCAGCGCTAGATCGGTATTTGCGCGAGCAGGCCACGCAGGATGTTCGCCGCCGAGTCGCCGCTTGTTTCGTAATGCTCGACGGCAACAGCATCACGGGCTATTACACGCTGGCCGCCGCCAGTATCTCGCTCGCAGATCTGCCGCACGCCGTGACCCGCAAGCTGCCGCGATACCCGGCGGTTCCGGCCGTGCGAATGGGGCGGCTCGCTGTCGATCAGCGTTACCGTGGCAGGGGGCTAGGCGGAGCGCTGCTGGTCAATGCATTGCAGCGTGCCGCGAAATCAGAGATCCCTGCAGTAGCTCTGGTAGTCGAGGCAAAGGACGACGCTTCGGCCGCTTTCTATCGACATTTCGGCTTTCAGCCGCTGACGCATGATCCGTTGGCGTTGTTTTTGCCGTTGGCAACGGTGAAGTAGGCTATAAGCCGTCGCTCGAAGATCATTGAGTGATGCACTAGGTGTGAAGCTTCAATAGGTTGTTGCGGGTGCCCCCCGGAGCGGTTTTGAGAGACTGGGAATCGCCAAACCCGCCGTCACCTCAAAATCGGAGTCCGGATGAACACCCATAAGAATGCCCGATTGACGTATCTGCGGCGATTGGAAATGATCCACGACATGACCCAACGTGGTTTGTCGGCCGTGGAAGCTGCGACTGCACATGGTGTGAGCGCACACGGCCGGGAAATGGTTGGGGCGCTATCTGGCTGATGGCGTGGCAAAACAGCTCGACAAGTCTTGCGTCCCCAACTCTCACCTCGAGCCTTAATCTTTATTAGCCGGGCCCGAGCAGATGGTGCAGTTTTCGTGTCTCGAGTCTCGGCTGGCGTAGCCGTATATCCCGCACCGGCTTGTCACGGCTTCGGCTTGCGTGCCGCGGCGTTCCTCGCTGCGATATCGCTAGTAATATGTTTGCCGGCTGACGCCCATGTAACGGCAGGCTCGCTCGACGCTCAGCTTTTCGATCCGCCTTTGCGCGACGACCTGCCCAACGGCGTTTTTACGGTGATTCCGTAGTCCTTGCGCATTACGTCGAGCACGCCTCGAACAGTGCGGCTTTCTCCTGCGTCTCGTGCAGCTGCGTTTCCAACTCCTTGATGCGCGGCTCCGGCGTGAGCGGCTTGGCGTCTTGCTTTGGCATGGTAGGGCCCGATCGCGCACGGCCGGATGGATCGGCCCAATCCTGCAAGCCGTACTTGCGTAACCAGATCAGCACCGTCGAGCGTCCCAGGATGCCGGAGCGCTGCTGCGCGTCTTTTTACGTTAGCTCGCTTTTTTCAACCTGGCTCACCACCGAAAGCATTAAAGCCAGGCTATAGTCTGCGTCCGCTTGATCCATTGTTCCACTTGCCACATCTTCGTCTCGGTGAAAAAGTGTCAACCTATTTCAGGACGGGCACTGCGGTCAGTACTGGTCCGTGACGAGCGTGCTTGAGCCCGACGCGTTCGAAGCGGGTGCGATCTATCACCTGCGCGAGCCGAACCTGAATCAGAAGATTT
>NZ_QTQM01000124.1:0-2495 GCF_003854225.1 Burkholderia sp. Bp8986 | reverse complement strand
TTTTCGGGCTGCCATCCGAAACATCTTCAAATTCCTCGGTTCCCACTCGAGTTGCTCGTTTGCGCCGGACGAAGTGCCGTCCGCCAATCTTGCAACATCTGCGAGCCCGCAGACCGGTCCCGTTCCGGCTAGTCAGATGCCGTCAGGCCAGGCGAATCTGACTAGTCCGCTGCCTGAAATATCGCGGCAAATCACGGATGGGTATGTCACGGCCGCTACTAGAGATATGTGCAATTCCAGCAAGGTGGTTGAACTTGCCCCCAAGCTGGAACTCCCGGTTTCGCAGGCGAATGCTCCCACTCTTTCCGATGATGACGCTAACGGGAACTTAAACCTCTTCGCGCTTCAGGATGCCATTGCCCGCCTTGCTGATGGCAATCGCAATGACCGCCGCGCGACCCTTCACGCGTGCGTCCGTTTGCTGCAGGCGACGCTCACCGGTCAGTCACCTAGCACGCCGGTACCCGCAGCCCTTGCCCCTGCTCTCCGGAAGATGCGGGAAAATACAAATCCGAGCGAGTGGCAACGCATTCTGGATAAGGTACAGCCTGCCCTCACTACCGGCATGCGGAGTGCGGCGCAGAGCTACTACACGGCGTTTGTTAAGGCAGTCCTCCCGTTGCTGGAGACGATGCCGCAAAAGGATCAGATTCTTCTGCTAGGTGATGCCGGCGAAGGCGTCAACCACTTGGGGTACGCGATCGCGAAGGGTGACACGGAGGTCATCGAGGCACTTCTGCCGCTACTGAAGAAGATGCCGCTAGAAGATCAGATTCGTCTGCTGAGTGTGGAATTTGGATACGGGCGCACCTGCTTGTTTATCGCGCTACAGGAGTGCCGTGAGGCGAGCATCACGGCACTTCTTCCTCTTCTCGACAAGATGCCGCAAAAGGATCAGATCAGTTTGTTGAATAAGCGCGATACCCTTGGTGGTGGCGGTGGCCTGTGGTGGGCGGTGGTGAGACGCAAAGGGGCGGTCCTTGAGGCACTTCGTCCGCTGCTGGAGAAGATGCCGGAAGAGGCTCTGATCAGTCTGCTAGGTGGTTGTCTCGTCGGCCCGCCGCACGACGAGAAATTCATCGATGCACTTTCTTGGCTACGGGAAAAATACCTGTCGAGGTTAGCGCCGTCTGTTAAATAGTGACGCTCGTAAGCATCAGTCCATTCCGTTTTGAATCACATCCCCCGAATGTGAAAGCGTCGCTATTGTCAGAACGAGGTCCATGCGATGGACGATGAGAATATTACAGGGTACTGTCACGTGGTTAAAGGTCGGGCGAGAGAAAAAACAGTACCTACGCAATTCCTGATTTATGCGGCCAGGTGATCCGGCATCGGATTGCCGGTCACGGCTTCCCACGCTTCGAAAGTACGTGTGCGTGCCTGTCTTTTTTCCTGTGCGTTGGCGTTGTAGCGGCAATGCATGAACAGGTTGGCCAACTGGTCGTGAATTGAAGCGAATCGTTGCAGATGTCGTGCCAACTTGAAGCGGCGCATCACCGTCTCACGCACCCACGTTGGTTGATGCGAATTTTCTGCCCGATTGTTAAATCATTTGAGCTGCCGGTGTTCCACGCCGAGTACCAGATCCCGATTTGCTGCGGCGTAGCTCTTGAGCCCGTCGGTGATCAGCACGCGCGGAGCGCGCCCATATTTCTTGAGCAATTTTCGCATGAGACGTCTGGCTGCGTGCCTGTCGCGGCGGCTTTGCACCAGTACGTCGAGCACCGCGCCATGCTGGTCCACCGCGATAGAGCGTATGCGCCGGGCAATGCCCAGCCCGAACTTCAGCGACCAGCGTCGCACTGTCTCGTATGTCAGTTCAACACCCCGGGCGGCCAGCAACTCCTCGACCATGCGCAGGCTCAGCGGAAAACGAAAGTACAGCCATACTGCGTAGCTGATTACGCAGGGCGAAAATCGGCACCCAGCATAGGAGATGGCATCGTTGGCAGATGCGCTTGCTGCACAGGGGCTCATTTCATACCGCAATTGTCGCCGCATTGCTAGTGCTCTGTTCCGTTTGTTAACTGATCTATGTTCGCGTAGCATGTTGACGTCAACGGAACGGGAGACGTCAGCATGGCGATCGGGCGACCGAAGGCGGAACTGGTGCTGAGCGAAGACGAACGCGCACAACTGATGTCGATTGCGCGTTCTCGTTCGATTTCGGCCGCGTTGGTCACGCGGGCGCGCATCGTGCTGGCGGCCGCTGACGGCGAGCCCAACCGCGCGATCGCGCAGCACCTGCAACTCACGCGCGCCACGGTGAGCAAATAGCGTCTTCGATTTCTGGATCAGAACATCAACGTATGCGGTCTTTTAACGACGCCCGTCAGAGGTTGAGGGGGCAGGCATTCTCCAAGGCATGAGATCGGCGTAGTCGTCGGCGGTTGCAGCGAGCGCCAGCCTGGTGAGCAGCCAGACCAGATAGCGATACGGCTCGACGCCGTTCGCCTTGCACGTCTCGACGAGGGAGTACAGGTTGGCACTGG
>NZ_QTQM01000123.1:0-2523 GCF_003854225.1 Burkholderia sp. Bp8986 | reverse complement strand
GCACACGAGACCGGCGTTGCCGGTCTCGTGATACATACGTACCCAGCGTAATCGCATCGAGATCTCGAGCTCCATCGCCCCATATTAGTTGAAACGATGTGCGTGAATCACACACCTCAAACGAGTCGACCAGCACTTCAAACTGACGATGCTGGCAAGCAACCTGACTCGAATGGCCCGAATACTGGCGGCGGTGCCACAAGGGGCAATGCGATCAGCCGGCTAAGCTTGGCCGTCGCGCGGCAACGCGCCTGCTTGCCCGCTCACCGGCAGGGCAGCCGTGACGATTTATCTGCAACTCAGCAGCCAATCGCATACGAAACCCTTTTAAATAGTGCTCCAGCCGTCAAAACGAGGCGCTTTTCAACAGCCTGCTAGAGCTTCTAATACACTTTATTAACTTTTCCGGCCTCCCGAAGTAGCAGCGTTGCCGCGGCTTGTGTAAGAGCCGTCGTCGCCTGCGTACGAGCCCAGGTGGCCTGCGTATGAGCCCAAGTGGCCTGCTCCGAATCCTTAGCCTGCATGTGAGCTTCGGCGGCCCGCACGTAAGCCGCAGCCGACTGCTCGTAAGCGCGTGCGGCCTGTTCGGGCTTTCCTGCCTGCACGTGAGCCTCGGCGGCCTGCCGGTGAGCCGCAGCCACCTGCTCATAAGCGCATGCGGCCTTTTCGGGCGTTCCCGTCAGCATGTCATTCTCGACGACCCGTGTGCGGGCCGAAGCGACCTGCTCATAGGCGAGCGCGGCCTGCGTCAGATTTCCCGCTTGCATGTGAGTGTCGGCGGCCTGCATGTAAGCCCACGCAGCCTGCCCGAACTTGCGCGCGTGCATGTGCGCCGCAGCATCCTGCTCGTGCTGTCTTGCTTGTGTTGGGTCATTTGCAGCAAACGAGCAACTCAAACTGGATACGATGAATTCAACGAGGCTGAGAAGGGCCTCCCGAAATGAGGAGAAGGCGTCGTGATCGGACGCCGTTTTAATCTGGTAGCTATCCACCGTGGTTTCTATAACACCGCTACCCCTAGTCGTTAAGGACGGTGTAGACGAAGATTGGAGACCTGCTGCTGAAGTCACTGAGAGCGTCATACTTATACCTTGAACCTTGAGAAAGCAAGACCCTTTATCCCGCTGTTTGGGTGCGAAGTCTTTCAGAAACTGGGCTTGACCCTCGAAAACGGACACTTATCCTTTTGGGGAAGGAGTGTCGAAAATGGGCAGACATCGAGCCCCATACCCGAGGGAATTCAGGGCGCATATGATTAATCTGGTAAAGGCCGAACGTTCGCCGGGAGATCTCGCGCACGAGTTCGAGCCGACCGCGCAGACAATCATCAACTGGGGCGCGCAGGGCTCGATGCTCGATTTTTGCCGAGAAGATGCGCAAGGACAGGAGCGGGACGTACGAGCCGAAGGCGCGCTACCACGTCAGAAACTGGGCGGCGTACAACGCCGGCCTGATCAACCGAGGTAACGTCACGATGTGGATCGACGAAGCCGCCCTTGCGAGCCTGCCTGACGCCGAACCGACGCGCGGTCGGCCGCGGTTGTATAGCGATGCACTGATTCAGGCGTTGCTCGCCCTGAAGACCGTGTTCCGCTTGCCGCTGCGTGCCCTGCAGGGCTTCGCGCAAAGCCTGCGCGATCTGGCGTTCGCTAGCTTGCCCGTGCCGAACTACACGACGCTCTGCCGTCACGCGCAAACACTTGAGGTCCAACGGCCGATCATCCGCGACGGCGAACCGATTCATCTGGTGGTCGACAGCACGGGCGTTAAGATCTACGGAGAAGGCGAATGGAAGGTGCGTCAGCATGGCTACTCGAAGCGCCGCACGTGGCGCAAGGCGCCTCTCGCGCTCGACGCGAACACCGCTCAGGTGCGTGCCGCGCTGATGACGCATCAGGACGTTGCTGACGGCGACGCCCTGGCTGAACTGCCCGACCCGATCCCGCACGACGCGCAGTTCGACGTCGTCGGCGGTGACGGCGCCTACGACTCCAAGCCGTGCCATGCCGCAATTGCTGCGCACGGCGCAACGCCCTCGATTCCACCGCGCGCAGGCGCCGCTCATTGGCCCGTGAACACGTCGGGTGCGACATGGCGCAACGAGGCGGTTGATGCGATCGCCCGACTCGGCCGCCGGGGATGAAAGAAGGGTAGCGGCTACCATCGGCGCTCGCTCGCGGAGAACGCGATGTATCGCTTCAAGACGCTCACGGGTTACCGCTTGGGGGCGCGGCACATCGACACGCAGGCGGCCGAGGTCGCCATCCGCGGGGGGGTACTGAATCGCATGGCGGACCTCCCGCGCCCGCACTCCGGTCGCATTGCTTGAGATCGTGAACATGACGGTTACTTCGTCTTTGCGCTCAATTTATGCAACAACGCCTTTCGGTGCGCCCCGATGCGCGCTCCGCGCTGAGCTTGCCGAAGTGCACCAGCGCCGTAATTAGTCGGCCCTGAACAATTCGTTTTGCTCGGCAAACGAGTTCACGCTGCCGACGGCGTAGCGGTTTCGAAGCCAAGCAA
>NZ_QTQM01000122.1:0-2585 GCF_003854225.1 Burkholderia sp. Bp8986 | reverse complement strand
GTATGCGATCCGTTAACGACGTCCTCCAGAGTAAATCGGTGGAGCGCTTAAGGTGCGGTAAGGAAGCGGATCAGCGCAAGTCGGCCGGCATCTTCCAGGGGAGCAGCGCATCGTAGTCGTCGACGGTGCTCGCCAGCGGGAGACGTTGGAACAGCCAGGTGAGATAGCGATATGGGTCGATGCCATTCGCCTTGCAGGTCTCGACGAGAGAGTACAGATTGGCACTCGCGTGCGCGCCGTCGACGGTATCGCTAAACAACCATCCGCGGCGGCCGACGCAGAACGGGCGAATCGCGTTTTCACAGGGGTTGTTGCTGATCGGCCAGTCGCCGTTTTCGATGTAGCGGATGAGCTTCGGCCACTGCGAACGCAGATAGGTCAACCCCTTGCCGAGCAGGCTCTTCGGCGCGACACCGGGTGACTGCTCGACCATCAGCGTGTGGATCGCTGCGAGCACATGTGTGCTGTAACGTCGTCGCAATCGCTGTCGTCGCGATGCCAACCATGTTTCACTACGCGCTTCGGCCACGAACAACTTGCCGATCAGCTTGATGAAGCGCGTCGTGAGCAGATCCGGTGTGCGCGCTGCCTTCGGCACGCTGTCTTCCGCTTTAACGAAGTACCGTCTCACGTGAACCCAGCATCCCAGATGTACGAGTTGGTGACGCTCAGCGATGTCGTTGTAGGGTTCGTAGCCATCGGTCATCATGACCGCGCCCGCACGGATGCCGGTGAACAGCTTGTCGCCAAGCCAGGCGCCACGTCCCGGTGTATAGGTAAAGCAACGGATGGGCACACCCGAACCCGTCATCTGCGCCCACAGGTAACTCTTCGTTTGCGTACGGCGGCCTTCTTCTTTCAGCACCTGGAGCGTCGTCTCGTCGCAGTAGATCAGCTCGGCATCAAGCAGCGCGTCGCGCATCAGGTTGATGACGGGCTGCGCAGCAAGGCCGACGCGAACCATGCTCGCGGCGATCGTGTTCGATGAGATGTCGCCGCCGAAGCGGCGCAGCAAACCGGCTTGCCGATACAGTGGCATACCGAACTGATACTTGCCGGTCGCAATCCACGCGAGCGCCGATTCGCTCAACAGTCCGCGGGGGATGATACGTGGCGGCGCCGGCGTCACCTTGATGCCGAGCTCACAGCACGGGCACGCATATTTGACGCGCTGGTGCTGGATCACCCGAAGCTGCTCAGGGATCACCGTGAGCTGTTCGCTGATCTCCACGCCGAACTCGACGAGTGCGTGACCGTCGTTCACGCAGAAGCGTTCGGCTTCGGGCAGTTCGTGCCGTACGATGTCGCGCGGCAGGTTGGGATCGAGCGGCTTGCGATGGCCTCGCTTTTTGCGCGTATGGGCGACGACCGTCGTATCGGGTGCATCTTCCTGCGCGGGCGTCGCGTTTGCGCCCAGCGCTTCGGCCTCGTTGAACAGGCCGAGCTGATCGGAGTCCCGTGCTTCACTCTTCGCGCCGAACAATTCGCGACGGTAGGAGCGCAGTCGCTCTTCGGCCAGATCGCGTTCCGCCGTCACGAGACGCACCATGCTACGCAATTCGTCTCGCTCTTGCTGAAGCGCTGCGTGCTGCTCACGTATCGCGAGCAGCGCGGCCAGTTCATCGGCGGTGACGGTGACTTGAATCGGCATGCTGATTGGACAGGCATGCCGATTCGATGTTCAGCTCACGCGTAAATATTTCCGCGTCGGATGCCGCTGGACCGTGGTAATGTCGTCACCGTCGAGCAGCGCGTGCAGCAGCTCCGTCGTCATGGTCACGACTTCGGTTTTCTTGTCCGGCCAGATGAAGTGATCAACCTCGAGGCGCTTCATGAGCAACCAGAAGCCGTTCCCATCCCAGCCGAGGATCTTGATCCGATCGCGACGTCGATTGCCGAACACGTAGAGCGACGCATCCATCGGGTTCAGGCGCATCGACTGTTCGACGAGAATCGAGAGACTGTTCATGCCGTACCGAAAGTCGACAGGATCGCGGTGCAGGTAGACCTTCAAGCCTTCGTCGAACCGGAACACGGCAGCCTCCCGAGCATTTGAATGACGGTGGCCAATTCGTCGATGCTTGCTTCGCCGAGATCGAACTCAACGCCATTCGATAGACTCACGTGCAGCGAGAGCGCCATCGGTCGAGCTGCAGGCAATAGCTCTGGCGGTTGTGCAGACGGCGATGCGGTAGCCGCTACGATCGGCACGAACGCCGATGGAGTACCGGGGAGGTCAATCGTGACGCCATCAGAAATCGCGGGCGTTCGGGCGACTCGCTCGTGTTCGAGTTGCGCCTGAATTTTCTGGTAGCGGGCGATCCAGCTACGCAGGAGGTTCGGATTGAGACCATGCTCCATGGCGGTCCGTGCTATTGAAACGCCAGGTTGCAGGCATATTTGTACCAGCTCGTCTCGAGCGGCATCGTCATATTCTCGACGCCCATCTCGCTTTCGGCCGATGACCAGTCGGCTACGCAGGTCTCGTTTTTCACTCATACACTCTGATACCAGCTGTCCACGTGGACACGTAGCATCAGAGTGAAGCGATTTCTAGACAAGGACGTCGTTAACGGATCGCATAC
>NZ_QTQM01000121.1:0-2594 GCF_003854225.1 Burkholderia sp. Bp8986 | reverse complement strand
TCGGTACCTCCGCCAACGTGTCGGATGTTTCGCAAGCGCATGCGTTGTTGCACGGTCACGAGCAAGAAGCGTTCGGCAACGCGGGCTACATCGGCATAGACAAGCGCGATGAAATGAAGGGCCAGTCGGTGAAGTGGCGCGTGGCGGCCAAGCGAGGAAAGATCAAGGCGATGCAGGACGGTGCGCTGAAGGATCTGGCGATCGCACTCGAGCGAACCAAGGCGCAAATTCGCGCGCGAGTCGAGCATCCGTTTCATGTCGTCAAGAACCCCTTCCGTCATCGTAAGGCGCGCTACAAAGGACTGCTCAAGAAACGGCGCAACTGTTCAGTCTGTTCGCCTTGGCGAATCTGGTGATCGCGCGACGCCGGCTGCGGTCGATTCATGGGAGTAGTCCGTCATTCGTGTGAGAAATGCAAGAAATGAGGCGCATCCCCGGCTCAAACTTCTCTGAATGGGGGCGCTTCGCTTCGGTATCCGGCCATTCCGCGTCAGCGTCGCCGACAACCTCGCGCGATCGCCTATTAGTCAGTGATTCCTTAGACCTCAGATGGTGGCACCACTTGGTGCCGTTGCAGACGACGAGCCGGGACGTTTGAATCATTTGGGTCGACCTTACCGATTCGGTACGCATTTCTGACATCGGAGCGTCAATGCGTGACAGAAAGCCCCTTGAACGAACGGGCGCCACCACGTATACGAAGAGGTGGCTGCGGGCCGACTCAAAGATCTTGAGGCACTCTATACCTCCAATCACAGTCATTCATCGCTTGGTTTCGCGTCAAAGTACACGTCTCTGTAGAACCGAATCAGAGCTTACAAGTCCAAGAATCCCTCTGCATTACTCAAGTCTCTCTAGAAATCAAGAAAAGCGCAAACTTCATAGCATTACCGATGTGCTATCACGTTACGGAACACGGTCGCCTGGGCTGCGTCGGCAAGATCCGGCATACCGAAAGGCATTTCCTCATCGCTGCCGTCTGCGCGCTGGGCGATACACATCATAGACTGCGAGGTCTCGCCGATAAGAAATGATGCATCGGCAGCCGAAAATCTATACGGTTGAGAGCCAAATGCAATAGATTTTTTGATATCTTCGTCAGAAAATGAACGACGATATTTTACATCGATCCTGACGATACCCGCTGAATGCTGCGACACGCTGTACAGAGTGCCAGAATTTTGACCAATGCCTTCCAATACCGACCTCGGAGGCGGAGGGAGATTTCCATCCTTTGGTCGCACAGTTCTACCGACGGGAGCTTTTGATGGGAAACCAGCTGGACGCAGTTGCTCTTCATGCACATTGAGAGATGTAGTTACGGTAGACTGCGATGTCAGTGCGGACACCATCGCTCTCTGAAAATCAGAAGAACATTTCTCTTGAAGAAATTTTTTCAATTCGTCGGCCGCACTGTCCGCGTCGTAGTATTCTCCATCGATCATGCCTCCATCACGACGAAATTCCCATCCTGCGATTTGTTCAAATATTAAATTCCAATTTGAACCAATCACGGCATCATCCAAAGCAATCTCTTGATTACCCAATGAGATTGCATCTCTTATTTCTTTTTTTGCGTTAAACAACGACAAATCCATAAAACTCCTTTCGGCAGAAGGAGGAGTGTGCGAATTGCTCACATCTTCTTTGGATGCTCCACCATATCGAACGGTTCTTTCAAAATCGTCAAGCCCTTCAATTGACAACCTAATCTCACCATCAAGTAATTCCTGTTTAAAATTACCCTTATATGGATCGCTCGCCAACTCCTGCAAGCTACGAAATCCCTCAATCCTCTCGGACACAGAGTTCCGTCTATCCATCACAACATGCAATAATTTTCGCGCCTGATCCACGGTCGTTCCACAAAACCAATCTTTAATTCTAGTAAACATGGACTCCAGTTGCCACTTGTCATAGCCGTTATTTACGATAGAGTCCACGTGCCGGCGAGTAATCTGTCCTCCACCAGTTAGTTGAATTGTCACACTTCCTCCAAGAAAAAATAATTTTGACAAGGTATCAAGACGCCACTCTCTACAACGAGCGCCTGGCCTGCCGCCTCGCCCACGAAGATCCACCCACCGCAACCGCGGATCACAGCACCCACAGCAGCACTACCAGCACCACTCGCTCGATGCGTCGATGTAACCCTATTTGACAACAGCTATAGCACTACCCATCGCGCGCAAATAATCTTTCGTGCAAGTTACTTGGTTTTCGCCGAAAAAACTTCCAGGAAAATTGAAATTACATTTTTTTAACAAATTGGGTTAATTCTCTCAAGAAATCACGTAGGCAAGATTGGTGTTCACGGAGTCGGTTCGTTCGCTGCAGCTGGAATCCGAGGGGTGTCCGCGCCCTAGCAGGGCTGTTGAAAAACTACTTTGAAGGGTGCTCGCAGACGGTTTTCAAGCGTCGTCTACCCCTTACCGAAGTCGCGCGAGCGCCTTGTAGAGCGTTTTATGAGGCCTGTAATTCTCTGCCGTAGTCCTCGCAGGAGAATTTCAACAGCCTGCTAGTGTTCCGTCCCAGAAATAACTTTGCATAGCCGAGCCACTTTCTGAAGGATGGAATCGGCGGTTGCCGTCCAG
>NZ_QTQM01000120.1:0-2641 GCF_003854225.1 Burkholderia sp. Bp8986 | reverse complement strand
CGTAAGCGGCTCGGCCTGGCCGTTTCCCCATTCGCGCGCGCGTGAGGCATGATGGTGATGGCGTGTCGGAGTCCGTGTGGATCACGGGGGATCGTGTCCGCGATCGGCGATCGTGGGCACGATCCATCCGAATCTATCCGGATCTACCCGGTTAAGGGTGCAGGCGAGATGGCCGGCTTCAGTTTGTCGGCGACGCTCCAGGGCAGCAATTCGTCGATGCGAGAGATCTTGTGATCAGCGATGTGGGTCAGGACGTATTCCAGGTAAGCACGTGGGTTGATCCCGTTGAGCTTGCACGTCCCGATCAAGCTATACATCGCTGCGGCCCGCTCGCCCCCGCTGTCGGAGCCGACGAACAGATAGTTTTTGCGTCCGAGCGCGACACAGCGCAGCGCGTTTTCGGCAAGCACGTTGCTGATCTCGGCTCGACCGTCCTCGCAGTAGAACACGAGCGCTGTCCAGTGGTTCAGCGAGTAGTTGATCGCTTTGGCAAGCGCGGACTTCGTCGACAGCGTCGCGAGTTTCGCCCTGATCGTCGCTTCGAACTTCGCGAGCAACGGCTTGGTTTTTTCCTGCCTCGCGCGCAGACGCTCGTCAGGCGCCTTGCCGCGGATGTCGGCTTCGATGCTGTAAAGTTCGCCGATCATCTCGAGCAGTTGCTGGGTATCCGGTGTCGGCGTGCGCACGTGAACATCGTAGATGTACCGCCTCGCGTGATCCCAGCACGCCGCTTCGTGGATCTCGCCGCTGGCGTACAGTTGATCGAAGCCGGCGTAGGCATCGGCCTGCAGGATGCCGTGGAATGCAGCAAGCCGGGTTTGAGGATGAACGCCTTTGCGATCCGACGAGAAGTCGAACCATACCGCAGCCGGCTCGGTCGAGCCCGAGCGGCGATCGTCACGCACGTAGACCCAGAAGCGTCCGGTCGCCGTCTTTCCGTTGCCTGGTGCGAGCACTGCGACCGGGGTGTCGTCGACGTGCACCTTGCCGGGGACCAGCGCGTAGCGCTGGATCGCTTCAACAAGCGGCCCGCAGAGCCCGGCAATCTGCCCGATCCAGCGCCCCATGCTGGCGCGATCCAGTGTCACACCGTCGCGTGCCGCAATCTCCGATTGGCGATACAGCGGTTGATGATCGGCGAACTTCGATACCGCAATATCGGCCAGCAGGCTCGGATGGGCGATGCTGTGCTCGATCGGCAGGCTGGGCATCGCGGGCTGTTCGATGTAACCGCACTCGGGACAGCACAGCTTGTGACGGATCGTGCGGATCACTTTGAACGCAGCCGCCACGCGGGCGAGCTGCTCGGATACATCCTCGCCGAGCCGCTGCATCGTCGTTGCGCACTTGGGGCAACCCGGCTGCGGCGTGAGTTCGATTTCGTCGCGGGGCAAGTGCGGTGACAGTGGCTCTCGCGTGGGTGCCCGACCGGGTGGCGCCGTCGACATCTTGTCTCGATGCCCCCGCGTCTCCGCAGCACCCTGGCCGGCTGTCAGGTCTTCCAGCTGCGCCTCGAGTTGATCGATCTGCCTCGCCAGCTTCTCGGACTTGCTCCCGAAGTACATTCGCCTGAGCTTGTCGATCTGCGCCTTCAGGCGCTCGATTTCGTCATCGCGAGCAGCGATCTCCCGCACCATGTTCGCGATCGATGCCTGCTGTTCGCGCAGCGATGCTTCCTGCGCGAACAGCGACGCCTGCTGCGCGAGCACCAGGGCCTGGAGCTCGGCGACGGTAGCGGGAAGCGGCGCATCTTTGGACATGCGTCGCAGTTTACGAGCCTTCTCCGCGGTTTACAACATCGACAGAGTGGCGGTACGTCGCGGCTGCCGCCAGTCAATGCCCTCGAGCAGCATCGACAGTTGAGCGCTCGTCAGATGGACCTTTCCGCCGTCGGCCTGCGGCCAGATAAAACGGCCTCGCTCCAATCGCTTTGCGAGCAACCAGAGCCCGTCGTCGGTCGCCCAAAGCAGCTTCACGAGATCGCCGCGGCGACCGCGGAAGATGAATACTTTGCCGCCCAGCGGATTCTCTTCGAGCGTCGCCTGTACTTTTGCGGCCAGCCCCTGGAACCCGCAGCGCATGTCGGTCACGCCCGCTGCGAGCCAGATGCGCGTACCCGCTGGAAAGCCGATCATCGTGATAGCTCGCGAATAAGCAACTTCAGCGTTGCCGGCGATACATCCCCGCGTAGACGAATCCGTGCCCGTGCAAATTCGATCTCGCAAACACCTTCTGCCAATGGCGCGGCTTCCGAGGTCGTCATCGCAGATGCCGCGACCGAGGTCTCGTCAACAATACTCACCGGCAACAACGTCGGAATACCATCGGTCGGTTTCTGGTGGTCCACGTCTTCAGGACGCGGCGGCCCAAATGCGCCTTCAAGATATTGGCGACGCCATCGGAACAGCAAGTTGGTGTTGATATCGTTACGCCGGGCAACCAGCGATACCGACGCGTCTGGCTCGAACGTTTGCTCGACCAGCGCCCGCTTGAACTCGTCCGCGAAGTTCGGTCGTTTGCTCGACTTCACGCGTTTGACGGCCGACATCTCGTCCACTTTGGTTCCCACTAAAAAATTTAGTGGGAACTACGATACATTCGATCAGGCCTCGTGGACGTACGGCCGCCCCGAGCCGCTTAC
>NZ_QTQM01000119.1:0-2659 GCF_003854225.1 Burkholderia sp. Bp8986 | reverse complement strand
TGCGGATTTCGGTGATGGTGATCAGGCGTTTCGGCGAACGTGATCAGTTTGGAAGGTGGTGTTGCGCGGTCAATGGATTATAGCGAACGTGATCACGATCAGGATGTGGAGGACTGCTTGGCGTTGGTCTTTCGCATCGATTCGCCTTTCAACGGCAGCTTGTGGGCCTGATGGACGAGCCGGTCGAGGATCGCGTCGGCGAGCGTCGGGTCCTGCAGCCAGGCGTGCCAGTGTTCCAGTGGCAGTTGGCTGGTAATGATCGTGGAGCGCGTGCCGACGCGATCGTCGAGCACTTCGAGCAGATCGTTTCGGGCACTCTGATCGAGATCCTGCAGCCCCCAGTCGTCGAGCAGCAGGACGTCCATCTTGGCGAGCTGTGCGAGCCGCCGCGTGAAGCTGCCGTCGCCGTGGGAGATCTTCAATTCCTCGAACAGCCGGGCAACGCGGACGTACATCACGGAGAAGCCTTGTCGGCAGGCCTGTTGTCCGAACGCACAAGCGATCCACGTTTTCCCAGCGCCAGTCGGCCCAGTCAGGATGAGGTTCTGCGCATTGCGGATCCAGTCGCAACCGCGAGGGCGGCAACGACGCTTTTGTCGATACCGCGGCTCTGCCGGTACTCGATGTCCTCGATGCAAGCTTGGGGATTCTTGAGTTTTGCAGACTTCAGCAGCCGTTCGAGCCGCCGGGTATCGCGCCAGGCGAGCTCGCGTTCGACGACCATGCCGAAGCGCTCTTCGAACGACAGGCTGGTGCTGGCGGTCAACGCCGCCTGTTCCTCGAACGCACGGGCCATGCCGTCGAGCTTCAGGGACTTGAGCTGGGTTAAGGTTTGCTGCGTCAACATCGCGACCTCCTTGGGTCAGTGGTAATAGTCAGGGCCGCGCACGTTCTCGTGATCGGGCGAATGCCATTCGGTGAGAGGAACCGGGAGCACCGGCTGTCGATCCAGGCCGGATTCGAGGATCGACAGCACGGAGCGGCGAGTCGGCGAACCGATCACGAGTGCCCGCTGACAGGCGGCTTCCAGCCGCTCCTTGCCGTACTTGCGCGAGAGCGACAGCAATCCGAGGCACGCGCGGTACCCCATCTCGGGGTGCGGCCGGTTGGTCAGCAGGTGTTTGACGATCGTCTCGGCACCGGGACCGACGGAGGCGCCCCAGTTCAGCAATCTCCCGGGCGTCCATTCCATGTGAGCGCGGTGCGCTGCCGGCATGTGCTCTGGCAACGTCGTATGCTTGTTCCGTAGTCGACTGCGGGCGTGGGCGGCAACGCGCTTGCCGCGGTGCAGGATCTCGACCCCATGGCGCGTAACGCGTGCGTAGACCTCCTGACGTACGAGGCTGTGCGGAACGCTGTAATAGTGGTGGTCGACTTCGACGTGGTAGTCGATGTTGACGCGGCACTTCACGAAGGTCGCGATCTCGTATCGGCGCGTCGGCAACGGGCGCAGCGCCGGCTGGTCGAGCCGCTCGAACCATTCGCGGCGGTTGCCCTCGAGCTTTTTGAACGGACGCCGGTTCAGGTCGGCGATCAGCTTGCCGATTGCCTTGTTCAGTTCGGCCAAGCTGTAGAACCGGTGGTTGCGCAGCCGTGCGAGGATCCAGCGCTCGACGATCTGTACGCCGACCTCGACCTTCGCCTTGTCCTGCGGCTTACGCGGCCGCGCCGGCAACATGGCGGTCGCGTAGTGGTTCACGAAGTCCTGCGTGGTGTTGCCCAGCACCGGTTCGTACCGATCGGCCTTGGCGATCATTGCCTTGGGGTTGTCGGGCACCAGCAGCTCGGGGAACGCCGCCGTAGAATTCCAACGCGTCGATCAGGCTGCCGATCCAGTCGGGCATGGTCTCGGAACGCGTCGCACATGCATAGGTGTAGTTCGAGGCGCCGAGGACGGCCACGAACACGTGGGCCTTGAACGCGACGCCGCCGTCGCGGCCGAGGATCGGCACGGTTTGCCCGGCGAAGTCGGCGAACAGCTTCTCGCCGGCGCGGTGTTGTTGGCGCATCGAGCGCTTCAGCGCCGCAGCCCAGTCCTTGTACCGCTGGCAGAACTGCGTATAGCGGTAGGTACGTTGGCCGGGGTGGGCCTCGACGTACTCCTCCCAGAGCAACTGCAGCGTCACGCCCTTGCGGAGCAGGTCGCGGTGCATCGCCGCGTAATCCGGTTCGACCCGCCGGGTCGGGGCCGCGGTTTCCTCCGGCAGGTCCAACCTGATCTCGAGCTCGTCGTCGGCGAGCGGTTCGACAGCAGCCCAGTCGAGGCCGGCCGTGCTCGCGCGTGCGGCGTATGCCGAGATGGCACCGACGCTGATGCCGATCGCGCGGCTGATCTGGCGGTGCGACAGGCCGCACGCCCACTTCAACCGCAATACTTCCTTCAGTTTACGCATGCTCATCCGATGTGCCGGCATCAACCTGCCCCCTAAAAAGAGACAAGGCTAACGCCCGTCGTTGATCACATGCGCGACACCACCGCCGAGCCGCAGCGGCCATCCCGTTTCGGTCGCGTGATCAGCGATTTCGGTTCGCTGATCACTCATTCCGGGAACGTGATCACCCGTTTCGGCAAGATGATCGCTCGTTTCGGAAACCGGTGATCAGCGATCACCTTCGACCGAAACGACCGATCACCATCAATCGGAACCACTGATCACGT
>NZ_QTQM01000118.1:0-2737 GCF_003854225.1 Burkholderia sp. Bp8986 | reverse complement strand
CTTATGACTGAGCTCGCCCGCCCGCTGTCCGTCCGCATTGCCTGACATCACGAACAATGGCTTCACTTCGTCCTCACGCCTGATTTATGCAACAACGCCGTTCCGGGAAGCGAGCTGACGTCATTGTTGCAATGCCAAGAAGACTTCTACTGAAGAAAATAGATCTTTTGGAGATGGTGAACTCGACAAGTAGATCGATTTTGACGTCGGCGTTTTAGGAAGCGGTGATGCAAACCTTATAGTCAGGTGTGGATTCTTGGCTTTAAGCGCTGAAATTCGGCTGTCTTCAACTTCTTGCCCAACAAGATGGCATCGGTCAATCACGAGTTCCCTAAGCTTAGGCATTGCCCCATTCATCAGCAGTTCGTAAAGTGCTGGAAACGTCGACAGATTAAAATAGGGCACGTTGTCAACGTGCAGCACCTCGAGGTCCTGCAACGCGATGAAGCTATTGACGGAATCGGCTTCGCATCGGGTGCCGCTCAGGAAAAGACTCTTGAGACTCGTTAGTTCTACGAGAAAATCGAGATCGATTTCGCCTTCAAAACGGAGACATCTCAAATCAAGCTGCCGGAGCTGAGTCAGTGATCTGATGGTCTGGCGCATTGTTGCCCCGTAAACACTACCAGCGAAACTAAGCTCACGGAGCCAGGTGAGACTGGATAACTGGAGAAGCGTGACATTTTCCAGAGACTCAAATTTCTCGATTGACAACGTTTGGAGATATTTTAGTTGGTCAAGTGCGGTGATAAGCAGTGGTCTTTCTGAAAGATTGCGGTCATTGACAACGGCGAGCTCCTGTAGGCACAAAAATCCATTGGCAAGAGCCTGATATCCGATCGACGTAATTGAAGGACAATCTATCAATCTCAATATCTGAAGGTTTCTTTTCGCTATTACCAATTCCCTGACATGTTTGTCATTAAACACCGACCCTTGGAGCGTAACAGCCACGTATGCGTTTTCGCGAGGCCGCTCTATGAATGACTTGAATTGTGTCAATGTTGTTAGTCTCACGCCGCACATCCCATGAGTTTGCAGGCTTGGGGTCATGGCCGACGCGGAGAGCATAGAATTTACCCTGGGAACATCTCTGGCTACCTGTCCATTTTCCTGAATCTGATTCGGCAAGCGTACGATCCGGTCACCACAGATCGTGTAGAGCTCGTCCGGCAGCAGGGGCAATGTCGGTTCTCCGCAGCTATAGCCGTTTCCTCCCACGGGTGTGGTCGGGTACGCTGTAGGCGTTGTACTCTCGGGTGATGCCACCGTCAATTCCAATTGCTCCAGGGATTCAATTTCATTCAATTCTTTTGTCCTGGTGACGAGAAAATGCACATCGTCAGGACAGGTTTGAAACTCGGATGACAAGCTGCCGCGTTTATCGTGACCCTGCCTCTGTAGGAGGGCACTATCCGGAGTAGTGCGCAACCAGATGCCCCTCAGGGGATCTTCTTCAATCGCATGCTTGACGACTTTACATTCCCCGCCGCCGTGCTCCACTGGCGTCTTCGACATCGTCTGACACTCATTGTGCGGCACAGCCTCTTGGGTGAAGCCGCATAGGCTCGCGCACATTTTCGTCCAGACGTCACGCGCGCGACTTCGACACGTCCTGAACAGACCAGGATCACCTCCAACCGGCTGCCTGGATACAGAAGTGTCGCCTGAAGCGAAACCGCAGCAAAATATTCGCAATGTAGCAACCTCGCTTGTTCGTAAATGGAGAGATCTAAAACCACTTCTACCGGAATGAAGCTGTCCGTGCATCCGTGAGCGAAAATGGTCGACGACTTACGTGCCGAGTATTGCAGCACAACCATTCAGGCGCTCCTTCGATTGCGGGTTACCCACGCGCAATGATCCGGTACGCCGCAGAACTCATCAGCCCGGCTTAACTTCATCACCTGGCAGAGCGGGAAATGGTTGGCCTCCCGTGAGTCGAGCATGGCACCAATGGACTATGAGTCCGATGTTCTAACCGAGCATGAGCTAGAGCCCCAGCAAGGGGGCGACGACAGTCGGTCTACTGGTATCACACCGACCTCGACCGCGCGCTTTGGTTTATGAATCTGACTGTAGCCATGGAAGGAGATGGACATGCGCACGCCTCAGTTTCGTAGGTGCCTTAGAGGTGGTATCGGCATCGGCTCAAGGATTGTGGTATCACGCGCACCTCGGAGGCGTTTCAGCCTGATATCTTTCCTTTCGACAGAGTGTCCACGGCCAATGCTTTCTTTGGAGCATTCTCTGCTGATCGACCAGCGGAGCAACCATATTTATGCAATTTGTTCGGATTTGAGTACGGGCCCTGTGGTCGCCGAACTGGCGTGGCAGTTTGGGAAAAGCGCCGCAGCCAAGCGTCCGCCTCAGGAGAGCGTTGAATTTAGAAAAGCGTGAGAATCTTTTGTAAGACATCCAGTCCGCCACTTACCGGCGGCGATTCTGCCCGTCTCGGCGGGTTTCTCGACTCCATCGGCGATGCAGCGATGAACATCGAAACGCTCGATGATTATTTCGTCGCATTAATTTGCGAACGATAGGCAAGATGAAACCGTTACTCCGGCGTTGTTGCATAAATCCGGCGAGCGCCGCGGTGACGTATACGCGCAACGACCGGGGCGATACCTCTGTTAACAATTCGGGTTCCTGCGTCGATACTCGATTTTTGCCGAGAAGATGCGCAGGGATAGAAGCAAGACGCACGAGCCGAAGGCGCGCTACCGCGTCAGAAACT
>NZ_QTQM01000117.1:0-2775 GCF_003854225.1 Burkholderia sp. Bp8986 | reverse complement strand
GCGTTGCCAGACACCGGCCTCTTGCCACGCCACCAGCCGCCGCCAGCACGCCGTGCCTGAGCCGCAGCCCATTTCTTCCGGCAGCAGATTCCAGGCGATGCCCGAGCGCAGCACGAATACGATGCCGGTCAACGCCGCTCGGTCCGGCGTCGGCTTGCGCCCCGCGTATCGGCGGCTCCGTGGTGCCCGCTTCGGCAGTAGAGGTTCGATGAGTGACCACAGCTCGTCGTCTATCAGTTCTTTGGGCATCGTTTCCTGGCCGGCAAAACAAGTCAGAAAATTAACACCCTCTCGAAAAAGTTAATAGACCTAATCCGTAATTTCGCAACAGCTTCTAAGTCAATGATTTGAAATAGGAATTTAAAATTCTGACCAGGGCCATGGGACGCGAAGTTTTTCAGATCCGTATGTGCACGGTCGTAGCCCGAGGAAACTCCAGTACCGTCGTGAAGCTTGGTTGGCAGCGGCGCGGATATGTGGTAGCGTCGTCACCGTTGAGGCTGTAATTTGCGTCACCGAAAGGTTATTGCCGCGGCGCTTCCCTGGCGTCGCAGAAAAAGCTCAGGGTATCGTCGTCTTTGATTTTGACATGCCAATGGCCAACACAGTACTTGGCGTCGGTGAATTCCTCCCGCCAGCGATTCGAAAGCCTCTTGATCCATGCACGCCCTTCCGAGGGCATCTGCGGCGAAGCGGCCAACTGCTGCAACATCTGTAGATAACTGGAGTCACCCCAGTGGGAGGTGGCCGCAACGTGCGCGTTCCAGACGAGCACAACCAGCTTGTATATCTCACGCACCACGGCGATCGGCGTCTCTTCGGTAATGGCCTCGGATAACAGTGGCTCGCCAAAGTACAGGATCGTCTCCGATATCTTTTCGGTTTTGCCCGCGCTTGCTTTATTCATCGTTTCGTTCCGCTTGATTGATGCACGCCCCCGAAGTTTGCGCCGGCCATACGACCATTCGAGCTCGTCGGCGAGCGCACGAATTCGTCATCCCGTATTGAGATCCAATCGGCGAGGCTTTGTGATTTTCAGGCAAGCGTGAGCTGAAGTTCCTGTCCAGGCATGCACATCTGGTATCCCATCGCTCGATAGCCACGCTGACGCTTCTCCCACATACGCAGCAGCACCGGATGGCCGCCGTCCACGTAATCGAGGACGCGCACACCGATCTTACCCGCATGCTCTCGGTGAAGTCGACCGGCGTACTGCTGCAAGGTGCCTTTCCATGCGACCGGCATAGCCAGCACCAACGTTTCCAGCGCCGGGTGGTCGAAACCTTCCCCAACCAGCCTGCCAGTCGCGAGCACGACGCGCGGCGCATCACTGGCCAGCGCGTCAAGGGCGGTCAGTTGCGCGGCGCGCGCTTTTCTGCCGAGCCGTCCGTGCAGAACAAACAGGGACTGCACCGTACCCTCCAGAAACAGCTGCAGGCTTTCGAGATGGTCCGTCCGCTCGGTGAGCACCAACACGTGGCGCCCCTGTCTGTACTGTTCACAAACGGCTGCTGCGATCATCTGTGACCGCGGCGTGTCCTGGGCGAGATGTGCGAACACTGTCTGGATTGGCGCATCGTCCGCGACCCCCACCGCAGCAGCAAGCCTTTGCGGGAAGACCTCGAGCCCCTGCGGCGCGTTGGCTGGCGACTGCGCCACGTGCCGGATCGGCCCGTACAGCATAAACATCACCGGTTGCTGGCTGTCGCGCCGCACGGGCGTCGCGGTCAGGCCCAGCACGTAATGCGCCTGAACAGCCTTGAGTACCGCCTCGAAGGAATCCGCGGAGACGTGGTGACATTCGTCGACGATGACCTGGCCGTAACACCGCAGCAACTCTCCGCGAGTACCATTGGGGGCCACCGATTGCAGCATCGCGACATCGATCTTGCCTGTCGCCTTCGACTTGCCGCCGCCGATCGTACCGATCTGCTTTGGATCGAGCCCGAGAAACGACTGCAGGCGTTCGCGCCACTGATCAAGCAGCTCCCGGCGATGCACAAGCACGAGCGTGTTGATGCCGCGCCGGGCAATCATCGCGGCCGCCGTCACGGTTTTTCCAAATGCTGTCGGCGCATGCAGGATGCCGATGTCGTGCTGCAGCAGATCGGTCACGGCCGTCTGCTGGTCATCGCGGAGCGTACCGACAAAAGAGGCGACGATCGGCTCGCCAGCGCAACGCGCGTCGCGGAGGTCGCAGGCGATGTCGTTATCGCGCAGCAGTGTCACGACGTCGTCGAGACAGCCGCGCGGCAACGCTATATGGCGCGGGCAATTTTCGGCCCGGCCAATGATGCGAGGCTTGTCCCACACGCTGAAACCACGTGCCTGGGCTCGGTAGAACTCCGGATTCTGGAAGGCTGCCAACCGGATGAGACGATTGAGCAGCGCCTGGGGAAGCTGTTCCTTCTCGAAATAGAGTTGGTTCGCGCGCGTCAACGTGAGCGATGTCGGCATTGGTCCGGCCAATCGTTTCGGCAGCGCAGGCGGTGGCTTCCACGGCTCGACCTGATCCTCTTCGGCGATGAACGCGACATCGAGCGGATGGGCACGGCCCGTGGCACGGAAAATCACGCCCTCGATGTCGCGCCCGTCCATCCGAACGGCTGCCAGATACGCCCACTGGTCAGCATAGGGTTCGAAGCGCTCGTCAACAAACACGCTGTATCCGCGCTCGCGTGGTTGCTGGGGGCAGGTCACTGGTGCCGTGATCAGCGCGATGGCAGTGCGCAGGCCGCAGCGGGGCCGGTGCCCAGTACGCCGAGCTCAAGTCGT
>NZ_QTQM01000116.1:0-2775 GCF_003854225.1 Burkholderia sp. Bp8986 | reverse complement strand
TGCCTGGCTTCATGCATTCAGACGGCTCAAGATTCGCTACGAACGGTACGCACACGTGCATGAGGCATTCCTCTCGCTCGCGTGCTGCTTGATTTGCTGGAACCAACTCAAGACAGTGTCTGATTAATTTCGCAACAGCTTCTAAGGCATTCGTCGCGGAACTTGCCGTTGAACGATTCGATATACGCATCCTGCGTTGGCTTGCCCGGCCGAATCAACTTCAGAGTGACGCCGTTCCCATATCCACTGGTCAAACGTGCTGCTCGTAAATTCGGGGCCCTGGTCTGTTCGCACCGCCTTGGGATAGCCACGGAAGCGAGCTTCACGGTCCAATGCCCGAGTGACATACAAACCTGAGATGCCATGGTCGACGACAATGTCGACAGCCTCTTTCGTGAAATCATCGACGACGGTCAGGCACTTCACGCGCCGGCCGTTGGAACGCATCCATCACGAAATCGGTTGACTACACCCCGTTGGGTGCGCCCGGCAATGCCAGTTGCTCGCGCTCAATCATTACGCCCCGGCGCTTGCGGCGGCGCAGCACAGCCAGCCGCGCCAAGGGATGCGTCAAGTTGATCGACTCACACAGCGGTTGGCGGAAAAAATCTCCCTTCGGCATCTTCGGCCCATCCGCACCTCATCAAAATTTGCAGGATTCACACGCCAATATGCCCGTGCCTTGCAAAGGCACACAACATCATTGCCTCCTCCGAGCCTTATCGCACAAGCCTTTACGGATTATTCAGGGCCGACTAAAAAGATTCATCGTAGATTGGCGACGCACGCAATGCAGATTTGAGAAAAATATGCTCTTCGATTTCAGAAACCGAAATCCAGCCAAAATTCTGAAAGACAGATAGGATGGCGACTAGTTTAAGATGTGTTAAATTGGGTGGGTATGAGAATTCCAGGTTCTGCACCGCCTTCTTGTTACTGCTCTTCAGTTGGTGACTCAAGACAAGCGCATGACGAGGACCCCATACGATGCTCCGTTCTACGTCGGCTCTTATCCCGCATCTCGGCCATTCCGCGACACTTGCTTAGACAGCATAGGCTCGATGAATGACCACAGCTCGTCATCTGTCAATTTGCAGTGCATCGCCTCCCGTCAGGAAAAGTAAGACAGAAATTTAATGTTCCTCAAAAAATCTAGCAAACTTAGTTCGCAATTCATCGGATCATTTCGAGATATCCCCACACCAAATAAATAATTCATCCACACATTATTATCGATATATAGGAAGCCGCTCGCTGCGTTGCATCACCAACCAGATTAATGGCCCATCGAAGAGCCGCCCCACTCTCGACTGTTGAGAGTCGTGAACTTGAATAAAATTCAGAGGTTTTAATGCCATACGACTTAAACCTTCAAACAAAGTCGATTTCCGATAAATTCCACGATGATTTCAATAAATTTAGAACCTCATTAACATATAAATTTAAAACAGAATCAGGAAATGAATATATTCTCAAATTCGCGTTTAGTCCCGCGACGTCCAATCTTTACGGGCCAGTAGCCGTAGTTGAAAAATCATTTACGCAGACGACGCGGGACTTTTTTTTCACAATTGCCGGCCACCAAGCGACGTCAGATCAAGAACTCAATCAAATTCAACGATTGATTTATTCGGCCATTAATGAATATAATGAGCCGGACTGCATATTCAATAAATATGATCAGCCCCGTCGAATCAAAAAATAGCCGACCCGAAAAATTGAATAGCACAGTATAGGTGCGAAGTTATCACTTAATTTTCTAAACACTACAAACCATATCTATGTGCGCCCAACGAATTCCGCGGCGCAGTCCGACGCGCTCCGTATTTCCGATGCGTTTGCGAGCAATTCGCGCGGTGATACCTTGTCATCGTAAATCTCGACGACGCCGGACGACAATCGCAGGCGTCTCACGCGCAATTATCCGGACGCTCACGCACTTTTCGTTCTGGCCAGGCAAAGCTGACACGACAACCAGCGTCGGTCCGAACGTTATTGAATCGTGTCGATTAACTGTTCACAGAGGTTCCAGCACCAAATCGCGGCTCGCGGCCTCTGTACACTCAGTACCAGCGTTGTCGAATGCATCAACACTATCATCGCGCGTCTACTTTCCGGGAACTGCGACGAGGAATACTCCTTCCACAAGATCCTTGCCACGTTCCGTGACTAATCCGCGATGCCCCCTTCTAGTTCAACGTCTTTTTGCTGAAGATGAATGCGCTATTGTTGGTCTGACCTACCCCCTGCATGCGGGAGAAGGTCGACACCGCCGAGCACCGCGCCTGCCGGCTTGCCGGGCTTTCTCGCAGCATGCTGCATTACGACGCGAAGCCGAGCCACGAGAACGAGGTGCTAGCGGCGCGTCTGGTGGAGTTGGCGCACGAACGTCGTCCATTCGGCTACCGCCGACTGCACGTCCTGGTGGAACGCCAAGGCACGCACGCCAATCACATACTGTGATTGCGCCTCCGGCTAACGACGGAGGCTGCCATGGAAACGTATGTGGGTCTCGATGTATCGCAGAAGTCAACGGCGGTTTGCGTAATCGATGGGGACGATAATCCCGTCTGGCGCGGAACAGTAGCATCGGATCCGCAGGCTATCGATAGCATCATCCGACAGCAAGCCCCCGAGGTCCGGCGCGTCGGAATAGAAACCGGCCCTCTCGCAGTCTGGTTCTATCACGCACTGCGAAATCGAGGTGTTCCTGTTGATTGCATTCATGCCCGCCACGTGCACGCAGCGCTCGCGACGCAACTGAACAAGACTGAC
>NZ_QTQM01000115.1:0-2818 GCF_003854225.1 Burkholderia sp. Bp8986 | reverse complement strand
GTATGCGGGGAAACTCGCACGTACGGTTCTTCGGGGGCCGCGTTTCCGACAGGGAGCGCGGCTACCCTATAAAGGCCGCTCGACAAGATGGATAGCTTCCCGGCCGATTAGGCAACGCCTGAATTTGAGGAATGCGCCGCGAATGACAGCACGGCTTTCGAAACGAATACGGGGGCGGCTGAAGTGCGTGCGGGCATGAGAGGCGGAAAAAGCAAATGCTGGGCTGTAACCGCCCCGATAGGGGTTGCAATATCATCCGCATCCCGCGCGAAAGCGAGCAGACTTCCGCCCGGTGTCCCGGTGCAGAGTGGTCAGACGACTCCACAGAGGGAATCACAAGAGAGCACCGTCCGCCGTGTCTGCGCCCTCCGCATCGGCGGGAGAACCCCGACATTGCAATGTGCAGGCACTGGTAACTTGGCGCCGGTCACTCGTAGAGTTGACTTCGGGATGCTTGAGCCGTATCGCAGGGAAACTTGCACGTACGGTTCTTAGGGGAGGCTGCGCGGCGACGCCCTGGGCCTTACCCGCACAAGGCTATCCCCTATTTTAAGAGAGTCCTCGTGCCCTCAGATACGTGGGGCCGCTCCATTGGCCGTCGGCTGCCCGGCCACGTAATTGGGGCAAGGCGAAAGTCAATTTTATCGCATGCTGGAAAATTTGGCATTACGCTACCGTAATCTTTTGATTTTCTACTTAATTTCAACAATAGCAGGTGTACATCTTGACCGCGTCGACAGGTTACTTGAGCATATCTGGAACGTTCTTTCTACGTAGGCGTGGTTCTCCGCGGCGGGTTCCGTCGGGAGGTTGGGCGCGCAATCTGATTTAGATGATGGCTGAACGGGAATTGTCGTTAGCTCGCACGATGACTCTTCGCTACGTCAAGTGTTTATGGCCAAGTTTCCAAAGCACAGGAATCGCTTTGCTAGGCCATCCGCTCATTTAGTGCGAGTAGATCGTGTCTGATAATTGGCGACCGACGGACCCTACAGCAGCGTGACAAATGAAGGTTGATACTCCGCCGCCTGGAAATAGAAATGGCAATCATGAAAACCAGAATTAATGCGATTCCAGAATGACCACCATCCATTGATCTCGATACAGTAAATCAGGAGTGTTCAGCATGCCTTCATACATTATTGAAGTATTTCGTCCGAAGCTCTATATCGATACAGCGAATCACTGACATTTATCATACTTTTCCATCTTATGCGCAACACACCATAAAATCTGAAATATAATAATTCCACTTTCACCACAACTATTTCGCAATATAATGTTTTTCCGCCTAAATAAAATGGTTTTCTGACAATCACTTAGAGGAAGGGAAAAATGACTCGGATTGTGGTATGTATAACTGGCGCAACCGGCGCTATTTATGGAATCAGACTTCTGGAAGTCTTAGCCGAGATCGGAGTCGAACGTCATCTGGTGCTTAGCAAATGGGCGCGCGTCACACTGCACGAAGAAACACCTTATGACCTTGATTATGTTCACAAGCTTGCCTCGCGTGTCTATACGGACGCCGACCAAGCTGCCTCCCTTTCCAGTGGTTCTTTCCGTCACGACGGAATGATAATCGCTCCATGCAGCATGAAAACTTTGGCTGGTATTCGCGTTGGCTATGCGGACAACCTGATCGTGCGTGCCGCCGATGTTGCTCTAAAGGAGCAGCGGCGGCTCGTCCTAATGGTTCGCGAGACCCCGCTTAGCACAATCCATCTCGAAAACATGCTGTTCGTTGCGCGGGCAGGGGCAACCATCTTCCCGGCTATGCCGGCGTTTTATAATCATCCGCAATCGATCGACGATATCATTAATCAAAGTGTTGGACGCGCATTGGACCTGTTTGGTCTCGACACCCCGCGAATCAAACGGTGGGACGGTTTGAGTCACCCGCGAGTTGGCGGAGGCTCCAATTGTTGAGAATGTAGTGTTTATCATATCGAACGTGTTTCCCTATGGAATATAATGATGTGCACATGCTGAAAGAACGTTGCGGCAATATTCGTGGCAACGATCAGTGATCGAATCCAGCGCTCCTAAAATGGATTGCGCGCGCCAAACGTTACTGGATCGACCAAACAGGAAAGAAATCGATTGCAGCTTGTTTGAAGCTGTCGCGCGCGCGGACGCGAGGGCAATGAAGTGCGCCGCGCCAACGAAATTCTGAAGCTTTCGAGTGCATTGTTCTGTCTCTGACGAAGCGCATTCAGCGCACGAAACGATGAAGTTCTTTATCGTTAGTGGGCGAGACCTCTCAGGAAGCTCTCGTCGATCCCTGCATCGGCTGTCTGTCTCATACTACTCAACTTTGCGATTCTTAGCGGCCGTATGAGTGCGCGAAACGAACATGCTTTGGCAACCCGAGAGCAAACGGGATAGGCAGGCAAACATGCAGGTCCGTGCGTTGAATGAAGTCCGAAGCAGATGAGCCAAAAAGACATTCCGGCGACGCATTGCACGTTCGAGTGGTTCGGTCGCAACGACGCGCATTTTGATACGCATTCGGCTGCGGCCACAATGCGGGAGCGAAAACCAGAGGAGACTATCGTCTATAGAATGCATCCATGCCCAGATCGGAATCGCTCCATCGTTCCGCGGTGAACCGCCCGAAGATACAAAGGCTTGGCTCTGATCTGATAACTAAAGGTTTCCTGCCGCGGCACAGTCATTCAGCGAGGGTCTCGTTGAATCATCGCCCGTTGAAAATTGCACGACATATGGAAGTGAGTCCCATGGCTAGACAGACGATGGCGGAATACCTGGCGAAGACGCTGGCGGCAGCGGGCGTCGAGCGCATCTGGGGCGTGAC
>NZ_QTQM01000114.1:0-2856 GCF_003854225.1 Burkholderia sp. Bp8986 | reverse complement strand
GCCGATGCGCACTTTCCTCGATTCGCTCGATCTCGCCAAGGAGAAACTCATCCCCCATTGATGGATCGTTCTTTGTAAGCCCGACTACCTGTCAGATCGAGTCCCGGCTAATACACATACGCTGGCCGCCTGCCAGTCTCGCAGACGTCGCCAGCATGTCATGCCACTGCCGAAGCCCAACTCCTGCGGAAGGTCTTCCCACGGAATGCCCGTCTGCAATACATACAAGATACCGTTCAGCGCTGCGCGATCATCGACTGTGCGCCGCCGACCACCCCTGGGCGATGGCGTGAACTCCGGAATCAGCGGCTCCAGCGCCATCCATAATTCGTTACTGATTTTGCGTCTTGCCATGCCGTAGACGATACGACGCCCGCAGCATCATGTTCAGGTTGTGTTAGCCGCTCTTATACGGAATGCGTTGCTTCAAAAACGTTGGGGCGTCACTCTATCACCCAAACCTTTCATCGACCTATCCGTGCACCAACGCCTGTAATGGAATAATTCTAGCTGCCGCCGCGCTCACCTTGACATTGCCCAACAGCCATATCAGCCCATCAAATTCGACAATCGCTAAGGTCCGCCCCCGAGAGATCGGCATCCGTTAGATCTGCATCTCGCAGGTCCGATTCCGATAAGTTTGAATTTTTAATATTTGCGTTATTTAGATTGGCAGATTTAAAATAAGCGCCATTAAAATCAGCGTTGCTGAGGTCGGCGTCTTTTAGATATGCGCCACTGAAATTTGCATTTCCCGCACTCACCCCATTTAGATTGGCCCCATGCAATCTTGCCTTCTTGAAGCATAAGTCATCGAGGTTTGCGCCCTTTAAGATGGCCCCACTTAGATCGGCACGTTTAAAGTCTGTCTCATTGAATATGGCGTCTTCAAGGTCAGCTTTACTTAAATCTGATTTTTCAAAATAGGCATACTCGAGATTGGCTCGATTAAGACTCGCGGCACTTAGACTCGCCTTTTTGAGATTGGCATCGCATAAGTTGGCATTATATAGAATCGCACCTTGCATATCAGAATTCGATAGGTCTGACGCGCAAAGATTTGCATTTGAAAGAGTGGCGTTAGAAATATTTGCATTCGAGATGTTCGCCATTGCGAGATTGGCATTTCCGAAATTTGCGAATGAGAGATTCGAATTGTGAAAATTCGCACCCTCTAAATTTGCGCCAATTAAATTGGCGCCACATAGATTCGCGTCATTAAATTTCGCCTTGACAAGAACTGCACCCTTTAGCTTGGCCAATCGAAGATCGGCACCAGACATGTTTGTGCCTGTTAGATCGAGGTGCGCAAAATTCATATGAGATAAGTCTATATTTGAGAGATCCTTTTTGGATAAAAAATCGCTTTCACTTCGAAAAACATCTTTTATCCATGCGCGCTCTCGGACGGAAATAATAAATTCCTTATTTCCCATGAACTTAAAGCAGGTCTCCAAAGCGCTCCGTCTAAGCGAAAGCATGTTTTTACTCAGCGGATTTCTGGAATTAGAAAGAGGGGTAGAACTAGAAATTTTAGGCATATATTTGATGGCCAGTACAAATTGTTGCTTTCTTAGGAAAATATCGGGAAATTTTCACGCCCGTCAACCCTCACGGAACTCATCGTCTTATACACAAGAGGGCGTTGGTGCACTTCGATGGTCGGAGGCGAATGGTAAGGTGACGACCTTTCGCACCCGGTCCCTTTGCCGATGCCGCACGAGCATAATGCCGATCGTCGTTACCAGATTCCGAAGATGTCGTTCAAGGTCAAGAACTGGGCATGAGTATGAGGCCGGACTGCGCCGGCGCGGCGGCCGCACCTTGTGGATCGACGAGGAGGCGCTGCGGAACTGGCAAAGCTGCGGTCCGAACAGGCAGCGTCGTTATTCGGCCGTCGCCATCCAGACTTGCCTGATGTTGCGCACGGCGTTGCGGATGGCGCTTCGCCAAGCCGAAGGGCTGCTCGGGTCGGTCATCACGCTGATGGGCCTGAGCCTGTCGGCACCGGACACACCACGGTCAGTCGCCGGGCGCTCACGTTGCCCGCACTGCCGCGTGAAGTGCCAGCCGGACCGTTGGAATCCTGATTGACAGTACGGGGCTTCAGGTGTTCGGCGCAGGCCAGTGGCTGCAGGAGAAGCATGGCACAAAGTCGCGGCGGAGCTGGTGCAAGCTGCCTCTGGCGGTGGATGCCGACACCGGCATGATCCGTGTCACACACACTGACGGACCAGCATGCCGACGATCCGTCGCAGGTCGCGCCACTGCTCGATCAGATCGATGGCGCGATCGCCCGGGTGATCGCAGACGGCGCGTATGATGGCGCCCCCACTTACCCGAAGGTGGCGCGGCACGATGACGGCATCCAGGTGGTGATTCCGCCGCGCCCGACAGCGGTGGCCAGCTACGAACTGGGTCCCCCGACTCGGCGTGACCGTCATCTGGCGGTGATCCGCGAGCACAGGCGCCGCCTGGGCTGGCAGCAGGCCACCGGGTACGGCCGGCGCGCCCTGGTGGAGACGACCATGGGGCGCCACAAGCCGATCATCGGTGCGCGACTGCGAGTCCGTGGCTTCGAGGCCCAGCAGGCCGAGGCCGCCATCGGGGTGGCGGCGCTCAACCGCATGCTGGCCGCTGCACGCCCGAAATCCGTCCGCCGTGAGCGGGCCACCGCATAACGGCGTTGGGAAACGGCTGTTGCGTCCGCAATCATCGAGTGCACCAACGCCAGATATTTTTGCTCGCGGCCACTTTGCGGGCCCTGGTATTTCAATGCGCCCCGCAGTCCCTCCGGCCCTTTGAGATTACCGCGATCGAAAAGGCTGGTGATTTCAAAACCGCGCTTGAAATCAA
>NZ_QTQM01000113.1:0-2986 GCF_003854225.1 Burkholderia sp. Bp8986 | reverse complement strand
CCGTTCTTCGGGGGCCGTGCTTTCGGAAGGGAGCGCGGCTACCCACTAAAACTGTCCGAACGAGCGAGGCCACCTCTCGCCCAGGCCGCTTCCAAAGGCCGAAACAAGGTGGATGGCACGCGCCCCATTGCGATGTGAGCCACGGACCGTCTTGCCGTCGATCGCGATGACCTCGCCGGACAAGGTTGGAAACGCACCGCTCATCCAGCGCGTGAAGCACGCCTCGAACTGACGTGGGTTCAGGGCCGCGAACACCCGTCCAAACGTGTCGTGGGACGGGATGCCGTTGCGCAGCGGCACGTAGCCGCGTAGCCACTCCAGTTTCTCTTCACCCCAGATCTGAATGGCTACCCAGCTATCCGCTCCCGAGAGAATCGCGCACAGCGCCACCACCAGCATCTCTGACAAGTCGTGGGCAGGCGTTCGGCTGCGCGGATCGCGCAACTCGCCGAGCGCGTCTTCGATGCTCAAGGCTTGCGTTTCCTCCATCCGATGCCTCCGCAAAAGATAGTAGTAAACGCTTGATTCGCCTCGGTTTACAACCCCGCGCGTAACTCCTTGAATGATATGAACGTCCCCCACCCGTCAGTGGTGAAGAATCTGGCAGTGAGGAAATGCGGGAGGCGGATCCTCACGGGCCGACGGCATCAAAGTGCCCAAAGTAGAAGATCATCAAGGTCTTCAAAGGCAAACCGGAGGATCCGAGATGAAGCTTACGCCCGTTGGAGTCGACATCGCAAAGAACGTCATCCAGGTTCATTGGGTTGATCCCGATACTGGTGAGATCGTGAACAAGGCGATCAAGCGCGGCCGGTTCCTTGAGTATTTTGTGAATCGCTCACCTTGCCTTGTTGGAATGGAGGCATGTGGCGGATCTCAGCACTGGGCTCGTTGTCTGATCCGGATGGGGCATGACGTGAAGTTGATGCCGGCGAAGTTCGTCAAGGCGTTCAACATCGGCAACAAAAATGATGCTGCCGATGCACGAGCAATCTGGCTCGCGGTACAGCAACCCATCAAGGCTGTTGCAATAAAGACAGAAGCGCAACAAGCGGTGCTTGGGCTGCACCGCATGCGGCAGCAACTGGTGAAATTCCGCACGATGCAGATGAACAGCCTGCGTGGCCTGCTGACCGAATATGGCGAAGTGATGGCCAAAAGCCGGGCTGCACTGGATAAGGGGACACCCGACATATTGGCACGACTTGCCCAGCGCCTGCCGACAATGCTAATCGATTCACTGCGGGAACAGTGGAACGGTTTGACGAAACTCGACGAACAGATCGCCGGAATTGAACGACGACTGCGGGATTGGATGAAGCACGATCAGGCCTGCAAAGCAATTGCCGAAATTCCAGGAGTCGGATTGTTGACAGCGACGGCAGCAGTCGCAACGATGGGCGATCCAGCTTCATTCCGGTCGGGGCGCGAATTTGCCGCTTGGCTGGGGCTCGTGCCCGCGCAGACTGGGTCTGGCGGAAAAGTTCAATTACTCGGTATCAGTAAAAGGGGCGACACCTACCTGAGAACCCTGCTCGTGCACGGGGCGCGTAGTGTGTTGCTGCATGCAAAGGAACGCGGGACATGGATCGAGCAGATCGGTAAGCGTCGTCCGAAAAACGTTGTCATTGTTGCGCTAGCGAACAAGATGGCAAGAACGATCTGGGCCATGCTCGCCCACGGCCGGCCGTACCAGAAGGAGTACCACAGCACACGTGTGGCATGAACGGTAACAGGAAACGGACAAGCAACGCTTATCCGGGAGAATACGTCCCAAGGTTGCGCAGGCGATCGACAGTGATGACAGACTAGGTAGGACCGTGACTCGCTCAACCTGAGTTAACAATTGAGCCTGGAGCTCGATCCTTGAATGAGGCGCGAGTCAGCGGATTTCATCGGGGCCCGCAGCAATCGAGGCTGCAGAAAGGCCGAATGTAGAGCTGCAACCCATCCTGTCTGCATAACTATCGGAAACCTGCTCAAACGGGGGACGTTCATGTAGATTGTTAACGCCCCTTCATGCGATTGCCCCGTGGATGATCGCGTGCTATTACAATCGGCAACGCCTGCATACCTCGATCGACTACCTCACGCCTGTCGATTACCAGGCCAGCTTGATCGCCGCATGAGATGCTGTACGTGAAAACGAGGCAGGGTCACTTGGAGAATGCCTGCCGCCCCTCAACCTCTGACGAGCGTCGTTAAAAGAGTTCACTCAGCGGCGCACGCGGTTGTTCCGGTATCGCTTTGATCGCGGCGAGCAGCTGCGCAAAAGCCTCCTCGCGCCGGGCTTCCGGAAGGTCTGAGGTTGACCCGTTTCCGTGAACGGTTGGGCAGTTAAATTTTAAGCAGGCGGAACTCCTCCGTTTGGCGTGGCGCTGCGAGTTGTCCACGGCCGGCCGGCGGGTCGCCTATCACGACCATGACGCTGGCCGGCGGTGGGCAACTCGCTTGGCACGCATGTTCGGTTTTGTTCGCGGTGGATATGCTCGTAGACGATCGGCGAGCGATAACCCAGGCTGCTGTGGCGCCTATGCGGGTTATACCAACCTTCGATGAATGAGAAGATCGCGCGGCTGGCTTGCTCGCGGGTTTCGAAGCGCGTGCGCGCGAGCAATTCACATTCGAGCGTGGCGAAGAACGACTCGCACATCGCGTTATCAAAGCAGTCGCCCACCGAGCCCATGGATGGGCGCACGCCGGCCTCGCGGCAGCGCCGCCCAAACGCGAGGGAGGTGTATTGACTACCGCGATCGGAGTGCAGCAGCAATCCGGGTGGCGGCTTGCGTTGCCAGCACGCGCTGCGCAAGGCCTGGCAGACCAGATCCGCGTTGATTCGCTCGGACATCGACCAGCCGACGATGCGCCGGCTTGCCAGATCCAGGATCGCGGCCAAATACAGCCAGCCCGTGCGACACGTGTCGCCGTCCGCCGGACGTAAATCGGTAATGTAGTGGATGGCAAAGTCTGTTTCTGTCTTGTCACG
>NZ_QTQM01000112.1:0-3004 GCF_003854225.1 Burkholderia sp. Bp8986 | reverse complement strand
CAGCTGTTCTGCGAACTGCAGCGCGACTGGGCGCGCAGCGCAACCGTTCCTGCATTCATCAACCTGTTCATCGAAACCGGCGGCACCGCGGGCATCCAGTTCTCGTACGACAAGAGCTGATTGCCGCACGTCCGCAAGCGCCGCGCTTGCGGCGCGAACCCGGCCCGCGTCGCAGCCGCCGGCGCGCGTTGCGCCACATGAACTACCCCGCCCGGGCCGGCCCGGGCGGGCACCCGCGATACCTAAACCACGTGGTAGCTTGCCGGCGGATACGCCGCCTCCAGCGCGGCCCTGAGATCCGCGTCGGACGCCGTGGTCGACGTGAAGACGGCCGTCGTGGTGCTCGCGGTGTAGGCCAGCGTCACGGCCCACGTCGGATGGTCCTCGTTGAGGTTGTCGCGCGTGGCTTGCGCGCCGAACGCGCTCGGGCCGCTGTCCGAATTGAACCCGTAGACTGAAATGGTCGGCATGGCATGTCCTTGTCGGTTGGTTGGGAAACGCCGCCGGCACGCACCGGCGACCTGCCCAGCGTAGGCGCCGCGCACGCGGGCAGGAATGTGCCGAAGGTCATGGCCGAAGGCCCGTGACGGGCGGTGCGATACCGGTTTTCCCGGCTCCGCCTCGCCCTCATGCACTCTCACGCACCCTCGATGCCGCACCGCGCGCCGCCATCGCCGCGACGCCGCCAGCCGTCTTCGCGGATACGTGATTCAATGTCATTCGAACCGGCGTCGCACGCTGCCGCCACGGCGCGCGTCGCGTCCCCCTCGACCGACCTTCACGAAAATCCCATGACGAACCCTGCCGACATCAAGGCGCTCGTTTTCGACGTGTTCGGAACGATCGTCGACTGGAGAAACGGCGTCGCGCGCGAAGCCGCCACGTTCCTGGCGCGCCACGCGCCGGATCGCGATCCGTTCGAATTCGCCGATACGTGGCGCCGCGAATATGCGCCGTCGATGGAGGAAATCCGCAGCGGGCGCAGGCGCTACGTGCGGCTCGACGTGCTGCACCGCGAGAACCTGGTGCGCACGCTCGACCGCTATGGTATCGACGGCGTGCCCGACTCGGAGATCGACGCGCTCAACCTCGCGTGGCACCGGCTCGATCCGTGGCCCGACTCCGTCTCGGCGCTGCAGCGGCTGAAGCGGCGCTACGTGATCGCGCCGCTGTCGAACGGCAACATCCGGCTGATGGTCGACGTCGCGAAGCACGGCGGCCTGCCGTGGGACGCGATTCTCGGCGCCGAAGTCGCGCACGCGTACAAGCCGTCGCCGAGGGTCTATACCGAAGCGGTCGAGATCCTCGGTCTCGAGCCGGCCGAGCTGTGCCTGGTTGCCGCGCACAATGGCGATCTGGCCGCCGCGCGGCGACTCGGGCTCGCCACCGCGTTCGTGCTGCGGCCGACCGAACACGGGCCGAACCAGACGACCGACCTGAAAGCCGACGACGCGTGGGACTTCGACGTCAAGGACCTGAACGAACTCGCGGATCGGCTCGGTTGTCCGGGTTGACACCAACCGCGTGCCCGGATGGCGATCACGACGTGAACGTGCAGGTCGTCACCGTGGCCCGATTGCGTTCGTTGTTGTAGCTGATCGTCGTGATCGGATTGGCGTCGTCGAACCATGTCGCCTCGAGTGTCGCGACTTCGAGGACGTAGGGCTGGTCGGCGAACGCGGTCTGCTGCTTCACGCTCGTGATCTTCATGCCGACCCGGCCCATGCTGCCGCTTCCGCTGATGATTTGCCCGACTGCGAGCCCCGTGGGGTCGGCGCCGGCCGCGACGATCAGGATTGCTGTCTTCTTTTTCATGACTCACCTCCGGATGACGAAAAACGCGGGACGCCGGGCCGCCACAGGCGCGCCCGCCCCGCGAAACCACTATGTCAAACCGGTACGCGCCACGAAATCCATCGATCGACACGGGACGGACCGCCCATGACGCACCGCTGCGCTCAATCCCCGATGAATCGCAGTTCGTCAGACTCCCCCATCAACAACGCCCGGTTCGCGTCCGCCGCCGCGCGCAGGTAATCCCACAGCGCCGTCACGCGCCGCAGCTTGCGCAGATCCTCGCGACACGTCAGCCAGAAGCACCGCGTGACCACCACGTCGTCCGGCAGCACCGACACCAGCGCCGGCTGCGTGGCCGCCATGAAGCACGGCAGGATCGCGAGCGCGCCGCCCTGCAGCGCCGCGAACACCTGCGCGATCACGCTCGTCGTGCGTAGCCCGGCCGTCGCGCCGGGCACCGCGCGCTCCAGGTACAGCAGTTCGCTGCTGAACGCGAGATCGTCGACGTAACTGATGAACGCATGCCGCGCGAGATCGTCGGTGCAGGCGATCGGCGGATGACTCGCCAGATAGTCGCGCGTCGCATAGAGCCGCAACTGGTAGTCGCACAGCTTCGTGACCACGTAAGGCCCGCGTTCGGGCCGCTCGAGCGTGATCGCGAGGTCGGCCTCGCGCTTCGGCAGGTTGACGAAATGCGGGACCGGCAGCAGGTCGACCGTCACATGCGGGTGCGCGACGCGAAACCGCGCGAGCTGCGGCGCGAGGAAAAAGCAGCCGAACCCTTCGGTCGACCCGATCCGCACGTGGCCCGACAGCGCCTCGCCGGTGTTCGCGACCTGGTCGCACGCGGACTGCACGGTCGTCTCCATCGCGTCCGCATACGCGACGAGCCGCTGCCCCTCGGCGGTCAGCGTGAAGCCGCCCGAGCGCGACTTGTCGAACAAAAGCGTACCCATCGCGGCCTCAAGTGCGCGAATGCGCCGCGCGACGGTCGTGTAGTCGACCCCGAGCCGCTTCGCGGCCCCGCTCGCGCGCTGCGTGCGGGCGACTTCGAGGAAGAAGCGCAGGTCGTCCCAGTTCAGGTTGCCGGAAACCGGCTCGGTGGCGTGTCGCATCGGCGGGAAAAAAAAGGTTCATCGCAGGAAACCGTGGAGGGTTTGGGAGCGATTGCGTAACCTGACGCCTGACTTTAAGGACGTCAGGAGAG
>NZ_QTQM01000111.1:0-3093 GCF_003854225.1 Burkholderia sp. Bp8986 | reverse complement strand
CAGACTTGTTATAGGATCAAGCCTTACGGGCAATTAGTATCAGTTAGCTGAACGCATTACTGCGCTTACACACCTGACCTATCAACGTCCTGGTCTCGAACGACCCTTCAAGGGGATCTAGTCCCCAGGGATATCTCATCTTAAGGCGAGTTTCCCGCTTAGATGCTTTCAGCGGTTATCTCTTCCGAACATAGCTACCCGGCGATGCCACTGGCGTGACAACCGGTACACCAGAGGTTCGTCCACTCCGGTCCTCTCGTACTAGGAGCAGCCCCCTTCAAATATCCAACGCCCACGGCAGATAGGGACCAAACTGTCTCACGACGTTTTAAACCCAGCTCACGTACCTCTTTAAATGGCGAACAGCCATACCCTTGGGACCGGCTACAGCCCCAGGATGAGATGAGCCGACATCGAGGTGCCAAACACCGCCGTCGATATGAACTCTTGGGCGGTATCAGCCTGTTATCCCCAGAGTACCTTTTATCCGTTGAGCGATGGCCCTTCCATACAGAACCACCGGATCACTATGACCTGCTTTCGCACCTGCTCGACTTGTCGGTCTCGCAGTTAAGCACGCTTATGCCATTGCACTATCAGCACGATTTCCGACCGTACCTAGCGTACCTTCGTACTCCTCCGTTACGCTTTGGGAGGAGACCGCCCCAGTCAAACTGCCTACCATGCACTGTCCCCGACCCGGATCACGGGCCAAGGTTAGAACCTCAAACAAACCAGGGTGGTATTTCAAGGACGGCTCCACCGAAACTAGCGTTCCGGTTTCATAGCCTCCCACCTATCCTACACAGATCGGTTCAAAGTCCAATGCAAAGCTACAGTAAAGGTTCATGGGGTCTTTCCGTCTAGCCGCGGGTAGATTGCATCATCACAAACACTTCAACTTCGCTGAGTCTCGGGAGGAGACAGTGTGGCCATCGTTACGCCATTCGTGCAGGTCGGAACTTACCCGACAAGGAATTTCGCTACCTTAGGACCGTTATAGTTACGGCCGCCGTTTACCGGGACTTCAATCAAGAGCTTGCACCCCATCATTTAATCTTCCGGCACCGGGCAGGCGTCACACCCTATACGTCCACTTTCGTGTTTGCAGAGTGCTGTGTTTTTATTAAACAGTCGCAGCCACCAGTTTATTGCAACCCCTTCACCCTTTGCGCGCAGGCGCATCAAGCTACAAGGGCGTACCTTATCCCGAAGTTACGGTACCAATTTGCCGAGTTCCTTCTCCCGAGTTCTCTCAAGCGCCTTAGAATACTCATCTCGCCCACCTGTGTCGGTTTGCGGTACGGTCATCGTTAGACTGAAGCTTAGAGGCTTTTCTTGGAACCACTTCCAATTGCTTCGCTCCCGAAGGAGCTCGCGCCACACCCTTGAATCCTGCGCCCGGATTTGCCTAAGCGCCTTCTCCAATGCAGCGACCGGGACTTCCAACACCCGGACAACCTTCCGCGATCCGTCCCCCCATCGCATCTAACAATGGTGCAGGAATATTGACCTGCTTCCCATCAGCTACGCATTTCTGCCTCGCCTTAGGGGCCGACTCACCCTACGCCGATGAACGTTGCGTAGGAAACCTTGGGCTTACGGCGAGGGGGCCTTTCACCCCCTTTATCGCTACTCATGTCAGCATTCGCACTTCCGATACCTCCAGCACGCTTTTCAACGCACCTTCGCAGGCTTACGGAACGCTCTCCTACCATGCGAGCAAAGCTCGCATCCGCAGCTTCGGTATATAGCTTAGCCCCGTTACATCTTCCGCGCAGGACGACTCGATCAGTGAGCTATTACGCTTTCTTTAAAGGGTGGCTGCTTCTAAGCCAACCTCCTGACTGTTTTAGCCTTCCCACTTCGTTTCCCACTTAGCTATATTTGGGGACCTTAGCTGGCGGTCTGGGTTGTTTCCCTCTTGACACCGGACGTTAGCACCCGATGTCTGTCTCCCGTGATTGCACTCTTCGGTATTCGGAGTTTGCTATGGCGGGGTAATCTGCAATAGACCCCCCAACCATGACAGTGCTCTACCCCCGAAGGTGAGACACGAGGCACTACCTAAATAGTTTTCGGAGAGAACCAGCTATTTCCAGGTTTGTTTAGCCTTTCACCCCTATCCACAGCTCATCCCCTAACTTTTCAACGTTAGTGGGTTCGGACCTCCAGTACGTGTTACCGCACCTTCATCCTGGCCATGGATAGATCACCTGGTTTCGGGTCTACGCCCAGCAACTGAACGCCCTATTCGGACTCGCTTTCGCTACGCCTGCCCTATACGGTTAAGCTTGCTACTGAACGTAAGTCGCTGACCCATTATACAAAAGGTACGCCGTCACCCCTTACGAGGCTCCGACTGTTTGTATGCATGCGGTTTCAGGATCTATTTCACTCCCCTCCCGGGGTTCTTTTCGCCTTTCCCTCACGGTACTGGTTCACTATCGGTCGATCACGAGTATTTAGCCTTGGAGGATGGTCCCCCCATCTTCAGACAGGATTTCACGTGTCCCGCCCTACTTGTCGCACACCTAGTTCTTTCATACTGTTTTCGCCTACAGGGCTATCACCTGCTATGGCCGCACTTTCCAGAGCGTTCGGCTAACAATACAAATAAAGAGTGCAAGGCTCATCCCATTTCGCTCGCCACTACTTTGGGAATCTCGGTTGATTTCTTTTCCTGCGGTTACTTAGATGTTTCAGTTCACCGCGTTCGCTTCACATGGCCTATGTATTCAGCCATGGATACTCCAAAAGGAGTGGGTTTCCCCATTCGGACATCTACGGATCAAAGCTTGTTTGCCAGCTCCCCGTAGCTTTTCGCAGGCTACCGCGTCCTTCATCGCCTGTGATCGCCAAGGCATCCACCACATGCACTTGTTCGCTTGACCCTATAACGAGTCTGTCTCGTTACAGGTTGAGTTCTCGCGTTGTGCCGTATTCCAATTGAGTCAAACATAGAGTTCGAATCATCTTGAGATACATCGATACAATCACAACCCGGATAGTTTCCACGTCCATCTCAAAGACGCTTCCGCTATCCAAATTACTTACTTCTTCCAGATTGTTAAAGAACGACAGCCGATACTT
>NZ_QTQM01000110.1:0-3151 GCF_003854225.1 Burkholderia sp. Bp8986 | reverse complement strand
TCAGGTGTGTAAGCGCAGTAATGCGTTCAGCTAACTGATACTAATTGCCCGTAAGGCTTGATCCTATAACAAGTCTGTTTCGCGCTACAGAGCGCGTCGGACTGGTTGGATTCTCGTGTGTGATACACACAACTCAAAATTACTGCTTCTTCCCAGATTGGTCGCGCTGCGAAGCAACGTGACAACCCTCTTTGCCTGATGACCATAGCGAGTCGGTCCCACCCCTTCCCATCCCGAACAGGACCGTGAAACGACTCTACGCCGATGATAGTGCGGATTCCCGTGTGAAAGTAGGTAATCGTCAGGCTCCCTAAGCCAGAAACCCCCGCCCGAAAAGGTGGGGGTTTTTGCATTTGCAGCGCAGAAAATGTGCAATCACCGCCGGACGTTGGCGTTGGCGTTGGCGTTGGCGTTGGCGGCGGCGGCGGCGCAAGCAAGCAAGCAAGCAAGCAAGCAAGCAAGCAAGCAAGCAAGCAAGCAAGCAAGCAAGCAAGCAAGCAAGCAAGCTGGCTGGCTGGCTGGCTGGCTGGCTGGTCGGGCGGGACTTTCATGTACGCCGCGCGCCGTGTCGCGAATGGACTAGTGGCTCGACCCCGCTGCTGCCGGTAACTCCGCGGCCAGGGCGGCCAGTCTTGCATCGCTCGCAGCGCGAGAGTCTGATCGGCGCCGAATTGTTTGAGCAGATGGCGGCCCATTGACGCATCCTGCTCCTCATCATCGTTGACTGCATCGAACCCGCGCCGCGAGATCTACCACGTCTATCATCTCGGTTGCCACTGGCTTCGAGCTCCGTGCGGTTTCCATCCCGTGATGAACCGACCAGGGGCGCGGCAGGGGTCACCCTTGCGCGCAGCCGAAGGCTCCGTCAATCTCCGGGGTGCCGCCGATAGCCGCGTCATGCTCGAAGTGATCACGCCTCCGGTCGTTCTCTCGTTATTTACCTCCTCGAGCACATTGCACGGCAAGTCTAGCCATCGCAAATCGGAGTCCATTATCTCGGGCTATTAATTGGTTTATGTCGCTTATCTTCGCCCAACGTCGTCGATTCTGTTTCGAGGTGCTGGTGTGTGATCGGCGCGTTTCAGGGCAAATCCACGGCTGCCTCGGCGACAGCGCGAGGCCGAGATCGCGCGCCCGTCGGCATATGCGTGACGACCGCAACCGCCATGAGGCCTCCCATCGGCGCGAAGGCGTCGCAGAGGCGAATTTCTTCGACGAGCGAATAGGCGGCGCCGCCGAAATAGTGGCGGCCTTCGCCCATCAATCCGAAATGCGTACCGTCCGCGTTGACGCCGGACGACCGCACCGTGCATGCAGTGCTTGGACTACACAGTGCCAAGCGCTCGATCGGGCGAATCGGCGGATCGTGCTGCTGCCATGGCTCCGGGGCGACATGAGCATCGCCGGGCAGTGAGTAGTCGATGTCGACGAACCCGCGTTGAATGTCGGCTTCCCTGCCGTCTGGTTCGTACGGGGCGACGTACAGGCGCCCCGGTCAAAGCCGATGCAGTTCCGCGCTTGACTGAACGAGGTTCCACTCGTATCCACACGTCGGATGGCGCGTGTACAGCTCAGCCTCGCCACGATAGGCCGCCCAGACATTCATGGTGGTCGGCTTGCACAAAGGACGGTTCGACACAATGCGCGCTGCACTGTTGAACGTTCGCAACGACGGCGACACGCAAGCGATGTGGCAGCAGGCGTGCGGGCGCAGATCGTCGCGCATCGGCGGCACCAAGACATCTAGGCAGCCCGAGCTGTTGGACCTTCTCGCAAGGTGCCAGCGTCGCTATCAGCCGCGATAACGTCGGTTGACGCTCGTTCGGCAACCACGCGTACGCGATCGCTTCCGGAGTCGTGACTCGCGGGCGTCGCCGCGTGCCGGTGGCCAACAAGCAGCCGGCGTCGACGGCCGGTTTTAAGGTCTCATGCGTCGCCCGAGCCGCGGCGCCTTTCGCGCGTCTGGCGGTGTGGCGCCCGGAAAGCGTCGGCTCTCGGACTGCCGCGATCCTTCCCGTGCTGCACCACGCGTTGTCGATGTTGCCCGCATGTGCCACCGAGGAAGCAAAGATCAGTGCGAAGGCGAGAAGGACGACAGGGTATCGCGTGGAGGCAGGGAAACGGGAGAGCGGTCGGCATGATCGCGGAACACGGGATGGTACCGCGCGTGCCTTCCGTCAGTGGTGATGAGGGGAGGGGAGCGAAGATGGCCCCTAGGTGCTTTCCGGGTTCGATTCCGGTGTCGCAACGGAGCAAGCGGGAACGGCGAGGCCTTCCCTGGAATCCGGCTTCGGCACCCCGTTTGCCGGAAACCCTTGCGCGCAGAAGCCGGTTGTCCCGGGTTTGACGGGGTGCTGATGTGTCGCCATTAATCAAACTACCCCCTGGGCTCGCGTCGGAAGCCTTGCAGATTCCTCCGGCATGGAAATTGCAAATTTTTTGCGTTTACCCGCTTGGCATTATGCGTGAGAGGTCGTATCATGGCGGTCTTTCGTTTTCAGCGAAGATGCAAATCGAAGCTGAAGACGGAGTCTGACGAAGATGTGGGCGCCGATCGGCGATCCTCTTGCGCTTGCCTCAGCCGGGTGAGCGCGGGTGTCGGGTGAGTCGCCAGGGTGCGCTGGAAGAGAATGAAAATAATCTTCCGGATGTGCTTGACAAGAGTGCGATGCACCCCCATAATCGTCAGTTCTCTACGGAGGGGTGCCCGAGTGGCTAAAGGGGGCAGACTGTAAATCTGTTGGCTTACGCCTACGTTGGTTCGAATCCAACCTCCTCCACCAGAACATCAGCGCAGAGAGCGGTAGGGAATCGTTAGTGGCCCGTGCGGGTGTAGCTCAATGGTAGAGCAGAAGCCTTCCAAGCTTACGACGAGGGTTCGATTCCCTTCACCCGCTCCAGTCCGTGTAGTTGAAGCGTAATACCGCCCATGTGGCTCAGTGGTAGAGCACTCCCTTGGTAAGGGAGAGGTCGGCAGTTCGATCCTGCCCATGGGCACCAGCAGTAAAAAGTCAGTGTCTGTTTGCGCGCGGCGCAACATGTGAAATTCCTTTCGGGAGTTGAAAATGGCCAAGGAAAAGTTTGAGCGGACCAAGCCGCACGTCAACGTTGGTACGATTGGTCACGTTGACCACGGCAAGACGACGCTGAC
>NZ_QTQM01000109.1:0-3279 GCF_003854225.1 Burkholderia sp. Bp8986 | reverse complement strand
CACCTCGTAAATAGGTGGACACCTATGCTCCTCGCTCAGAGTGCTGTTGAGTAGACGTCGATAATGGATCGCTTACCTTTCATGTGCGCACTAATGCTTTACGGTTACAACAATCTCTTGCTGTTATTTAAGATGAAAATCTATTGTTAAGCAGCGGCGCCACTCAGTTTCTCAGCCGCGTCGTTAACCTTTTGCATAAAAGCGGTCGCCTTTTGAATATCGGCTGCGGTTCCGCCGCGTTGCATTACCTTGTCAGGGTGGTGCTCCATGGCAAGCTTGCGTTGCGCTTTCTTGATTTCGGTCGGACTCGCATTCGCTGAGACGCCAAGAATCTCATGCGGAGACACTTCTTTCGGCTCTGTGCACGTGCTTTCATTGCGCTGGGGCTTTGGCGACTCGTTGCGGTAGCTTTGCTGGGGCTTTGGCGACTCGTTGCGGTAGCTTTGCTGGGGCTTTGGCGACTCGTTGCGAGTTGACGTTGGGAAAACCATAAATAGTCCGGCCCCCAGTCGGTTGTTGCCAGCGTCACCTTTTATCCAAACCAAGACGAAAGGAAATGCATTTCCTTGCCGCTCACCGGGTGACGCGGTGCCGAACCGCAGTAGGAAGATTTGCCTCAACGGCTCCTGCATGCGCTTGTCTGCGCCGACAGTAATGTTAAAGCTCCCGAATGGCATCGCCTTGGAGGGCTGCACATTTCCGTACGCACGGAAATTACTAGTAAGCACGAATGCGGAACCAATGGATGACATATTCTTTGTTTATCCAGTCATAGAATGGGACGGAAACACCCCATTATCATGGGGTTAGGTGATCCTAAAAATCCACACACGCATGATTACTTGGTCAGGCCAAGATGTCTTTCGAAAGTCCTCAACTATTTCGTAAAACATTGCTCGACGTATGTCGCAAGGGCGCCCTTCAAATTCTGCATCCATTGTGTGTCAATATAGGTTATACCCTATCCTGATGTCAGGTCAGCCTTGTCATTATTGTCAGGTTAGGGCTTGTTTCGGAATTTGTTGACGCCTCTGTTTCAGCATCATAGATTTCAACCTGACACATCCACCGGAAGGCGGTCATGAACGGGCAACGCGTGGGCTACGTTCGGGTCAGCACGTTCGAGCAAAACACCGAGCGTCAGCTTGACGGCGTGAAGCTGGACCGTACCTTCACCGACAAGGCGTCGGGAAAAGACACGAAGCGGCCGCAGCTCGACGCGCTGCTCACCTTCGTGCGCAGCGGTGACACGGTGGTCGTGCACAGCATGGACCGGTTGGCGCGGAATCTTGATGACCTGCGCCATATTGTTCAGTCGCTGACTCAGCGTGGCGTGCGGATCGAATTCGCGAAGGAGTGCCTGACCTTCACGGGCGAGGATTCGCCGATGGCCAACCTCATGCTGTCGGTGATGGGCGCGTTCGCAGAATTCGAGCGCGCGCTGATGCGCGAGCGCCAACGCGAGGGGATCGCACTGGCGAGACAGCGTGGTGCGTATCGCGGCCGCAGGCCTGCTTTGTCCGATGCGCAGGTCGTCGATCTGCGGCGTCGCGTGGAGGCCGGTGAACGCAAGGCGCAGATCGCCCGCGATTACGGGATCAGTCGCGAAACGCTGTACCAGTACCTTCGCTCGGTGAGGTGACGCATGCCCCGCCGCGAACTGCTTACGCCAGCGCAGCGCTTCCAATTGTTCGCGTTCCCCGATGATGAAAGCGAACTTATCCGTCTCGCCACCCTGTCGAAGGAAGACTTCGCGTTCGTGCGTCAGCACCGGGGCGATCACAATCGTCTTGGCGTGGCGGTCCTCATGATCTACCTGCGCTATCCAGGACGCGTTCTCGCTCCGGGTGAGAAACCGCATGCGCCGATTCTCGGTATCTTGGCGACGCAGTTGCGGGTCACGCCCGCGGTGTGGGATCTGTATGCAGCGCGCGATGAGACGCGTCGGGAGCACCTGCAGGAGCTGCTGGCCCGCTCGGGACTGGTCCAGTTCGATCGACATCGCTATCGCCAGTTGGCCGCTTTCCTGCTGCCGATCGCGATGCAAACGGCGCAGGGCATTGTCCTCGCGCAGGCTGCTGTGGACGAACTCCGGCGCCAGCATGTGCTATTGCCGCCGGTTGCCGCCCTCGAAAAGCTCTGTGCGACCGTCGGCACACGCGCGCAGCGCGAGGTGTACCGGCTGCTGACCGCGCCGCTGACCACCACACAGCGCAAGGAACTCGACCAGTTACTGCAGCCGTTCGCACCTCGCCCAATTAGCAAGCTCGCGTGGATGCGCCAGTCGCCGGGCGAGCCGAGTGCGAGAGCCGTCCTGGCGCACATTGAGCGCCTGCAGGCGATCCGCGCGCTCGGGCTGTCGGCAGACATCGGGCGCAGCGTTCACCAGAACCGGCTGCTGCGGCTGGCGCGCGAAGGCGGGCAAACGGCGGTGTACCAGCTCGAGGAGTACGAGACCGAGCGGCGTCACGCCACGCTCGTCGCCATTCTGCTCGACACGGCGGCAACGCTTACCGACGAGATCCTGAACCTGCACGATCGTCTGATCGGCTCGTTCTTCACAAAGTCCAAGCACAAGTACGAAAAGCGCTTCGCCGCGGAGGGCAAGGCGGTCAACGACAAGGTTCGTCTGTATGCGAAGGTCGGCGCCGCGCTGATTGCCGCGAAAGAGGCCGGTGATGATCCGTTTCGGGCGATCGAGGCAATTGTCCCGTGGGAGACGTTCACCGTGTCCGTTCGCGAAGCCGAGCAGCTGGCGCGTGACGCAGAATTCGATTCAACCGCGTTGTTGGTGGATCACTACGCGCAGTTGCGGCGTTATTCGCCGACCTTCCTTGATACCTTCGATTTCCGCGCCGCGTCCGCGCGGCAGGACCTGATGGACGCGATCGAAGCCTTGCGCGTGATGAATCACATCGACGCCCGCAAAGTACCGGCCGATGCGCCTACGGGTTTCATCAAGCTGCGCTGGGAGCGGTTCGTGTTCAAGGAAGGTGGGATCGACCGGAAGTTCTATGAGCTTGCCGCCATGAGCGAGCTGAAGAACGCGCTACGCTCGGGCGACGTATCGGTGATCGGTAGCCGGCAGTTCAGAGACTTCGACGACTATCTGATGCCGCGCGCGACGTTCGAGCAGCAACATCGCGACAGCCAGCTTGGACTGGCGGTCGAAACGTCGTCCACGGCCTATCTCAACGAGCGCCTAGTGTTCCGTCCCAGAAATAACTTTACATGGAATTGTGTTGCTCTATGATCAAGCGAAATTGAGTGGAGGCGATC
>NZ_QTQM01000108.1:0-3296 GCF_003854225.1 Burkholderia sp. Bp8986 | reverse complement strand
TTCGTCATGTTGAACACGGAATCGAGGTTGGTGCGGATCACCGCATCCCAGTTGACCTTGTCGAGCTTGCGCAGCGTCATGTCGCGCGTGATGCCCGCGTTGTTCACCAGGATGTCGACCGGGCCGACATCCCGGACGATCTTCTCGATACATTGCTGGCACGAATCGTGATTGCTCACGTCCACCGGATACGCATGGAATTCGCGACCGGCCGCATGCATCTCGGTCAGCCAGCGATCGGCACCGGTATTGTTCGGCGAGTACGTTACGATAGCCCGGTAACCTGCATCATGCAGTCGAATGCTGATCGCTTCACCCAGACCACCCATCCCCCCCGTAATAACTGCAATTTTCTTAGTCATACTATAAGTCTCTAAATAAAAAGTGGTAACAGACAGAATAACCGTAACGATAGCGAGGCACTCTCTGACGCACCGGTGCTGAAACCGATGGTTTATGATGCATGATGGATTGCTATTTGGTTTGATGCGATCAAGATCGAAAAGATGTGCTTGATTGTGTATTAGAGCATTGTTTGGATGGAGATGTACTTTGGTTATTGGGAGAAACTATAGATTTATGGCAAAAACGGCTCAACGTGCTCTATCGACTGGCCGGATTGACAAGCGCCGTGCCTTCATCTTCCTGTGAGCGGCCTGCATGTTTTGATTCAGATGGCGTGATGTACCTGAAAGTGTCAACTTTTTCTTGGAGTGATCATAATTGGTGGCATGGTCGACTCGGATCGAGACTGCTTCGCTCATGCTACAGCACGTGCGGTATGGTGATCGGTTTCACGAGTTCTTCACCGTGCTATCCGAGCAAGGCTGGCCGCGCGCAATTCGTGCAGTATGTACCGACCTGATCGCGCAAGTCGCGGAGTAGCTGGCAGCTGGCGGCAGGACGGAAGCGGTGGCATTCGATATCACGCGAACTTGGACTGAAACGCTTGTACTAGAAACACGCAGTCGGTGAATAAGCCCGATCTATCGAACTCACGTGCGCTCTACTGGTTTGCGGTGCCATTCACATACGGGCTCGTGCGTACGTTTTGGACGGAAAGTGCTCGGTAGTGGTCAAGGGTGGGGCCTGTACACCAGAACGGGCACATCGCGCCGGGAGTCAGTTAGCGAGCGTCGAAGGCGCCGTGGCGCACGCTTGGCGGCGTGTTCCATCCCCAAGACAAAGCCCGTGCGCTGCAAGCGTCGCGTGATTTGTAGTGTGTTGGACACGATGTCAAGATCGCCGCATGCGAATGGTAAGGAGATGTTCGCCGAGACTTGCGGCACTGCAGCGGACGCAATTTAACATTAATTCAATCTAAATTCTGGAGGAATCTGGGGAAATCGAAAGTTATTGTTGTCACTTGCCTGGATAATTGATCAGCGAGGCATTCTTCTAATTATAGTGAGTCGTTAGTTTTTGCTATCAAATCGTGGTTCCCGTCATGCTATGGGATGGCAGATCTGTATGCATAGAAATGCTATGCGTAAAAATTTGTTTCTGTTCGATTCCCGGATTGTTGGGTGGATGGTTTGTTGGTGTCATTTCCGACCATTCTGGTGGAATTGGTGATTGAAGGTTGCGTCCGGTTTTCATATGCGATCGTCTGGGGCTGAGGGTGGATGTGCGTCGAGTTTAATGTGCTGAAAATGAGATGGTAGTATTTTTTATATTTAACGAAGATGATTGCGGAGAGTATTGGGTTCGAGGGGAAAAATTGCGTGGTCGATCCGTTTGAATTGCGCGTACCGGCAATCGTGTAGATTAGCCTTCGTCTACTGCAAGCTCCGAATTGTTTTCTGAATCATGGGATAGCGGTCGCTCCAATGGAATTAAATTCTGGGAAAGTGAAAGTGCGGTTGGCGGGGAATCCGAGCTTCGGCAAGCCAAAGGCGATTGCGATAGCTGACGCGCCGGCGACAGAAGATCGTGGGGAGGTAGAGCGTCAGGTCCCAGAGGTGTGCCGGGCGACTGGTGCGTGTGGGTCTGATGAGTTGGCGTGTCGCATTCGAAATTTAATGAAATACGAGCGCGCACCATTGGCTGCATGCAAGCTGAAAGAGGGGCTATACGCGCAAGCGGCGAGTTGTACGCGAATGCTAGGTACCCGCTTGCGGATGGCAGAGGCCCTTGAGCGTGGTGGGCGTTGCGATGCGGCGGCAGGCGTTTATATTGAGGCGGCCCGGGGCTACTCACAAAAGGGAGATCATGCGGCGGCTGCGATGGCGCACGCGCGCGCAGCAATGGCGCACGCGCGCGCAGCAATGGCGCTCGCGCGAGCAGCAATGGCGTACGCATAGATATCCTAGGCTCACCGCTCAGGTGCGTGCCGCGCTGATGACGCATCAGGACGTTGCTGACGGCGATGTCCTGGCTGAACTGCTTGCCCCAATCCCGCACGACGCGCAGTTCGATGTCGTCGGCGGTGACGGCGCCTATTGAGGCCGGTCGAAAAAATGGAAGCCAACGTCTCGTAAAATCGAGGAACGGAGGCATGGATGAATCGAATTCCAAGAGCGGTCTATGCGAAGGAGCTTCGCGACGAAGCGGTCAGGCTGGCGATGGCTGAAGGTATTGGGGTATCGGAAGCTTCCCGGCGCTTGTCGATCCCAATCAAGACGCCGGCAAACTGGGTGCGTGCTGTGAAGGCCGGTAAGCTGAAAGATGTCGGTCGGCTCCAGAAACCACGGACGGAAGTTGAGGCCGAGCTGGCGCAGGTCAAGCGCGAACTGGCCGAGGTAAAAATAGAGCGCGACCTGCTAAAAAAGTTCGCGACGCACTTCGCGAAGGAGTCGCGGTGAAGTCCGGCGCGATGGAGCAAATGCGACAGGAATATCCCGCGCCGCCGATGTGCCGTGCGCTGGGCGTATCGGTGAGCGGCTAACTATGCGTGGTGCAAGCGCAAGCGGTCCGCAAGAACGCAACAGGAGCCTCACCTTGAAGCGGAGGTGCTCGCGGCCCACCTGTGCACTCGGGAAAGCTTCCGGCCCGAGCGCCTGCAGCAACATCTCGAGGCGCGTGGCGTGCGAATCGGCGTGCACCGGATCAAGCGGCTGCGCAGAAAACTGGGACTGCGCTGCAAGCAGAAACGCCGGTTCAAGGCCACGACGAATTCGAAGCACGACCTGCCTGTCGCGCCGAATCTGCTGAGCCAGGATTTCTCGCCGACGGCGCCCAATCAGGCCTGGTGCGGTGCGTCACCTATATCGCGACCGACGAATTGGGTAGCCACGTTTCCTTGCGGAAACGCGGCCCCCGAAGAACCGTACGTGCGAGCTTTCCCCGCATACGGC
>NZ_QTQM01000107.1:0-3424 GCF_003854225.1 Burkholderia sp. Bp8986 | reverse complement strand
GCCGTATGCGGGGAAAGCTCGCACGTACGGTTCTTCGGGGGCCGCGTTTCCGCAAGGAAACGTGGCTACCCAATTCAGCCGTCGCACAGTACGTGATGTCGCTCGTCCAGATCTGGTTCGGCGCCGCCGCTGTAAAGTTACGCTCCAACAAGTTCGGTGCCACCGGCAGTTTGTGATTCGAGTTCGTCGTCGCGATGTACTTGCGCTTGTGTCGGGCACGGATGCCATGCTGCGCCATCAGTTTGCGAACACGCTCCTTGCCCACGCGCGCGCCGCGCGCAACCAACTCTTTCCATATGCGTGGCCAGCCGTACTCGCCTTTGACCTGCGCGTGAATCGCCATGATATGCGCCAGCAGGGCATCGTCGCTCACACGGCTTCGGCGCGGCTTGTCCAGTGCAGTACGTTGCCGCCGCTGATGGAAACCACTGGGGCTTACATCGAGCACCTCGCACAGCACCGAAATCGGCCAGTGATGGCGATTGCGCTCGATGAAAGTGTACTTCACGTCGACTCCTTCGCGAAGTACGCGCACGCTTAATGGAATGGTCTGCCCCGCCTCCAGCGCATACTAAACGCTTCCACCCTGGGAGAGCGACCATGAACGATAACCGCGTCCACGTCATTGGCATTGATCTCGGTAAGAATTGGTTTCACCTCGTAGCCATCGACGAGCGAGGTACCGAACTCTTTCGCAAGAAGCTCAACCGGAGACAGCTCGCAGAATTTGCGGACACGGCACCTCAATGCCTGATCGCAATGGAAGCATGTCCTGGCTCTCAATTTTGGGGGCGACGGTTCCAAGCGGCTGGCCACGAGTTGCGCATTATCCCGGCCCAGTTCGTAAAGCCTTACCTCAAATCGAACAAGAACAATTTCAACGATGCACAGGCGATTGCGAAAGCTGCCAGTCGCGGAAGCATGCGCTGCGTCCCGCTAAAAACAACGGATCAAATCGAGCTGCAAGCATTGCGTCGAGTACGTCAGCGATTCATTGTCGAGCGATCTGCTGTTGTCAATCAGATAAGGGCACTGCTTCTCGAGCATGGCATCGTCATACCGGTTGGGCGTGCACTCTTCGCACGACGCCTGCCAGCCGTACTGGCCGATGCAGAGAGCGGCTTGTCGCCACGACTGTGCCAGCTCATCGCACGGTTGCGTCAGCGATGGTTAGCCTTGGACGAAGAGATCGACACAGCCTCAACCGAAATTACCCAGATCGCTCGTGAATCGGAACTCTGCCGACGCGTCAGCACGGTACCTGGCGTCGGACCAGTTGTGTCGACCGCGCTCATTGCTGCTGTTGGCAACGGCACCGCGTTCAAACGGGCCCGCGATATGTCGGCCTGGCTCGGTCTTGTGCCGAAGCAATACTCAACCGGCGGCAAATCAAATCTTGGTGGCATCAGCGAGCACGGCAACGCCTATTTGCGAATGATGGTGATCCAGGGCGCACGCGCCTTGATGATCCACATGAAGCGCGACCAGTCCAGAATGGGCTTATGGCTTCGAGAAGTCGAGCAACGTAGTCATCCGCACGTTGCCCTAATCGCGCTAGCCAACAAAATCGTTCGTATCTGCTGGAAGGCGCTGACCAGCCAGCAACCCTATCGACCGTGGAAATATCCGCAGCCGCCTGAGCAACCCCGAGCACGACCGTCCTGTTTTGCGAGCCCTGAATAGCTGATGACACAGAACCGTTGACCGGTGTACCGAAAGCCGGGCTAAAAAAGCAGCCCGTAATGACTGAACGATTTATTGGGTTAGGTGTGCGCGGATCCCATCATGGCCAGCAGTCTCGAACTGCACGAACAGGCCGGATACATTGACGCAAATGTAGTTCTATCGAAGCGGCAACCCAGCGACTTGCAAATCCGGCGCAGACCATACATTTTTTAGAATATCGCGCTCCACCTTCAGGCGCGCGACTTCGGCGCGCAGCCTCGACAACTCCATCTGCTCAGGGCTTACCGGCTTCGTGCCGGCCCCGCCGAGCTTGCCTTCCTGCTCAGCCTTCAACCAGTTGGAAATCGACTGCGCCGGCACGTTCAGCGTCGCGGCGACCGCCGCAACGCTCTGGCCTGCCTTGACCAGCCGCACCGCTTCCAGCTCAAATTCGAGCGTGTAGCGCGCTCGCGTCGTCTTGCTCATCCTCTTGACTCTCCTTGCTTGAGTTTAAACGCTCAGCAAGGGATTCGTTTTTCGGGGGCAAGCTCAGTGTCGCACCGAACACGGTAGCGGCCTTGGCAGGTATCGCTGGGTCGTTGAGCGCCCGCATGCCTGGCTGCACCTTATCAAGCACTCATCGGCCAGTTTGACATGCGGGCGTCGATGAGCCGCCGCGGCAATTGCTACGACAACGCCCCGATCGAATCCTTCTGGGGAACGCTGAAGAATGAACTGGTCTATCGTCAACGCTTTGCCATGCGCGAGCAGGCACGCTTGGCGATCAGCGAATACATCGAAATCTTCTACAACCGGCAGCGCACGCAGGCGCATCTGAACTACCAATCGCCTGTCGTGTTCACACAGCGCTTCTATTTGAATCAGATCGCTGCTTAACCCGTTGGCCTCCACGAATTCCGTCCGCCATCCTCGACGGCCGCTTCGAGCTGGTCCTGGCTGATGCCCGGCACATCCGCAACGTCCCCGGGCGCAAGACCGATGTCAACGACGCGATGTAGATCGCCGACCTGCTCGCGCACGGCTTGATCCACTCCAGCTTCGTGCCACCCGCCGCGACCCAAGAGTTGCGCGATCTCACGCGTACGCTCAAGCAACTCTTGCGCGAAATCTCCCAGCACAGCCTGTGCATCCAGAAAGTGCTTGAGGACACCAATCTCAAGCTTGGCAGTGTCCTCTCAAACGTGCTCGGCTGATGCGTTAGACTCGCGAGCATGGCAAACCACAAACTTGCCGCATGCATGCCTTCAGTGCGTCTACGAAACGTGCATGCGGCGAAGCGTCACTGCATATGCTGGCCGCCGTTGATCGCGATGTTGGAGCCCGTCACGAAGCCGGCCTCCTCCGAGCACAGATACGCGATCAGCGCCGCGACTTCCTCGGGTTGACCGAGCCGTCCCGCCGGAATCTGTGGAAGGATCTTCGTATCGAGAATGTCCTGCGGGATCGCCGTCACCATCTTCGTCGCGAGATAACCCGGCGAGACCGTGTTCACCGTCACGCCCTTGCGCGCGATCTCGAGCGCGAGCGATTTCGTGAAGCCGTGCATGCCGGCCTTCGCGGCCGCGTAGTTGGTCTGGCCCACCGAGCCCTTCGAACCGTTGACCGACGCGACGTTGACGATGCGCCCCCAGCCGCGTTCAACCATGCCGTCGCAAACCGGTTTCGTCATGTTGAACACGGAATCGAGGTTGGTGCGGATCACCGCATCCCAGTTGACCTTGTCGAGCTTGCGCAGCGT
>NZ_QTQM01000106.1:0-3456 GCF_003854225.1 Burkholderia sp. Bp8986 | reverse complement strand
TTCTTTACAGTGATGTCACCCATACCCGGTTTCTGAATTGCCAGCTGTCCGGCTTTTTTTTCGCCGGGGCGCGCATTGAAGATACATACATGGTGCGATCCAATATCGATCACATCACTCTTCAGGGATCGGGTAATGGCATCATCCACATGGATCTGGCAACCAAGTGTTCGTTCGCGGTGGACCCGTTTGAAAAGGCCGACTCAGCATGGGATGACCCGGTTCGAAGGGAGGCTCTGCTTCAGCAGGCGCGCGGAGATGGCATTAAATCGCTGTGTCCGGTCGTGTTCGGCCGCGGATGACAGAGGAGGCATTCGTGGCCAGGGCCAGGAGTCCGACAACCTTCGCTTTTCTGATGGTCGAACACGTCGCGTCATGGCTTAACAGGCTGCGTGTGCATGTCTCCGCACTTACGTCGACGCGGCCGAGACAGCGATATCACATCATGTCATAGCGGCCGGCATGTCCTGCGGATTCAACCCGTCGATGCAACACACTTGAAGCTGCATAGCAGCAAGGAGTGTTGCAATGAAACAGAGACGGCGGATCTACTATACAGGCAGTCAGAAGGCGTTAATGTGGGAGCGCTGGCGCGAGGGCGAGTCGCTGCAGCAGATCGCCCAGTTGTTTGATCGGAACCATTCCTCGGTACAAGGGATTCTGGCCGAAACGGGCGGCATACAGCCGAAGCAACGGCGCCGTTCAAGGTTGGCACTGACCTTGGCCGAGCGAGAGGAGATTTCGCGTTCAGCGGTTGCCGGCGATTCGATTCGCGCGATTGCGAATCGGCTCGGACGCGCTCCGTCCACCATTAGCCGCGAGTTCAAGCGGAACGGGGGTACGCAGGGATATCGGGCGAACAATGCTGACGAACTTGCTTGGGAGCGAGCCCGTCGTCCCCAAGTCTGCAAGCTTGTCAGGAACCGGGAACTCGCCTAGGTCGTGGCAAGCAAGCTCCGGCTGCAGTGGTCGCCCGAGCAGATCGCCGGTTGGCTTAAGCACGTGTACGCGGTCAACAGGGACTATCAGGTGTCGCACGAAACCATATACCGCAGCCTCTACATACAAGCTCGCGGTGCGCTCAAAAAGGAATTGCTCGAGCATTTGCGGCGCTCGCGAGCCATGCGCCGTTCGCGTCATCACACGATGAAGACCGACGACCACGGCAGAATCTGCGACACCGTCCCAATTAGTGAACGCCCCGCGACCGTTGATGATCGTGCGATACCCGGCCATTGGGAAGGCGACCTGCTGTTCGGCAGCGCGAACAGCCAGATTGCCACGCTCGTCGAGCGTCAGAGCCGCTTCGTGATGCTGGTGAAGGTTGCCAGTAAGGATACGGAAACGGTCATCAACGCACTGATCCGACACGCCGGCAAGCTTCCTCATGAACTATACAAATCACTGACCTGGGACCGAGGCAAAGAGATGGCCGATCACACGCGCTTCACCGTGGCCACCGACATCAAGGTCTATTTTTGTGATCCGCAGAGCCCGTGGCAACGTGGTTCGAACGAGAACACAAATGGGCTCCTCAGGCAGTATTTCCCAAAGGGGATCGACCTGTCGGCCTATTCACAGGCCACGCTCAACGCTGTTGCCAGGCGGCTCAATGAGCGTCCTCGAAAGACGCTAGACTTCGATACACCGGCTGAGCGCTTTCATCAATTCGTTGCATCGACGGGTTGAATCCGCACCCGATACCCGACACAACCCGCTGTCAATCATCACTGGAGTTGCCAATAATGACACGGCTGCACTCCGGACTTAGCCGCACGAATATCCAACAGCAATTCCAGATGCTGATTTCGTGTGTGGCTTCGCCGACGGGAACACTGCGTATCGATGGTATCGAGTATCAGATCCGTAACAGCAGCGACGGGATCTCAATTTCGATTTCGTCGGACGAGCGGCGGAAACGTGTCGGATTCATATCAAGCCTGCTGCCGGTCCAGCGCTCCGAAATCGCATTCATAGAACAGATCCGGCAAGGATTTGAGCAGGCGGTTGAGCCACTCACGCGCGGCGAGCGCATTCCCGTTGACGAACCGTCGCTGCCCGGCCCTCTTTCCTAGGGGGCAAATCTTTCGGGTGCGGCCGTCAAAGATGTTCGGCTCAATGGACTCGATCTTCGTAGCGTGAATCTGAGTGGCGCGCGTTTTGAGGGTTGCATCTTTAATGATGTCAACCTGGACAGGGCGTTGTTGCATAAATTGAGTGTAAAGATGAAGTAACGTAAGCACCCGGGGAAGTCATCTTGATCGGGTTAGGCGCGAAGGCGAGGATCGTGTCCATCTAAATTTTTAATGGACAGATGTACACGATGGAGGAGACCGAGGTGATGCAGGAGGTTGTGCAACCGACGCGACGTCGGCGGCACAGCAAGGAGTTCAAGGCACAGGTGATCCGTGCGGCGATGCAGCCGAACGAGTCGATCGCGGCGATAGCGCTGCACTACCGCCTGAATGCCAACATGCTGCGAAGCTGGGTGGCCGCCCAGGAAGAACGGGATGCGGCCGAAGCTGCCCGCAAGTCGATGAGCGCGCCATCGGCAGAGTTTGTGCCGTTACAGTTGGAGACGTACGGGGCTGCATCTGGGGCGACGGAGATCCAGATCGAGGTACGTCGGGGTGCGGCGACGGTGATCGTGCGTTGGCCGTTATCGGCGGCCAGTGATTGTGCGCTCTGGTTGCAGGGATGGCTGCGGTGATCCGCATCGACGCGATATGGCTGGCGACTGAACCGCTGGATATGCGTGCCGGCACCGATACGATTCTGGCGCGTGTGGTGAAGGTGTTCGGCGCAGCGCGCCCTCACCATGCCTACCTGTTCGCCAACAAGCATTCGACGCGCATGAAGGTACTCGTCTATGACGGCTTCGGAATCTGGCTGGCTGCGCGTCGCCTGAACAAGGGCCGGTTCGTCTGGACGAACGGCCACGAAGCAATCGCCGTCGCGTTGAATCCCGAACAGTTGCGGGCGCTCGTGACGGGGCTGCCGTGGCAGACCCTGACGCACGCTGTTCGCCGGCTCACTGCGCGCGCGGGGCAACGTGCAGCCGCGATCATGAGTCTGATCCGATCGGCGCAGCTTAACGGCCATGATCCGTACGCCTATCTGAAAGACGTGCTCACCCGACTGCCCACGCATCGTGCCGACGACATCGCGTCGCTGCTTCCGCATCGCTGGTCGCTCGCCGCGGCTTGATCAGCGGTACCTCCCGAGCCTCGGTGCCTTTACCGGGTGCTTACACAGTTTCTACGTAGAAACTCGAACAAGCCAGCGGGGCATCCGGCACATCCGTCTGCAACTCAATCGCATACGAAAACCCTTTTAAACAGTGCCCCGATCGCCAAAGCGAGGCGCTTTTCAACAGCTTGCTAGTGTTCCGTCCCAGAAATAACTTTGCATAGCCGAGCCACTTTCTGAAGGATGGAATCGGCGGTTGCCGTCCAG
>NZ_QTQM01000105.1:0-3651 GCF_003854225.1 Burkholderia sp. Bp8986 | reverse complement strand
ATGTCGCGTTCTGAGTCCCCCCGGCCGCTGCTCGAGATGCGCGGCATCAGCAAGACCTTCCCGGCCGTGCGCGCGCTCGACAACGTCAGCCTGACCGTCTATCCGGGCGAGATCCATTCGCTGATGGGCGAGAACGGCGCGGGCAAGTCGACGCTGATGAAGATCCTGTCGGGCGCGTACCGCGCCGACGCCGGCGGCGAGATCCTGATCGACGGCGCGCGCATCGACGTCGACGGCCCGCTCGCCGCGCGCGATGCCGGCGTCGCCGTGATCTACCAGGAGCTGTGCCTCGCGCCGAACCTCACCGTCGCGGAAAACATCTACGTCGGCCGCGAACTGCGCCGCGGCAACCGCCGCTGGGGCACCATCGACCGCGCGGCGATGGCGCGCGGCTGCCAGGACGTGCTCGCGCGCCTCGGTGCGCCGTTCGGCCCCGACACGCTGGTCGGCACGCTGTCGATCGCCGAGCAGCAGCTCGTCGAGATCGCGCGCGCCGTGCATACCCGCGCACGCATCCTCGTGATGGACGAACCGACGACGCCGCTGTCGTCGCGCGAGACCGAGCACCTGTTCGGCCTGATCCGCCAGCTGCGCGAGGAAGGTCTCGCGATCATCTACATCAGCCACCGGATGGCCGAAATCTACGAACTGTCCGACCGCGTGTCGGTGCTGCGCGACGGCTCGTACGTCGGCACGCTCGAGCGCGCATCGCTGTCGGCCGAGCGGCTCGTCGCGATGATGGTCGGCCGCGACATCTCCGGCTTCTACAAGAAGGAACACGCGCCGTACGATCCCGGCCACCTGCTGCTGTCGGTGCGCGACATCGCCGACGGCGAGCGCGTGCGCGGCTGCAGCCTCGACCTGCATGCGGGCGAGGTGCTCGGCATCGCCGGGCTCGTCGGCGCGGGCCGCACCGAGCTCGCACGGCTGATCTTCGGCGCGGAGCCGCGCACGCGCGGCGACGTGAAGCTGGGCGAGCGCACGTTCGGCGCGCATTCGCCGCGCGACGCGATCGACGCGGGCCTCGTCTACCTGACGGAAGACCGCAAGCGCCAGGGCCTGTTCCTCGACATGAGCGTGCGCGACAACATCAACATCTCGGTGTGCAACCGCGATGCGCGGCTCGGCGCGCTCGATCTCGCGCGCGGCGCCACGCGCGCACGCGACGCGATCGCCTCGCTGTCGATCCGCGTGCCGAACGCGAACGTCAACGTCGGCGCGCTGTCGGGCGGCAACCAGCAGAAAGTGCTGCTGTCGCGCCTGCTCGAGACGAAGCCGCGCGTGCTGATCCTCGACGAGCCGACGCGCGGCGTCGACATCGGCGCGAAATCCGAGATCTACCGGATCATCAACGAACTGGCCCGCGCGGGTGTCGGCGTGATCGTGATCTCGAGCGAGTTGCCGGAGATCATCGGCGTCGCCGACCGCGTGCTCGTGATGCGCGAAGGCGAGATCGCCGGCGAACTCGGCGGCCACACGCACACGCCCATCACGCAGGAAGCGATCATCGCGCTCGCCACCGGCTCGCAAACCGAGCTCGCCGACGCGCACTGACCACGGCCCCTTCATTTCCTTCTTCCTTCAAGGTACCGACATGATCCACCCGACCAAGCAGCGCAACCTCGCGTCCGCGACGGCCCATCCGGTCGCCAACCGTACGCCGCTGATGCGCGGCGCCGATCATCGCGCGCGCATGCAGTCGCTGATGCGCACCGCCGGCATGCTGCCGGTGCTGCTGGTCCTCTGCATCGGCTTCGGCTTCATGACCGACGGCTTCTTCACGCTGCAGAACCTGTCGATCGTCACGCAGCAGGCGTCGATCAACATCGTGCTCGCCGCCGGCATGACCTTCGTGATCCTGACGGGCGGCATCGACCTGTCGGTCGGCTCGGTGCTCGCCGCATCGGCCGTCGCCGCGCTCATCGCGTCGACCATCCCCGGCTGGGGCTGGCTCGGCGTGCCGATCGCGCTCGCGGTCGGCCTCGTGTTCGGCGCGATCAACGGCGGCCTGATCTCGTTCCTGCGCCTGCCGCCGTTCATCGTCACGCTCGGCGCGATGACGGCCGTGCGCGGCGTCGCCCGCCTGATCGGCAACGACACGACCGTCTTCAACCCGCAACTGCCGTTCGCGTTCATCGGCAACGGCACGATCCTCGGCGTGCCGTGGCTCGTCGTGATCGCCTGCGCGGTGATCGCGCTGTCGTGGTTCATCCTGCGCCGCACGGTGCTCGGCATGCGGATCTATTCGGTGGGCGGCAACCCGGAAGCCGCACGGCTGTCGGGCATCAACGTGCGCGCGATCCAGCTGTTCGTGTATGCGGCGTCGGGCCTGCTCGCGGGCCTCGGCGCGGTGATGTCGGCCGCGCGGCTCTATGCGGCCAACGGCCTGCAGCTCGGCCAGTCGTACGAACTCGATGCGATCGCCGCGGTGATCCTCGGCGGCACGAGCTTCGTCGGCGGCGTCGGCTCGATCGTCGGCACGCTGATCGGCGCGCTGATCATCGCGGTGCTGACCAACGGCCTCGTGCTGCTCGGCGTGTCCGACATCTGGCAATACATCATCAAGGGGCTCGTGATCATCGGCGCGGTCGCGCTCGACCGCTATCGCCAGCGCGACTCGGCCCGCACCTGATTCGTATTCCTCACCACTTGACCATCGGGGCGCAGGCAGGTCCTCCTGCACCCATCCGCCAACGGACCTTCCGGAGACACAACGACATGTTCAAGCAAAAAGCCGCCCTGACCGCCGTCGCCTGCGCGCTCGCCTTCGGCGCCGCCGCCGCCCATGCAGCCGACAAGCCGCTGAAATCGATCGGCGTCACGGTCGGCTCGCTCGGCAACCCGTACTTCGTCACGATCGTGAAAGGCGCCGAGGCGCGCGCCAAACAGCTCAACCCGAACGCGAAGGTCACCGCGGTCTCGGCCGACTACGACCTGAACAAGCAGTTCACGCAGATCGACAACTTCATCTCCGCGCACGTCGACATGATCCTGCTGAACGCGACCGATCCGAAGGCGATCGAGCCGGCGGTGAAGAAGGCGCAGGCGGCGGGCATCACGGTCGTCGCGGTGGACGTCGCGGCCGCCGGCGCGAACGCGACCGTGCAGACCAACAACGTGAAGGCCGGCGAGCTCGCGTGCGACTACCTCGCGAAGAAACTCAACGGCAAGGGTAACGTGATCATCGAGAACGGCCCGCAGGTGTCGGCCGTGATCGATCGCGTGAACGGCTGCAAGACCGTGCTCGCGAAGAACCCGGGCATCAAGCTGCTGTCGAGCGACCAGGACGGCAAAGGCTCGCGCGAAGGCGGGATGAACACGATGCAGGGCTACCTGACGCGCTTTCCGAAGCTCGACGGCGTGTTCACGATCAACGACCCGCAGGCGATCGGCAGCGATCTCGCGGCGAAGCAGCTGAACCGCCCGAACATCGTGATCACGTCGGTCGACGGCGCGCCCGACATCGAAGTCGCGCTGAAGTCGAACACGCTCGTGCAGGCGTCGTCGAGCCAGGATCCGTGGGCGATGGCGCAGCAGGCCGTAAACGTCGGCTACGGGATCATGAACGGCCAGAAGCCGGCCAACCCGATGATCCTGATCGAGCCGACGCTCGTCACGCGCGACAACGTGAAGGCTTACAAAGGCTGGAGC
>NZ_QTQM01000104.1:0-3680 GCF_003854225.1 Burkholderia sp. Bp8986 | reverse complement strand
TGCCTGGCTTCATGCATTCAGACGGCTCAAGATTCGCTACGAACGGTACGCACACGTGCATGAGGCATTCCTCTCGCGCGCGTGCTGCTTGATTTGCTGGAACCAACTCAAGACAGTGTCTGATTAATCTCGCAACAGCTTCTTAGCGATTTTTCGCGCGCGCCCCCTCCAAATGCTGTAGCGTCGTTACTACTCGCCTGTCGTTGAACGCGCGTCCAGCCTTTTGTGCATCCCTTTCACCCCGTATTGCCAAGATCGCAGTAGGTGCTTGGTGGGCCTGGCAGGATTTGAACCTGCGACCAATCGATTATGAGTCGACTGCTACTAACCACTGAGCTACAGGCCCACTATTTCATTATACGGGTACTACACAACCTCGTCACCAACAATAGTCGAACCCGTTTCCAACTCCGTCTGCTGCCAAGATACGTTCGACCTTCATATTACATCCATTTAATGGCCACTCCTTCTGGCGTTTCGTTGATTCAAATACATTTGCGCGCTCGGTTTAGACGTCCATTTCGTCCGACTCGGAAGCCCGTGTCCGGAAGAAGCTTCCAGGACGTTTATAATCGTCACCCTCGACGTCCTGACTCCAGACATACCGTGGCGCCTGAGAATTGACGAACCATATCCCGGTCGGATGCGGTGTCAAGCAATACAGCCTTCACTGCGTCCAGTCTAGCTGCCTAACAGACCTTTTGGCCACACAACCTCCTCCATATCACCCTATTCACGACATGCTACCTCGCTCGATTACCATTCCCTACTTTAGAGACGGCTTCATAAAGACTGGTCCGCCCGTCGGAGGACATTCCAGCAGATCTGGCAGCACTGCAGGCCTTTATGCGACACAGCCCAGCTATCGCAATCGCTGAGGTTGAGGCAAATGGCCACAGGCAATATAGAAATGCCGCTGCTGTCTCCACTTAACCTATACCATGCAACCTCCGCGACTCCCGACGCGGTTCAGGGTCAGCCCTAGCAACTACAACAGACAAAACGCTTTACCAGCCGTTGGTCAGACGTTAACGTTCAACGACATTTCGATCATTCTGAGGCCCAGGAGAAATCTGCCAAGCAAGAAATCCAAGCGCCAAACAGGGTAAAAGCAAGCTCATAAAATCAAAATAACGATAAATACAAGTTATTGCAATTACCCCACCCCAGAAGTGAAAATGCACCAGCAAAAAGTGCTTTATAGCCACCCGAGGCTCAGCCCCATTATCGGGGCCAACAATAATTTTGGTCGAGTACGTCAATAACGCGATATAGCTCCCTGTCATAACAATAGTCGACACAGGAAGAGGGTGGGCCGGCTGGATAACATGATTCTGGAGATAGAGCGCAAAGGACCCAACCCAGACCAGACTGAATACAATAATATTCGGGTGCTGCATATAGCCGTGACGATAAAGATAACTGGCCGCACAGGCGTAGAGTAATATGATGACGAATTCCAGCCTAACATAGGAAAGCGTGTGCTCTGCGTGCATCATATCTCGACGCTTTAGGCTGAAGACCTTATGGAGTAGTACCGTCAGAAGGAAAGCCAGTACCGATGACAGATGTAGCGCCGCTACGGGTAGATCCGTATTACTCGCTATGCCTATGATGCCCGCCATTGTATTAACGGTCATCACGCCAAGCAGCGTATGAAACAGTAGCAAGTAGCTAACACACTCCATACATCCACCCACAAAGCAGAGGATGTAGATTGTCAGTGAGCCATCCACAGGAAGCCAACGAATTTTTTGCCCTCGGACCCACGATCGAATCTTACCCATTACTTTGTCGTCTACACGTCTGATACGAATCAAGAGGAGCGACCACTTTCGAGAGGGTCGCCCCCATCGGCCGAGATCCCATCATTTTCACGACCGAAAACCGGCTTGGCTTCGAACTCCGCCGATACCTCTATACGTCCTGAACATTGAAGCCCTCATCTTTGCTAGACGTATTGCGCAATAAGACCGAGGCAAACCCTGCAGACCGCGTGTGGCCTATGCCGATCGTGGTTACGACTCCGAGCGGCATCGACGAGCGTTACCCGAACGTGGTATCGAGCTAATGCCCAGCCTGCAAGCAGGTTCCAGCTACCTATTCATACGCCCGGGCGGCCGATTGTTCAGCTTCAGAGGCGGGCACCAGCAGCCCCACAGCCCGGTGGGCCGCGGCGGTCGATGCCCATGTCGTGGCAGCGCGATCGGGTTGTCCCGCCTGTTCAAAGAGCCTGGCCGCCTGGGCGCAGGCCGCCGCAGCGAGCTGATTCACGTTGCCCCTGATGAAAAACCCCGTCGTCCTAACCTTGTCGTGACGCTCCGGGATTCCAACATGCTCCAGCATGGCCATTATGCAGTCCGCAGTCTCCGACATCGCGCGGGTGTTGCCCTGCTTGGGTTGCAAGGCACGACATCATGCCGAATGCTGGCCGCCTACGATGGTGTCGGAAGTATGGTCATGTGGCGGTACCGCAAGCCAATTCATATAGAAGTGCAGGACATGAAGATATGCCAATATCGCACGTCGGCACGTTGCAGGCAGCTTCCATATGGAATCAACACAGCATGTGTCGACCGTCGGTGTGACAGTCCACCGCCACATCTTTCTCACGAACGATGATCAGGGATAGGCGCCAAACGGCGCATTCACATTTGCGCAAATCTTCCGGATTTAAAGAATCAAAAACTCGCGTCCGCAGGAGGAGAGGAGCTCTTGGGAATTCTCCACCAAACAGCTATGGGGTCACATGAGGCCGGCCGGAAAAATGGAAGCCAACGTTTCGTAAGATCGAGAAACGGAGGCTTGGATGAATCGAGTTCCAAGAGCGGTCTATACGAAGGCGCTTCGCGACGAAGCGGTCAAGCTGGCGTTGACAGAAGGGGTTGGGTATCGGAGGCTTTGTTCGGAAGGGTAGGCTCACAATCTGGTTGCGTACGCAACTATATAGCCGTAAGCGACTCGGCCCGACCGTTTCCCCGTTCGCGCGCGCGTGAGGCATGATGGTGATGGTGTGGAGCGTCTGCGTGCTAGGCAGGAAAAGAGTAAACCGTTGCTCGCAAAGTTCGAGTGCAGGTCGATTCCGCTAAACTTTTGCATGCCGGCCTCCTGTGCGTCACGTCGGTGTCGCAACCCTGACTCTACGCCAGCCGTCCTACCGGAACGGCGCGAGGCCGGCTATATGATTATCAAAACCTGCGCGACCACGACCCTGCCTCGATTCCACGTACGGCAAGAAGTTTGATAACTTTTTGTCTGTATGTAAGTGTGGGGCCGATACCGTCTTGACGGCGTGAGTTACCGGTTTCCCCAACGATTGAATGCCATGCGCAGCAGCGTTGCATTGGCAGCACGCAGATCGAACCGATCGGCATCGAAGCCGGGGCCAACCCAGTTTCGGCAATGTTCTGCTGACCCTGCCTCGTTTTCACGTACAGCAATTCATGCGGCGATCAAGCTGGCCTCGTAGTCGACAGGGGTGAGGAAATCGATCGAGGTATGCAGGCGTTGCCGATTGTAATGTAATAGCCCTCGATCCAATCGACGATATCCAGGCGGGCTTGGGCGCGCGTTTCGTAGTGGTTCTGATAGATTCTCTCGACCTTCAATGTTTTGAAGAAGCTCTCCATCGGCGCGTTGTCCCAGGCGTTGGCACGACGGCTCATTGAGACGTTGATCTT
>NZ_QTQM01000103.1:0-3695 GCF_003854225.1 Burkholderia sp. Bp8986 | reverse complement strand
TACCAGCTGTCCACGTGGACACGTAGCATCAGAGTGAAGCGATTTCTAGACAAGGACGTCGTTAACGGATCGCATACTTCTCTTCTACAACACGCTGCGCTATGGCATGGAGTACGTCGATCCGGGCGCCACATATTACGAGGAACGCTACCGTCAGCGTGTCCTGAACAATCTCACTCGCCGTGCCGAATCGATGGGGTATGTGTTGCAGGAAAAAGTCGCCTGAACACATTGAGTTTCTCAGGAAGGCTACCGCGCTCTTGATGTCGGAAGGCATCGAACGTACGAAGTAATTGATCAGATTGGCGCAAGCGAATCGGTCGAGCTGATCTGTGCGGTATTCGACGTGTCGCGGTCCTGCCTGTATGCCCACCGAGCGCGAGCCCGACGTGTTGATGCCGAGCGAATGGCACTGCGTAGCCGGGTACACGAGCTGTTCATCGAGAGTCGAAGCTCAGCCGGCAGTCGCAGCATCATGGGCATGATGCGCGAGGAAGGTACGGCGATTGGCCGGCAGCGGATACCGAAGCCGCTGTGCGCGCCTGGGCGCGGCAGTATGGTGCAAACGTATCGATCCGACGCACGCCACCACGAATCGACTCCTCAAGCAGGACGATTTCAGAATGATTTTGCTGAAACGCCGGCTGGCAGAGACTGACGACAAACTGCAGGAGCTGAAAACGGCCTGCAAGGTTGCCGCCAAAGCCCGGCGCCAGCAAGTCAAGTAAACGCGCGGATCGCGAGCGAAAAACCATGCTCGCAAGGGGCGGGTTCGCTGACCGTACACTCTTCCTATAGACCGCTCTTGGAATTCGTTTCATCCATGCCTCCGTTTCTCGATTTTACGAAACGTTGGCTTCCATTTTTTCCGACCGGTCTCACTCACCGACACCTGGCTATCCACGCTCGGTCAGCCCATCAAAACCAAGCGCGATGAGTGCGGTCAGCCCATGTTGTTCGCGTTGCGCAGGCTCGGCCGATACGATGACGCCCGCACGTTTCTTTTCGGTTTCGACTGCGACCCCGATGGGCGGGCAAAATCACCCACCTGTGGACGCCTCAAAATATCCCCACCTAGAGACTGGTCACGGATGCGCTGCGCATGGCGCGGTTCCGGCGCCGCCCAGACGCTGGGCAGGGACGCATAGAAGGGCCGAGCCCAGTCGTCTTGAACAGGAGAACGCGCAGCTGCACCGCGAACTCGGTGCAGCGCATGCGGCGCGGGATCTGGCCGGTACCGCGCGGTTTCTCAAGCTGCAGAACGATGCGGTGTGCCTGCAGGTCAGTGGGGAAGTCGATGCGCTGCGCGCACAGAATGGCCAGCTGCGCGCGGATTGACCATCTGCTGCTGGAAGTCGATCAGTATCGGCGCACCCTGTCGACCCGTCCGGCCGGGAGCCACTGAGTGCTGGGTACGCCGGCGCGAATCGCCACCCCTCGGGTTGGCGCGCGGGTGCCGGCCGGCAGCTCGCCGTTCGCGGTTGCCGGTTGCTGATGACTCAGACGTCCGGGTAGTGCAGGCAACGGATCGCAAACGCGACAGCAGGTCGGATTTCAATAAGTCCGCAGTTTTTTTGTGGTGGGCGGCTGGGGCCCGTGATGTAAAGAAGCTGCGCCGCAGCGACGCACCCGCGTGCGATGGCCTTGGCCGAGCACGAACTGCCTGGAACGACTCCCGAACGGGCTGGCCATGTGCTGCACGAGGCAGGGCCCGCCGGAACAAGTCCGTCTAGGTGGCGTCGCCGCGCGCCGGGCAGGAATCGTATGCCACGCGCGGTCGAGACGCAGGCGCTGCGCGAACCGCGAAGCCGCGTGGCATCCCCTTCAGGTCGGGCGCATCCATGAAGGACGCGTGGCGCAAACCTGGCCACCGAACACGGCTCTGGCACGGGAGGGCGCGCGGTTCCGGCGAACCCATGGGCCGAAGTGGGGCTCCGTCAGATGGGGTAGGGAGGTGCAAAAATGCATGAACGTGCAAAAATGCTGTTGAAGGGGATGCGCTCATGGGCTGCCCGCGCGGTGACCGGGCTGGCGTGCCTGCTCACGTTTTCCTTGTTCGCGGCTTGCAGTGGCGGGGCCGGGGCCACCGCGGGCCAGACTACCCCCGCCACCGGGGTCACGTTGAACACCTCGGGCGTCGGCTTGAGCGTGGGGGACACCCAAACGCTGACGGCTTCGGTGCAACCGGCCCATGCCACGAATCCCGCCGTCACCTGGAGCAGTAGCGCGCCGGCGATCGTCGCGGTCAGCGCCACCGGTGTCGTGTCCGGCGTGGCCGTCGGCACGGCGACCATTATCGCCACCACGGTGGACGGCGGCTTCACCGCCCGTGCGACGGTCACCGTCTCGTCGGCTCCGGTATCCGTCACTGGCATCGCAGTCTCGCCGGCGACGCTGAGCCTGATCGCGGGAAGTCCGTCGCCCTTGGCAGCCAACGTGCAGCCCGCCAATGCCACTAATGCTGCGGTGACGTGGGCCAGCGACAATCCGGGGGTGGCCACCGTTACCAGCGCCGGCGTGGTCACCGGGTTCGCGGTCGGCACGGCCCACGTCACGGTCACCTCAGCCGATGGTGGTTATCAGAGCAGTGCGACGGTGACGATCTCGCCCCTTCCGACCTACCGGATCGGTGGCACCTTGTCCGGTCTTGCCGGTGGCGCACTGGTGCTCCAGGATAATGGCACGGCGGACAGCCTAAGCCTGACTGGCAATGGTGCGTTCACCTTCAGCAACCAGGTCTCTGGTGGCTACAGCGTCACGGTCGGGACGCAGCCGATCGGTTTCCAGTGGTGTACGGTTACCAACGGTCAGGGTCCGGCCACCGCGAATGTGACCGATGTGGGGTGGCCTGCACGGCGGCGGTGGCTTGGGTTTCGACTTTCGCTGGCTCGACCGCGTCGGGATCGGCCGATGGCACCGGATCCGCCGCGTCGTTTAACGGCCCCGACGGCGTGGCCGTCGATGCGGCGGGCAATGTGTACGTGGCCGACGCCTGGAACCACGCGATCCGCAAGATCACCCCGGCGGGGGTAGTGACGACGTGGGCGGGTTCGACCGCGCCAGGCCATGCTGATGGCACCGGATCCGCCGCGTCGTTTTTTAGTCCCCGCGGCGTGGCCGTGGATGCGGCGGGCAATGTGTACGTGGCCGACTATTACAACGACGAGATCCGCAAGATTACCCCGGCAGGGGTCGTGACGACGCTGGCGGGCTCGACCACGGCAGGCCATGCCGACGGCACCGGATCCGCCGCGTCGTTTTTCCAGCCCCTCGGCGTGGCCGTGGATGCGGCGGGTTATGTGTACGTGGCCGACACCCGGAACAACGAGATCCGCAAGATCACCCCGGCAGCGCCGTAGCGGCGGTTTCATCAAGGCGGTTCGGTGCGCGGCGGGTATTCCAGCAGACGAGAGCGCGAAAGAATCTACTTCCTGTTGGCGCAGCGCCTCTTCTGGGGAAGTGAAAGGAAAGTGAAACTTTATCTGGAATCCGGTGGTGGGATTGACGCTTGCCCGTATATTTAATGATGCTGCACTCAGCTGGCCATCGCCTCTCCAGCATCGCGCTGAATCAGGACGATGCCGCTGCTGACTGCGACCTGCCTACCTGTGCGTTGCCGAAAGGCAGACACACATTCGTGTGGCGGCTTGTCGCGAGAAACCGCGCATGGGCGGTTCCTGCAGTGCGCGAGGGGA
>NZ_QTQM01000102.1:0-3800 GCF_003854225.1 Burkholderia sp. Bp8986 | reverse complement strand
CGGAGGGGATAGGGCACGGCTCGGCGGTTGGAAAGATGGATACCGGAACGCAAAACCCGACGCTGCGAAGAATTGCCCTGGGAATGACCGGAACGTGTGGAGTCCTGCCCGGGTGGCGGAGCCAGCAAACCGGATGTGATGGCCATGGTCTCGGCCGGGATCGGCACATCTAAAAGTGCCTGGAGATGATCGGAGCTCAGAAACCCGGATGGCGTGGCGGGACTGGACACAGAGTTCCCGAGCGGAGCCATGGAGACGTAAGCGCTGGCGACAGAATGCGGAAAGGTGTCATTGCCGACGTTCAGCTGAAATGAATGGGATCTCCCATTTGTTATCAGAATACCGGTATTGTCCGCTAGATCAGAACGATCCGACAACGATGCCGCGGTAGGGTTGGGGGAAAGTGAAGCGCGAAACATATTGATCAATCTCACAAATATCTAACAACCCGGAACTGGTGGCTATCTTCACGTTGAACATTGTTCTCTTCCTTCCTTCAGATCGCACTCGCGCACGAGCCGCCGAGGGTAAAGTTCCAGGGACCCCTATGTGGTTCGTCAAGCGTTAGGGGCTGACTTCGGTTCGAAAATGCTGTCTCGCAGCATGCCGAACAAGACGTCGCAACGTCGCCGTGCCAGTGCGAGAAGCGCCTGGCTCAGCCTTCGGGACAGCGCGGAACTATTGCTCGAACGCGGCGTGACCGTCCGATGTGTTCGTCACGCTGCGTGGTGAGACTTACGTGCTGTGGCGTGCCGTCGACCAGCACGGCGCCGAACTCGATGTTCTGCTGCAGAAGCGGCGCGACAAGACTGCTGCGAGGTCTGCACAACAGCTTCTGCGACATGAAACCGGCAAGCAGACGGCTAAATCAATTCAATCGCGGAACAATTTCATGGTTGTCGCGTTGAATGATCAGATTTCTCTGTTTTGGGACGCAATCATGCTGCGGAATCCATCAGCCAATGGCATGCCATCCACAGGTTCGCCAGCGCGACCAGCGTAGCAACTGTGCGGTGTTCTTCCTCAGCCCGCGATGCACACCTTGGCATGACCGAACTGCCGCTTGAGAACACGGAACGGATGTTCGACCATGGCATGGATGCTCGCTTTGACGTATCCGAGGCCATCAACCTGTGCTTCCATTGCATCGATTTGATCACGCTGGCGACGCAGCCCCGACCGCAACGCCACGTGCCAGCACGCCTTGATGTCTTGCGTGTCCTCACACCTCTCACCCCTGGTAACCCGCGTCGGCAAGTACATCGACTTCGTCGCCTTGGACCAGCGCATGCGCTGGGGTTACTTTCACATTCGCTGCCATGCCCACAACCGTGTGAACCAAACCGCTATCGGCACCCACGCTCAATAAGCGCTTGCATGCCGAAATGGTGAGTAGGCCCGGGGAGTCCCACCCCGAACCTCTCGCAGGTAGGGTCGAGAACTAGCGCGCGCACGGTAGGCACCGGTGGTCTCTCCACCGCTTTCGCGGTGGTCCTCAGTCCGGCTGCCATAGTCACGTTTCCAGCTCCCGCCACGTCGAACGCAGCTTGCGGTTTTCCCGCACTAAGCTCTCCTGTCTGCTTCACGTCAAGGTTTATGGGTCCTATCATGCAGCGCGCGCTTTCGGTGCGACGGTACGGAGAACCCGGTAGCCATTGAACAGCCCCAGTTCCTCGTACAGCCAACGCCTACTCCACCGCTTCCAGCCGAAGCCCCGTCGGTTCCGGGATCGCCCCATGTGGCGCCGGATCTTCTTTTCCACCCAGTCCCTGATGAAGTTGAAGCACTCGTTAGAGTCCCCGATAGCGAAGTATTGCACCCAGCCCCGCAGCGCCGGATTAATCAGTTGTACCACCCGATTTATCGGCTGCGACTGGTATCGACGGAACACCTCCTTGAGCTTGCGCAGTAACGCCGTGCGCTTCTTCAGCTTCGGCGTGTAGTGCGCTCGCCACGCCCGTGTCCTGAAGCTGCGGAGTTGACGGAAGTCGAACCCCAGAAAGCCGAAGCTCTCCTTGCATCTCAGATCCACGGTGCGGCTCTTCTCCTCGTTCACCTCGACCTGTAGCTACGGATTCCGGCCAGCTTTGGTCAATACACCAAATCAATGCCACTCATCGAGTAGCCTCGCTGACTTAGCAGTAGCCATCTCACGATGGGCTCATTTACTCATGGATTACACCTATTGGCCATCTGATTTTGCACGAATTTTCGATTTTACGACTACCAAGATGCCCCTCAAACGGCCGTCAAGCATCAACGTTATCGCGGAAGACGATCACCTTCGATGGCACTGTCATGCACGGACGCGCCCGGTTTGCCAGGATTGATGTTGCGATGGTTCAAAGGTCTTGATTTCAGCCATGCCCCGGACAGAGGTCGCGACGGAAAGTCGGACAGGTCGATACGTGGAACAGCTGGGCTTTCAGACCTTGCGCTTCTTCAGATTCTTGCCGCAATTACCAGAACCCGGCGTTGAGTCGGGAGTACGGTATTGCGCGCATCGTTTCACTCCTTGGCTCGTAAATTTTTTGTTAGCCCCCGTGAAAAGATATCGCAACCGCGTCCATGCGCGTTCTGCAGGCGCCCGCTCACCTCCTCCCTGTCAAACGTGTTACGAGCGTTCCACTGACACGCCCGGCCTCGCGCGTGGCATATGAGCTACACCGCGCGGCGCGGTATATGTAGGCGGAAATGCGTCTGCACTTTCCGTCTACCTATACGTCGTGCCTCGAACGCGCTGAAGAGCGCGGCCGGCACCTGGCGCAACGACGCAAGGCCACGATAGCCGGCATCCTCCGTGCTCTCGGCAGCGCTGCTGCGCCGTGACGAGTCCCGCATGCAACACGTCGCGCATCGCCCGTTCGGCCGGCTGCACGGGCTGGCACGCGTGCCGGGCGAGAACGGGCAGCGTGAGGCTCATGCAGCCCCCGTCGCGCTGCGGGATGTCCACACGCAGGCCACGAGTCGGCCCTGAAGCGATTACGCGCGAGGGAATTGAGCCGATGCATCGCATTCTCAAGAACCAGCTCCGGGTGAGCGGATTGCACATCAAGGAGACCACTGCGCCTACGGTCTCGCGCGCAGACCACCGGCACTTACTGCGGAAACGCATATTTCAAGCAAAATCCGACAGTCAATCAGGGTACTCCATGAGTAAATAGACTCCTCGTCCTTAACCCGTCTGCTGCCATGCTCTCTCGCCTTCTTCCCGCGTCCTAGACGTCGTCTGCAGGGCGCCTGCGCCACCGGGTCCCCCTGCGGTCAACGCCTCGCACTGGAAACCAGCGCCGGGTTCCTGGCATCGCTGAATGCCGTGTTTTCCAGCTTAAATCGCTCCGCGGAACGTTCAATATTGGGGCCGGGTAACCAGCCTCAAGGTGGCAAAGCCCCCGCGGAAGATTTGTTGTCTGGCCAACCGCCCGAAATATTGAAAAGGATCGCACAGCATTTGCCTGGCGATGCCTGAACTCGCAGGTTCCCGGACCATCACAGCAGCGATTGGAGACACAACCCGCATTACCAACTGCCTGGAAAGCGCAAGAAAAGTCGACACACTTGGAGTTTGGGCGCTATGCAGCGCACAGGCGAAAGCATCGAGGTCTTGGACGGCCGGAGACCGTTCACCTTTCTGGGCTTCATCTTCATCTGCGGGCGCTCGCGCCGCGGTGCGTTCCAGCCTCAGCGGAAGACTCGCGGAGATCGCATGCGGGCGAAGCACAGATCGATGCGATCGGCCGCGCGAAGCTTGGCCAGCAGTACCTCGTGCAGTCGATCCCAGACGTCCGCGTGCTGCCAAT
>NZ_QTQM01000101.1:0-3903 GCF_003854225.1 Burkholderia sp. Bp8986 | reverse complement strand
GCGCCCGCTTTTGCGAGCTCCAGCGCGATTTCCTTGCCGATGCCGCTTGCGGCGCCCGTGACGACTGCGGTCTTGCCGTTCAGATCTGCTGCCATGTCCGTCTCCTTCCGTTATCGGATCGAAAAAGCGCGCCCCGCTGCATCCGCTTTCGTCGCGGTCGTGCAGGTGGAGGCCAGCCGCTATTGTGCACGATCGGCCCCGCCGTTCGCGCGCAAAACGTCTAAGCTTAAGGTCGGTTCAGAGTCGCGGGAGATTCCCATGCACTATCGACGGCTAGGCCGCTCCGGCCTGCAGATCAGCGCGCTTTCGCTCGGCTCGTGGGTCACCTACGGCAACCAGGTCGATCAGCGGGTCGCCCGCGAATGCCTTGCGGCGGCCCGCGATGCAGGCGTCAATTTCTTCGACAACGCCGAGGTCTACGCCGGTGGCAAATCCGAGGAAATCATGGGCCAGGCGCTCAAGTCGCTCGGCTGGCCGCGCGTCAGCTACCTCGTGTCCACGAAGTTCTTCTGGGGGCTCGCGGAAGCGCCGAACCAGTACCACACACTGAACCGGAAATATCTGCTGAACGCGATCGACGGCTCGCTGCGCCGGCTGCAGCTCGACCATGTCGACCTCGTGTACTGCCATCGCCCCGATCCGAACACATCGATCGAGGAGACCGTCTGGGCGATGAGCGACATGATCGTACGCGGCAAGGCGCTGTACTGGGGCACGTCCGAATGGAGCGCCGACGAGATCCGCGCCGCGTACGAGATTGCCGAGCGGCACCATCTGCACAAGCCGGTCGTCGAGCAGCCGCAGTACAACCTGTTCCACCGTACCCGGGTCGAACAGGAATACGCACGGCTCTATCACGACTACGGCCTCGGCCTGACGACCTGGAGCCCGCTGGCATCGGGGCTGCTCACCGGCAAGTACCGGAACGGCGTACCGCCGGGCAGCCGCGCGCAATTGCCGGGCTACGACTGGCTCCGCGAACGGCTGACGGATCCGGTCAGCAACGATGTGGTCGAACGGCTCGGCGAGATCGCGACCGAACTCGGCTGCAGCACCGCCCAGCTCGCGATTGCATGGGTACTCGCGAATCCGCGCGTGAGTTCGGTCATTACCGGCGCCTCGCGAATCGAGCAGATCGGCGACAACATGCGCGCGCTCGACGTTGCCGAGAAACTGACGCCGGAGATCAAGCAACGCATCGAGGAGGCCGTCGGCGATGCATACGAGTAAGGCGGCTCACGCCCACTCGCGTACAATACGCGGCCGCATTGGCGCGCGGCCCGACGGCTTCGCGCGATCATCCGTTTTCATCGATTCACCCTTCGTTTCAGGCAGCCAGCCATGCTCAGTTATCGTCACGGTTTTCACGCAGGCAACCACGCGGACGTGCTCAAGCACGCCGTCGTCGTCCAGCTGCTGCGCTACCTGAACAAGAAAGACAAGTCGTACTGGTACATCGACACGCACGCCGGTGCCGGCGTGTATTCGCTGCGCGACGGTTATGCCGCCAAGACAGGGGAATTCGACACCGGCGTCGGGCCGCTGTGGAACGAAAAGGACCTGCCCGAAGCGCTCAGCGACTACATCGACGAGGTGCGCGCGCTGAACGACGACGGTGAGCTGCACTACTATCCGGGCTCCCCGTATCTCGCATGGCGATCGATGCGCGAGCAGGACCGGATGCGCCTGTTCGAAATGCACACGACGGAAATCGACGTGTTGCGTCACAACTTCCGCGATGCGGGGCGCCGCGCGATGATTTTCGCCGGTGACGGCTTCGAGGGCATCAAGGCGCTGCTGCCGCCGCCGCCGCGACGCGCGCTCGTGCTGATCGATCCGTCCTATGAGGACAAGAAGGACTACGCGCGCACGGTGACTTGCGTGACGGAATGCCTGAAGCGTTTCGCGACAGGCTGTTACGCGATCTGGTATCCGCAGGTTGCGCGGGTGGAATCGCAGCGTTTTCCGGAGCAGCTCAAGCGCCTGCAGCCGAACAACTGGCTGCACCTGACGCTGACGGTATCGAATCCGCCGGCAGATGGCCTGGGCCTTTACGGCAGCGGAATGTTCATCCTGAATCCGCCGTACACGCTCGCGCAGAGCATGAACGAAGCGCTGCCCTATCTCGTCGAGCGCCTGGGACAGGACAGCGGCGCGCGGTGCCAGATCGAGCACCGCGGAAACTGAGCGAACGGTTTTCCGTTACGGCTGCGGTCTTGGCGCGGGTCTTGGCTGATTGGCCGGCGACCCACCCCAGCCCGGCACATTGATATACGGCGCGACAAACAGCGGGACCGAAGAATTCGGTCCCTGCCCTGCCGGCGCTCGCATGCCTGCGGGCTCAACGATCGGCTCGGACGATAACGGAGCCGTTTGCAACACCAGGCCGCCCTTGCCATCCTGGATCCCGCGTTGCGTATCGAGAATCAGCGGCCTGGACGACGTCGCCGCACCAGCCGCCATGCCGTGAGCGAGCACCGCGGCCCCCAGAAAGAGACGCGCGCGGGAAACGTGACGCACATCGAGACGCAAACGCATGGTCGTGTTCTTCCGGTTGAAAAGCAGGTCCATACCATAGCGCCACGCCGACGATTTCGCCAGATCGGACGCACAAAAAAACAAAGCCCCGTCAACACGGGGCTTGCTTTTCGCTCGGTGCCACACGGCACCTGACGGTGACTCCGATTACAGCGAGTAGCCGTTGGTTTCGAGCGAGCGGATGCGGCTCTCGAGCTGGACGATGTCCGACGACGACGCGAGGTAAGCCTCACGGCGTTCACGCTCTGCGGATTCGAACCAGTTGCTCAGCTTTTCAACGATGTAGGCGATCATGATGTTCTCCAAGGAAGGGGGACCCCTGGCGAATCGAGATTCAGGGATTTCCCGTATAGGGTTATCCCGAATTATAGCGATGCCGCACCAAGATGCCAGTGAAATGCTTGCATGGAAGCCATTCCAGTTTGGAATGGTTTACGAACTATCTGCTTCAACCCACTGATTTTTAAAGATATTGAATCGAGGCTCCGATTCGGCCTCGAGGATATGCACTAATCTGGTTCACTGACCGGGTCGGCCAGCCGCGCCAAGATCGGGCATTCGGGTCGCCCGTCACCATGGCAGTGCGCGGCGAGATCGGCAAGTGTATTGCGCATGTCGCTCAATTCCGCGATGCGTTTGTCGAGTTCGGCCACGTGTTCGAGGGCGATCGACTTCACTTCGGCGCTGGCGCGGGAGCGGTCTTGCCAGAGCATCAGCAGCTTGCGAATATCCTCGACGAGAAAACCGAGCCGCCGCGCCTGGCGGATGAAACGCAGAATATGGACGTCATCCGAACCGTAGATGCGGTATCCGGCGTCGCTCCGCTTGCTCGGCGCAAGAAGGCCGACCTGCTCGTAGTACCGGATCATTTTTGCGCTGACGCCGGATTCGCGCGACGCGTCGCCGATATTCATTCCCTGCCCTCTCTCCATCAAGCACTGGTTCGAACACGAACGTCGACGCAAGCAACCGTCGACGACATTTCGATCGTATCAAATCGCGAGATTTCGTTCCTGGATAGGCAGTGACGGCCGGATCGACCGCAATCCGGATGTCCTTATTGAGGTAGGTGGTGGCTGCGAAATCTGCCGGTTCGGAGCAGCATGCAGCGCGTATCAAGCTGCCCGCCCACTGACGATCACGCCAACACTTGCAGCGATCGCGCATTTCTGCGCTGCAAATGCAAAAACCCCCGCCTTTCGGGCGGGGGTTTCTGGCTTAGGGAGCCTGACGATTACCTACTTTCACACGGGAATCCGCACTATCATCGGCGTAGAGTCGTTTCACGGTCCTGTTCGGGATGGGAAGGGGTGGGACCGACTCGCTATGGTCATCAGGCAAAGAGGGTTGTCACGTTGCTTCGCA
>NZ_QTQM01000100.1:0-4048 GCF_003854225.1 Burkholderia sp. Bp8986 | reverse complement strand
TACGGGCTACGCCCTCCGCGCCAATGCGCGCCAGCACGAAAAACCAACCACTGTCAGATTTAGTCTAGTCCACCGCACGTATAGAGATTGGCGCTCGCGTTCGCGCCTTCGACAGTGTCCGAGAACAGCCATCCGCGGCGCCCCACGCAGAACGGTCGAATCGCATTCTCACATGGATTGTTGCTGATCGGCCAACTGCCATTCTCGATGTAGCGGATCAGCTTCGGCCACTGCACGCGCAGATAGGTCAGTCCTTTGCCGAGCAGGCTTTTCGGTACAACACCGGGCGATTGCTCGAGCATCAGCGCGTGGATGGCGTCGAGTACGCGCGCGCTGTATCGTCGCCGCAACCGCTGTCGTCGCTGTGCGGTCCACGTCGCGCTGCGTGCCTCGGCCGCGAACAGCTTGCCGATCAATTTGATGAAGCGCGTCGCCAGCAGATCGTGCGTTCGGGCGGCCTTTGGTACGCTGTCCTCTGCTTTGACGAAGTACCGTCTCAGGTGAACCCAGCATCCAAGGTGCACGAGCTGGTGACGCCGAGCGATGTCGTTGTAGGGCTCATAGCCGTCGGTCATCATGACTGCGCCCTCCCGGATCCCGGTGAACAGCTTGTCGGCCAGCCTGGTGCCACGCCCCGGTGTATAGGTGAAGCAGCGGATGGGCACGCCCAAATCGGTCATCTGCGCCCAAAGGTAACTCTTCGTTTGCGGTCGACGGCCCTTTTCCTTCAGCACCTGGAGTGTCGTCTCGTCGCAGTAGATCAGCTCGGCATCGAGCAACGCATCGCGCATCAGGTTGATCACAGGTTGCGTCGCGAGACCCGCACGGACCATGCTCGCTGCAATCGTGTTCGAGGAGATGTCGCCGCCGAAGCGACGTAGCAGACCGGCCTGGCGATACAGTGGCATCCCGAACTGATACTTGCCGGTGGCGATCCATGCGAGCGCCGATTCACTCAACAGCCCGCGAGGGATGATGCGAGGCGGCGCCGGCGTCACCTTGATGCCGAGATCGCAGCACGGACATGCATATTTGACGCGCTGGTGCTGGATCACGCGAAGCTGCTCCGGAATCACGTCGAGCTGCTCGCTGATCTCCACGCCGAACTCGACGAGCGCGTGACCATCGTTCATGCAGAAGCGTTCGGCTTCGGGCAGCTCGTGCCGCACAACGTCGCGCGGCAGGTTGGGATCGAGTGGCTTGCGATGACCCCGCTTCTTGCGCGTATGTGCAGCGACCGTCGATTCTGGAGTATCTTCCTGAGCAGGCGTGCTGCTCGCGCCGAGCACCTCGGCTTCGTTGAACAGGCTGGGTTGATCCGAGTCTCGTGCCTCGCTCTTTGCGCCGAACAACTCGTGACGGTAGGCCCGGAGTCGTTCCTCGGCGAGATCGCGTTCCGCTGTCACAAGCCGCAGGGCGCCGCGTAACGCCTCCTGTTCTTCTCGCAACGCACGAGCGGCATCGCGTTCGGCGAGCAGTTCTTTCAGTTCCTCGGCGGTGATCGTGACGTTGACCGGCATGCCGGATTAGACCAGCACACCGTCAGCCTGTTCAGCTCACACGCAGATATTCCTGCTTCGGATGTCGTCGAATCGTAGTGATGTCATCGCCATCGATCAGCGCGTGCAGCACGTTGGGCGTCATCGTCACGACCTCAGCCTTGTTGTCGGGCCAGATGAAACGGCTTGCCTCCAATCGTTTCGTCATAAGCCAGAAACCGCTACCGTCCCAGCCAAGGATCTTGATCCTGTCGCGACGCCGGTTTCCGAAGATGTAAAGCGACGAGTCCATCGGATTCAGGCGCATCGACTGTTCAACGAGAATCGACAGGCTGTTCATGCCGTACCGGAAGTCGACAGGATCGCGGTGCAGATACACCTTCAGATTGTCGTCGAACCGGAACACGGCATCCTCCCAAGGATCTGAACCAAGGTTGTCAGTTCATCAATGGTCGCGATGGCCTTGCCCAGTTCGAGTTCAACACCGTTCGACAGATGCACATGCAGCGTAAGCGTCATCGACGGAGATGGCGGTGAGGACGCAGGCGGTACCGAAACGACAGGCACGAACGCGGGTGATGTTGCCGCGCCAACGATGAGCTGGTGAGAACTCGGAGGATCGATCGCCAGGCTGTCAGTCGCATTACCCGAAGGCCGCAAGCCACCGTTATCCTGCGGCGTCGGCGAGACGCCTTTCTCGCGCTCCATCAGGTATTTCGTGATCCACTTGCGTAGCAGGTTAGCGTTGCCCCCGTGCTCCTGCGCCATGCGGGCGACCGACACACCCGGGCGTAACGCCGCCTCGACCAATGCTCGTTTGCCATTTTCATCGTAACGGCGACGGCCGTCACTACTTTGCCGAACTACTCTCAGCCCTGAGTCTTTGTCAGCCATAGGTGTCCACCTCGTAAATAGGTGGACACCTATGCTCCTCGCTCAGAGTGCTGTTGAGTAGACGTCGATAATGGATCGCTTACCGACGTTTGTACATTTCCCGGTCGTACTCCCAAGGCTCGACGCGCGTGCTCAGCGGAGGAACGACCGGGATGAAGCCGAGATCAAGCGCGAACTGTCGGGTTTCGTTGCCTTCGTACGCCTTGTCCATCAGCAGGTGCAGCGGCCGACTCGGCGGTCCCAGGCGTTCGAGCAGTGCTCGTCCGTGCGGCGCATCGCCAGCTTGACCGGGCTGCGATAGCGCGAACGTTATGGCTGTTCGAGCATCCGCGGCAACCATATGAATCTTGGTTGTCCATCCTCCGCGAGATTTGCCGATGGCTTGGGGTCCATTTTTTTTAACGCACCGGTGCCGTCAGGATGAACCTTCACGATCGTGCTATCCAGCGACACCGCTTCAATTCGGACGCGAATAATCTGTGCGCGCTGCAACTCCGTGAACACTCGGTCCAGTACGCCGTTGCGAGACCAACGATTCATGCGCGTGTAGATCGTATGCCAGCGACCGAAACGTGGCGGCAGGCCGCGCCATTTACATCCGTGCTCAGCAACATAGAGGATCGCGTTGAGCACTTGCAGGTTCGACAGGCTCACATTGCCTCGTTGTCGTGGCAGGCAGTGTTCGATCTGTTTGAATTGGGCTTCGGAGATTTCCATCTCCGAAGCATAACCTTAAATCAGCATAGTGTGAACACGCCCTAGTCCGTTGACCGGATGAATTGCACCGGATGCGTCGAGTTGGATCGGAATACTTCCATTTCAACGGGGCAGCCTGCTTGTTGTATTGGCGGATATAGCGCATGAGCTTCTTGTCGAGGTCTTTGGTGCTGGTGAATACCCCGCGCGTGATGACGTCGCGCTGGATGCGGGCAAACCAGTTCTCGACCTAGTTCAACCATGACGAATACGAGACGTTCGTATGGTCAGCCAGAAAGGTTTGATCGGCGTCGGTTTTGTGGCTGCTCACGTTGTCGCAGATCACGTGAATCTCCTTTCTGGCTGGCTGTGCCGACACCACCTCGGTGAGGAACGCGACGAACTGAGCACTGGTATGGCGTGGAGCAGTCCTGCCCAACACCTCGCCCGTGGCGACATTCAACGCCGCAATCAGGCTCAGGGTGCCGTTGCGTGTGTATTCAAAGCCGTGACTTTCGGCGCGACGGGGCGAGAGCGACAAGATCCGGCCTTGCGATCAAGTGCCTGAATGGCCGTTTTTTCGTCCAAGTCGTCAGTCTCGCCCTGTAAGGCATGAAAGCTCGCTAACGTGACAATGCCGTTCATCGAGGTGCCAGGTCGAGCCCAACTTGCCCCGTGCGGCAGTTCGCGCGACGCGCAAACTGCGCACCAAACCGCTCACACCAGTTGCAAACACTCATAGGTAACGGTTACGCCACGCTCGAGCAACAACTCCTCGACGTCTCGCAGACTCACATTGAAACGGTGATGCGGCGACTTCATCTTCTTCGTGCTCCATTTTAACCGCCTGCAGCCTCAACTTGACATTGCCGACTGTGATGCTTCGCCAACGGCCAACGTGAGGCGACGCGCGCCTCCACCATGCGCGGCAATCTTCACGATGTGGTCGTTGCTGAACC
>NZ_QTQM01000099.1:0-4114 GCF_003854225.1 Burkholderia sp. Bp8986 | reverse complement strand
CCAGTGCCAACCTGTACTCCCTCGTCGAGACGTGCAAGGCGAACGGCGTCGAGCCGTATCGCTATCTGGTCTGGCTGTTCACCAGGTTGCCGCTCGCTGCAACCGCCGACGACTACGCCGATCTCATGCCTTGGAGAATGCCTGCCGCCCTCAACCTCTGAGGGGCGTCGTCAAAAGACCGCATACCTTTAATCCGCGTCTCGCTCAACCTGACATTGCCTCAAAAACCATGTTTTTTGATATCTTCGAAAGACGGGGGCTTTGGTTATGGGGTCAAATTAAGAATCGCTGCCAATAATCCTCCTTATCATGCCCATGGCACACATATCTGTACCAATCGCGACTTACCCCGCTAATTAGTTTAGCGCGAAGCGCGTTAAAACCTTTCGCGGGAGCACCCTTGCATTTGACTCTGCAGCACATACGGCTGAAAAAATTCGAAAAGACTGTCTGCCGACACAGTCGAGGCTTTTCGACGAGACGTCACCTCCATGACGTTGTGGGACTGGATTAAGGATCGCTTCTTTGGCGGGCACAAAGCTGAGATCTTGGAATCTCTCACGTTTTGTCACATCGCTTCGGTTCCCGCCGGGCGCGATTACCTGAAGCAGAAAGACGAACTCGAGCACGTCGCCAAATCCGGTCGAAACCTGTTGAGTAATCTGACCGCCACTGCTCGTGCAGACATGGTACGGTCAGCCCTTTTTTCCGGCGGGCTGATCACGTTGACATTTCCAGCAGGAAGCGCAGCGGACGGTAGCATCGGTCTGCGTCTGCCATTGCTGTCGGAATGCTTTGGAGATGAGAGTGGGTCCATTTCACAGGACGAGGCAGTTCAATTGATAGCTACAACCTTGGCGGACGAAGGAACGTCGGCAACCCCGGACGTTACGGCTCATACTGAGCGCGAGCGGATGTACCTCGACGCAACTGCCGCATCGGCGGCAGTTGCCCTGCTGAGCCGGGCCTGCGACAGATTGACGTGCTTGAGCTCCGATGCGTCCACCTTCCTCAAAATCGATCGATGGCTTGCAGACGGACCTTGATGCATGGCTTGACCACGACAACAATGAACAGGAGCACCAAGGATGTGTTACGGAAAGACGCCGATATGCACCTTTCTCGATTCGCCGGACCTCGTCAGGGAGAAAGTCATCTCCAATTGATCGCATCCCTTCTATCGGCCCGACTACCTGTCAGATCGAACCGCGGCTAATACACTTTCTTCATGCCGAGTTCTATGCCAACCAGCCAACATGACAGTACCCCGCCGCATACACTACTTTCGGTAATAGCCCTGACGCAGGCGTCGAGTCAAAAACCAGATAAAAAAGAAAAGGAAGCAACTGTGATCACGAAGAGAATATCGTCCATTTTGTCCGTAGTTCTGTGCACTACTCTGGCACTTGCTGCATGCGGCGGCGATCTGGACAATCAGACTCTGGCTTCAACGTCAGCAGCTTCGCCAACACTCCCGGCCAACCAATCAACCGGTAGTCCAGCATCCCCCCTGCCTATACCCGTGACACCGCTAAACCCTGCTGCTCAGACTGCGCACACGCTATACGCAAGCCCTTCTGGATCTGACTCGGCCTGCACCCAGGATGCGCCCTGTAGTCTGACTGCTGCGCAGTCGGCTGTGCGAGCCTCGCTCGCAGCCGGTAAGACCGATATGCGCGTCGAACTGGCCGACGGAATATATCGATTGGAGAGCACGTGGAGCTTCGGCGCGGCAGATTCGGGCTCATCGGGTCATCCGGTAGTATGGACGGCTGCATCCGGCGCGTATCCGATTATTTCGGGTGCCACGCAAGTCGCCAGCTGGACGCGATCCGGTACAGGAGGGATGTGGGCCTCCCCCGTCCCCGCAGGCAGCAATTCCCGACAGCTGTACGTTAACGGCGCCGAAGCACCAGTGGCACAGCAAACACCAGACCAATTGGGATTCTCAGGCGGATGGACCGGCTCGGCGAACGGCTACAGCATCAAGAACGACGGTATTGCGATGACATGGTTCAACAAGCTCAGCGCAGCACAGATCGCCAATGTCGAGTTCGTCTATACACAAGGCAATGGAAATTGGACAGAGTCACGATGTCGAGTAGCCAGTTATTCGAACGGTTCGATCACGATGGCGCAACCCTGCTGGACAAACGTGACCCAACGAGCGACCTATTCGAATCCCAGCGGCAGCCTGCCTTCGATGTCCACAGGCACGATGCCCTCATCGATCCAGAATGCCCTGACCTTGATCCAGCCGGGACAGTGGTTCCTCGACGCAGCGGACAGCACTCTTTATTACCAACCGATTACCGGACAGGTGGCGACGGCGCTCGATGTCGAACTCCCCCGGCTGGAGACGCTGCTCCAGGGCGCAGGCTCTCTGGTTCACCCACTGCATGATGTGACCTTTTCCGGGCTGCAGTTTTCCTATGCGACCTGGAACGCTCCGTCTGCTGCCGCCGGTTTTGCGGACGTACAGAGCAATCTCCGCATGACGACCGCGACTGGCAACCAGGGCATGTGCCTGTTCTCCTCGCCTCCCGGTTCATGTCCGTGGGGCGCACTGAGTCAACCCCTCGCCAATGTCAGCTTCAGCGCATCGAACAACGTCACATTCGAGAGGAATCGGTTCACTGCGTTGGGCGGTGCCGGTCTGGCGTTCATGTACGGCTCATCAGGAAATCTGGTAGAAAACAATGAATTCGCGACGATCGCTTCGGCAGCCATCATCATGGGCTGCACGTTCGATCCTACACCGACCGACGGCAATGTCGCGACTGCCGTCGCGATCAGGCAAAACTGCAACCCGGACCCAACGCTGGTAAAGAACGATGTGATCGGTGCCAACGAGATCATGATGAACAATACGATCAAGAGAAACTTGATCCACAACATCGGCACTGACTACCCGTCAGCCAGTGCGATTACGTTGTTGTTCGGTCAGAAAACATCGGTTACCCATAATGAAATACACGATGTGCCCTATACAGCGATTACGGCCGGGATCATCCAGGGCCACGTCGATAATTCCTCTCACCCGTCCCTGTCGGTGAACATTAACGATAGCAACATGATCGGCAACAACCTGCTGCATGATTACATGACAGGATTAACCGATGGCGGAGCAGTTTATATCGAAGGACATCAGGCGCTATCTCGACACTTGGCGGACGGCAAGACCATCGATCCGGTCGATACGCTGGCCCACGGCATTCACGTGACCGGAAACGTGTCCTACAACAGTAACAACGTCATGCGGACCTACTACGACGATGCCGGTTCGGAATGGATCAACTGGGCAGACAACGTGTCGTTCAATTCCATTGGGCCGTATGGTACGGTCCAAGGAGGATGCGAGCCAACAGGACACATCTGGTATACGAATAATTATGCAGATGCACCGGGCGGTGATTATTCCACCTGTTCGCCTTCGCCGATCGACACGCACGACAGTAGTAATGTCACCATCACCTCCATGTCCGACGTTCCTGCAACATTGCTGAGCCATGCCGGACGCGGAACAGACGCTAGAAATATATCCGAGAGCAATGTGATGGGCAGACTCGGAGATAACGCGTCGCAGCTCAAGTACACCGGTTCATGGCAGCATGCCAACAACCGGTCTGGCTACTATGATTACCTGCGCGATCTTCACTACACGACAAGCGACGGTGACACGATGATGGTGGATTTCACCGGCACGGCGATCCAAGTCTTTGGAGAGCAGAACACCGATCAAGGCAAGCTCGGCATCAGCATCGACGGCCGAGCACAACAAATCGTTGATACGGTGCCAATAGACCAGCACCGGCATTCGAATGTCGCGATTTACACTTCGCCAATGCTGTCGCGTGGGTCACATACGCTTACCGTGACAAAATTGTCGGGAACGTACGCAACCATGAACGGGGTGTACATTCTGCCGTAGAGCAATAGCCGATTCTGGTGTACGTGGGCTGGGCGGCATTGGCGCACGGATAGGAATTTGTAATATTTGAGTAATGGAGTAATGGGCGTTGTTGCATAAATCAGGCGTGAGGACGAAGTGAAGCCATTGTTCGTGATGTCAGGCAATGCGGACGGACAGCGGGCGGGCGAGCTCTGTCATAAG
>NZ_QTQM01000098.1:0-4449 GCF_003854225.1 Burkholderia sp. Bp8986 | reverse complement strand
TTCATGTGGCGTTGCTTTCCCTTGCCGCTGCCGTCATCTGTTCTCGCTTCGTCGAGGACTTGTGTTAGCGACTCTAAGAATCGCTCCCGATCGAAGGCAAGAGCTGCACCCGTAGGATGGACAACGCTATCAATACCGAACAGATAGCCCCTCTTCTGACGAAGTAAATAGTCGTCGCCTTCGCCTGACGGAATTCCGGAAGCGGCCCCGTGCTATCTCGCGCTCAGGCATGGCTCCCATCTCAATGCAACTGCGTCGAGCGCGGAACTGCAGACGGTCCCGCGCCATCGTGCGGAGAGGCCCGAGCACCTCAGAGGCGTTTGCGAGAATTCCGTACAGCCGAACGAAGATAACTACGGCGAGCAAATTCGAGAAACCCGTCGCGACCAACGGGACCGAGTTCCTTCCCATCAATACGTAAGGTGTCGCGCTTCAGCCTTGAAGTCGCTCCCCACCACTTTTTTCGCTTTACGCTGTGAAGGAAATAATTGGGACTCGGTTATCCCATACAGATCGATCTGCTTGCGAACTGCCGCAATCGCCTCATTTCTCATTCCGTCGCTCCTTTTATTCCACTCAGCAACAATATCAGCGCACGGAGGGCAGTTATCTGGCGACATAATCGTTCTCCAACGTCAAAAAAGTTTCTTAAAAATAGACCAACTTCCTTGCGAACGGGAAGGCTCAACGGACATTTTTTACAATTATTAACGATCAGCCTTTGTTCAAGAGGGCATCACCACGTTTGAGTCCGGACCACTACCGTCAGCTCAAAGGCTCGAGAGCATTCGAGTCGGCAAGGACGGGAACGTGGTAAGCCCAACTGCCCGCCCACGCCAGAGATTTGGCTATGGTAGGTGACCCGCGAGGGAAGCCGTTGGGCAGGTGAGTAGAAGAATGCGGAAAAAGCGAAAGGCGAGCGGTAACAGCTCGCATGGGGTTCAAGATTTGCCCTGACCTGAAAGGGTGCAGGCTTCCGCGCGGTGCAGTTGTCGCAGGTCCTCATCGAGGGGAAGCTTCTGAGAGACCGGTACCACTACTACGGCTCAGCGCCCTGCGCCTCAGCGGTGAGGCGAGTCAACAATGTGAAGCTTGCGAAAGGCTCGTGCAGTTGGCGAGATCGGCGTCAGTGCGACGCTTAATGCTGTGCGCGAGCGTAGTGCGGCGAAAGTCGCACGCTGCGTTCTTTGGGGGCCGCGTTTTCGGAAGGAAATGCGGCTACCCTCTCGATAATCGGGGCGTGAAGATAGCAACGGGTTGCACGGTCGCGGTGTCGAGCCGGTGATCGCCAAGTGCCGCACCGAACATGGCAGCGGGACCTATCCGTCATTTTGTGGGCGGGGCATATCATGAGAGGTAAAAGTCATGGATATGCCGATGAAGAAGAAACGACGAACGGTAGCGTCCCAGGCAGCGGCCCGCGGGCACCGATCTACGCGGCTGCCAGCGAAGAGGCAGCAAGGCAAGCGCTGCAAGACTTCGCCGACGGACCTTGGGGCGCGAAGTACCCGACGATCGTGCAGTCGTGGCAACGCGCGTGGGAGCACGTCGTGCCGTTCTACGTGTTCCCGCCGGAGATTCGACGAGTCGTCTATACGACAAACGCCATCGAGAGTCTGAACATGCAACTGCGCAAGATCATCAAGACCCGCGGTCACTTCCCGAATGATGAGGCCGCGATCAAACTGCTCTGGCTGGCGTTGCGCAACGTGCTGGCCAAGACCGTACGGGCTAAGTTCGACTGGAAATCAGCGATGAATCAGTTTGCCATCCTGTTCAGCGAACGGTTTACGCAGGCGCGTGGATAACCTGTTGTTCAACCGCCTCGCCCACAAAAATGCGGACAGGTCCTGGCAGCGGCCTTGGTAAATATCGCTGGGCCGTCGACCGCACGCCTGCCTGACAGCATCACTTCCGCTGTCTCCGCATTCGTTTCGAGCACCGTGCCGACTTTCACGGCGCACTCCTCAACCTTGGTTGCCGCCTGATCTGCTGGAGCCCCCTTCGACAGTCCGAACAGCCTTTTTTAATCCGTCTCCAAAAAATCTCTGCTGCAAATATATTTTCGCAATCGATCAGATTTATCAAATCATTCCAAACGACGAAAAAACACGGAAAAAGTGAAAGCCCGCAGAGGCAAAGCAAGGTTACATTCTTTTAATCGGCTGTCCCAGCCGCAACTGCCGACGCTGATCTCGTGTTGGTCGAGCAGTCGATGAGTGTGAGAATAGGAACGGTCGCTTTGCATGAAACGAAATACCGATCGGAACTGGCGTCGCTCTGAACGTGCATCACTGGCGAAGCCGCGACACCAGCCGCAACGTGTCGTCGCTCGCCGGGAATCAGAAGGCGCAATGGCTGCTAAGTCATGCGATAGCGCGGCTGGCACGAATCAATTGTGCCGCCCCGGCGCTTTACGAAATGGAAAATATGATCAGTCAAATTCTCGCAATGTTTCCCCATCCTGATTGAAATCAACCTTCGCCTCAAAATCTTCGATACCCCAACACTTCCAGTCAAGTTCACCTGTTCCGCTCCGCGATTTTTTAATACACTACCCTTGAAATTCCATCCACATATACGCTCGCCTCTCAATTTTACTGGATGTGGAATTTTATTTCCCAACCGACCCCAGATCGTGAGCACGCAAGAATCGAAAACCAAATAGGCGGCCTTACATCAAGTTTATCGATTGTTGAAAAACTTCATTGCCTCGCCGCATCGGCTTTAAGAAAACTAAGACCACCTCCGATTTCGCGGACCTGCATCGCGAAATAAGTTAACGCCCCAATATTAGTTATTTTTAGACAAGCCGACGCAACATTTGCTGTTTTATTCCAGACGGGAACAGTGCCCGGAAAATACTCACGCGCACGGTCCTTAGTGTTGCGTTTCATGGAAAGGTGCTGCTACTTTCCGAATCTTGTTTAGTTACCCAAACAATTTAATTCCACCAAAGGCCACCGAGGAGAAGACGTGAATATAAAACTTCAAGATCTTAGACGCTGCATGTTGTTGTGCACCCCACGGATAGCTATTGCGAGCGCAGCGCTCGTACTACTCTCCGCTTGCGGTGACGGCGACGGCCACAATGACGCCAACACCCTGCCGCCTTCCGGTGTTAATCTTCAGGTAGTCGCATTCGGCACTAGCCTGTCCGACGCCGGCACTTATTCGGAGCAGGTCCTACTGGGATTCGGCGGCGGACGCTTCACGACGAACCCCGGCGAAGTTTGGGCACAAAAAGTATCTGAGTATTTCGGCAATTCGCTGTCGCCAGCCTTTGAAGGTGGTTTCGGCTTACCACTGACGGCAACTGGTGGCCTCGACTACGCACAGGGTGGCGCAATGGTTTTCGCTGGTGGGGTAAGTGATACGAGCGCGGCGATTCCAGCTGCGAGCGCACAGCCGATCACATGGCAAGTCAGCCAGTATCTGGCACAGCACGGAGGCTTCAACACGAATCAGCTTGTACTCGTGGAAGGCGGCGCGAACGAGATCCTGGCGCTCCTACAGGACAGTGGCACCAAGTTGATAGCGTTTGCCACAGCACTTGGGAGCTCCAACTTCACGGCGGCCATCAGCAATCCTTCAACTCAGCAAGCTGCCATTGAGGCATTGATTCAACAAGGCTTCACGCAAAAGCAAGCCACGGCACTCGCACCAGCTGCAATTGCGCTGTATATTATCGCATCCGATCCGAATGCAGCGACCAACTTTGCATCAGTCATGCCGATTTTGCAAGCCGCTCGAACACTTGGAACACTCGTCAACTCGCAAATTGTCGGTGAGCCCAAAGTGGTTGTTGTGACAGCTCCCGACATCGGTAAAACACCGGCAGCACTTGCAGCCGATGCAAGCGCCAATGTTGCACCAAGCTCCGCTAATGCTCCGGACCGAGCACTTTCGCTCATTTCGGCTATGTATAACCTCACCTTGCTGAAGCAGCTGGGCCCCAATGTAGCAACGGGAAAAGTCGTTGTCGTCGACACATTCTCATGGCTTGACCAGTCGCTTCAGAACGCAACGAGCCTCGGCTTTACCGTGACGAATACCGATACTGCCTGCAATCTCGCACAAATGAAATCCAATGCCACCAACTACGCGCTTGCAAGACCTCAGGAAACGCTCGGATTGGATCCGGCAACTACGGCGCCGGCATCCCTCACTTCAGCGGCACAGCAATACGGTCAGGCCTTCGGCCTGGCATTGTTCTGTTCGCCAGAAACACTGAAAACGGCCAGTGCGTCCACGACCTATATGTTCGCAGACCTAGCGCACCCTACTACCGCCCTCCACGCGCAATTTGCTGCTTATGTTGAAGCAAATCTGGCCGCAGCAGGCATTGGAAAAATTTCGCAGTAAGAGACGGTTTCAAGTGCGACGCGTGTCGCCGTCCGCCGGACGTAAATCGGCAACGTAGTGGATGGCAAAGCTCCTCTCTGCCTT
>NZ_QTQM01000097.1:0-4569 GCF_003854225.1 Burkholderia sp. Bp8986 | reverse complement strand
CGGCCGAGCTAAAACAGGCGGCTATACGGTCGTGACGGCTCAATAGAGCCGATTACGACTGGATACCTCCACATGCTCACCATCGAATGGCGCGCGTCCGCGCGCGAAGACCTGGCCGAGATCATCGGCTTTATCGCTGACCACAACCCGCAGGCTGCACGCCGCATGGCGGCCATCATCGAAGCATCGGTACTACCTGCCGCTGAACACCCGTACCTGTACCGGGCAGGCCGCGAACCTGGCACGCGCGAGATCGTCGCACACCCGAATTACGTGGTGGTCTATCGCGTCACGACGTCCACAATTGAAGTCGTGACGGTAGTCCACTCTCGCCAGCAATATCCTGGCGGCAGCGAGCGCTCTAGTCATTGACAAGCGCCGCATCGATACGGATAGTGGCGATACTTTCAGCGTCATCGACGCAGCGACTATGGCGCCTTCGCGCCGCATCGCCCACCAGTTCCCTCTGCTAGCAACGGTCTCGACCGAGCTCCCGGCAGATAGCTGCGAGGCATGTAAATTTTGAAATGCCGCAAGGTGGGCTCCCGTAGTCCGTCGATATTCCGCCGGCACCATCCTGCATCTTCCCAGAGGCTCCCTCTCCGGGAAGTCGCATGACAGGTCACCAAGCGCCGCTACGGCATCACGTGACAAACCATCAACTCGAAACGATCTGCGCAAATTTGCGCAACGATCGGCTGTGCTCCACGCGCAGCGCATCAACTTCAACCGCGATTCAGACACCGCGACTTCCGACCGATCATCAGACCGACTTGCGCCTAGCTCCCGTGCCGACGACGAGCGACCCGCGCATGCCGACCACTGGTTTTCCGCGCCCTGCAAACCATCAATCGTGATTAGTACCTCCCCGCGTCACTTCGTGTGAGCGGAGCGAGCGACGAAGTGACGCGGCGCGACGCGCCACGAATTCCCACGCCAACTCTGGCGATAAAAAAAGTATGTCGTAGTGACTCCTGATTTTTGCGCGTGGTGCGCGTGGCCCTGGCATCCCCAGACAACCCCTTTCGGCAAACCCTCGGCCCTCTGACAGGGATCCCCCAGGATCCTGGCCTCCGTGCTCTAAACAAGCGTTGTATCCGACCGCTGGGGCGGTCGGAAAATCCCCTTTATGGGAGGTTGGTAGGCGATGCGCCCGAACTCTGTGGAAGCCACTTTCATGGCTTCAGCGTTGTTGCATGCACAACAATCAACGAAGACGAAGAAGAAAATGCATACAACTTTCCGCGCGCTCCAAGAGCACGCCAAGGAAAAAAGCTACGGCCGGATCACACCGTCGAGCGTGACGGCCAAGCAGCTCCGGAACTACATCACTGGCAGGCTGGCCACCGTCTCTATCAGAACGGTGGAGAACGAGGCCACGCACCTACGGCATGCCCTGCGGGGGGCAGGGCGGGTGGATCTGGCTGAGCAGCTGACACGCGCGGATCTCAAGATCCCCAAGGCGACCCGGATCGGGAGCCGGAAGGCCACTGACCCGGTCGTGCTGGCGGCCGCCTACCAGCGGGCGACGGCTGACGAGCGCATCTGGATCGACCTCCAACGATATGGCGGCATGCGTCAGGACGAGATGATTCAGAGCCACAAGAGCGTCACCCTGATGCTGGCCGACCTCGAGCGCGGCGCTTCCCACGTCACGATCCGGGACGGCACCAAGGGCGGAAAGATCCGGGACACCTATATCCCGCATGACTACCGAGAGCCGCTGCGGGACGCTCTGCAACGAACTCAGGCGATCTTGACCGGGCGGAAATATCTGATTGACGCCAAGAACGGGGACGCCGCCGCGCGCCAGGTGCACCGGCACTACAAGAAGCTCGGTCTGGAAGGCGGCAATAGCTCCCACAGCCTCAGGGCTAGCTTCGCCGTCCACAGCTACGGCTCCTATTTGTCGCAAGAACTGACAGCTCGGGTCGCCTTGGCGAACCTGGCGAACGACATGGGGCACGGCGATGGCCGCGGGCGCTGGGTTTACAACAACTACCTACGTGGCACCTTGGAGGGCTGACCTATGAGTGAAGCTGTCGTTTATGGCCAAAAATGGCCCCAAAATACTCTGTTGAGGGTCAAGAGCGAGCTTATGGGCGGGAGCCTCCTGGAGCCTCTTCAGCCGCCCGACGAGCAGACCCACAAGGTCAAGGTGGCGGCTTTTGATGCGCTGAAGGGGCTCAGGAAGGATGGTGAGCGGCTTCAGGATGTCGTGGAGCGCCTGATTCTTGCCGCCGCGGCCCGCCCGCCCTCCTCATTGCAAGCCAATCCTGATGCTGGAGGTACCTAGAGCCTTACCGCGCCCACGCCCGCAGGCGGTTGAAGTAGGCTGGGGGCCGTCAAGGCGCGAAGCGCCGTTATTGCCCCCGCTTGCGGGGGCGTGGATATGACTCTAGCTAGCTTTACAGCTCGGGGCGCCGTCAAGATTCGGACGTTTACGTCCGCTAACGACGGAACCTGTCAGGTTTGGGTCTCAGATGTTGATGCAGAAGCGTTAACCAATGACGAAAACGGCCCTAATCTGACGCGTTTAGCGTGACGCGCTGACGTTCGGTTGAGGTACAGCTCAACTGGACGGATGAGGCGAAATAGAAGACGGATAGAGAGAGGAGCCGGTTACGCTGATCCGGCGACGCTGCCATTTAAAGCGCCCGGTTTCACTGCAACGACGATGGGGCCGCCCTTTCTGTTCCGAAGCACCACTTGCGTGGAGGGGCGGCAACTCGAGACGGATTAGGTACCCGTCAGGGCGTAAGTGCTATTGTTTGCATTTACAGATTTGTGCCGATTAGGTCGGTCACCTCTCCTGCTGCCTTCTTCGCTATCTCGCCCTGTCGAAACCAGGTCACCCCCATCAGATAACGTCTAGCGAAAACGCCATCTGGTGGAGGTGGCGGGAATCGAACCCGCGTCCAGAACGCCTTTACGTCAAAGGAATTACAGCAATCACTACCTTGCGGCAGTGGTCGCCACTGTACCCACGACCTCACTGTTGAGCATTTCGAAAATGCGAAGGAATTAATGTTTTGCGAATAAACGTGGTGGCAGGAGCCTCATGGAAGAGGCCGGATGATGATGCAGGAAAGTTGTCGCCGGTCTTAACTACGTGCTCGGCCAACGGCGAATTCACATCCATTTGACACGCTGCCAATTTGGCCCCTGTTGCCATGGAACATGGATCCCTGCGTTCGACTCAGCAACGAACACCTAAACGTACGTAAAAATCCGTTTCTTGAGCGCACCCCAGCTCACCTGATCTGTCGTCGTGCCGACATGCAGTCGTGTCGGAGGTGAGCACCGAGGTTGCCCCTGTGCAGGGCGGCACTTATCTATCGTCTTGCGCGCGCGGTTTGTTATACGTTTGTAGACGTTTGTAAACGTGCGAGAGCCTTACTGGATAAGGTTTTGCGGGGAGCTATTGGGAGACTTTCCGGGTGAAATGGGAGACTTTCCGGGTTAGTGGGAGACTTTCCGGGCGTTATCCACATCTAGGATGTTAAAAAAATTCATCCCATTTCTTTAATTGGGATGCTATTGTTACGCGTCCCATTAACCCGGCTTTTCTCCCATATGCACGCCAAAGCTCTGGCAACGAAGGAAGGTCGCCCGTTGTCAGAACGCCATGTAACGCTGCGCAATGACCTCGTGGCCGCCTCTCATGGCCTCAAGACCCTTGCCGAACAGCGTGTCGTGAAATCGTGCGCGGCCAAGCTCGACAGCGTTCGACTCGACCAAGGGCGATACAAGATCACTCTATCCGCCGCCGAGTACGCCGAGACGTTCACCCTCGACCCCAACACGGCCTACGAGCAGTTGAAGGAGGTTTCGAAGTCCCTGCTCAACCGCACGATCCGGCGCGAGGAGCAGACACGGCGCGGCCTCAAAGTGCATCTGGATCACTGGGTCAGCGGCATCACGTACCACGAGGGCGAGGCGTGGGTCGAGCTGCGGTTCTCACACGAAGCTACGCCCTACCTCGTAGCGCTGCGCGGCAATCACACGACCTACCTGCTGAAACAGGCCGCAGGCCTGCGCTCGATTTACTCGTGGCGACTGCTGGAGCTGCTGATGCAGTTCAAGGACACGGGCTGGCGTCAGCTCGACGTGGAGGACTTCGCAAAGGCGATGGATGCCAAGGAAAGTCATCGGAAAAACTTTAAAGACCTTCGGCGGGCGATCATCGAGCCAGCAGTAAAAGAGTTGATCGAGAAAGATGGCTGGTTGATCAACTGGACGCCGGTCAAGGCGGGCCGCAAGGTCACAGCGCTGCGCTTCGAGTTTCAACGCGACCCCCAAGGCCGCCTAGACGTGTAAACTGCCCTTATGAACGTAATCCTCTCCCCCATCGAGTCGGAATTCCCGACGGCTGCAGAAGCCGAGGCATACGACAGCTGGTTCCGCGCCAAGGTCCAAGCGTCGTTGGCCGACACACGCCCCTCGGTCCCGCACGACCAAGTGATGGCCGATATAGAGGCAATCATCCGCGCGGCCGAGCTAAAACAGGCGGCTATACGGTCGTGACGGCTCAATAGAGCCGATTACGACTGGATACCTCCACATGCT
>NZ_QTQM01000096.1:0-4718 GCF_003854225.1 Burkholderia sp. Bp8986 | reverse complement strand
CCCGCGGAAGATTTGTTGTCTGGCCAACCGCCCGAAATATTGAAAAGGATCGCACAGCATTTGCCTGGCGATGCCTGCCTGGCCTTGGCGCTCGCAGGTTCCCGGACCATCACAGCAGCGATTGGAGACACAACCCACATTGCCACCTGCCTGGAAAGCGCAAGAAAAGTTGACGCGCTTGACAAACCTAAAGGTCTACTGACGAATGATCCGGGATGCGGCAGCTCCCTCCGGTCCATGCCCGCGGACGTCCAGGCTCAGGGATTGACCTCGCTTGTTCAGCAAGCCGGAAAGTTTTCCGGACGCGGCAGCGACGACCGTCCTGTCGCGGAGTGTGAGCAGGCCTTCCAGCTTCTGAAACTGGAAATCGCCGATTTACCGGCCGAGCTGCGGACTGAACCGTTGAAGGCTCTTTCATTCCGGGTCACCCTGGCTGCAGAGCCGAATCAAGCCTTTCACGACCTGGCGAATGCTATAGGCGAACTCCCCATCGCGCAGCAGAACAGAATATGGCCCACGCTCGCCGTTGGCGCCGCAATAATCTGCAGGACTGACAACAGTCTGTCAATCGAGAGTATCGCGTGCACAACGGAAGAATTCGATAGGCTTCCCCCTGACGGGCAGGTTGATTTGATCAACCAGGTTATGGGTTATGTTTCCCAAGTGGCTTGGGGCAATCAATATAAACCGACCGAGGATAGAGATGCACATCCACTCTTCACGAGCGTTAATAATATGATGAACAAATTGCCTGTTAATCAGCAAGCTGACATTACCTTGAGTCGCTTGCGGTTTATTCTATTTATGCCCGATGACTTGCAGGATGCGATAATCCAAACCACCAATGAGATGATCCCTAATGCCCCGATCCAGCAACAGCCAACACTGCGGTGGTATGTTGAAGAGATTAAGCGGAATCTCGAGCTGATAAGAAGGGCGTGATGCATCACATTCGGTGCGCCCGCGCTTTAAAGTCGCTCGTACAGTGAGTGTTAAGGTAAGACCGATGTTCGCTCCCGAGCCATGGCATCTTGGCACGCTGGCGATTCTCGTATTGATGGTTTCCGTGGTTCTGGCAGTGAAGCTCCGCCAGTAAGACCTCGTGCGTTTTAAGATGATTGCGATCAGGTCTAGCTCGGGTATCACGCCGATTCAGGAAAGCCAGGAAAACATAGCAGCACATCAATGCGCACGAAAGGATCGAGCTGTTGCGGAAAAACATCGCCATCAGGAACGATGGCCGATGCAGGGCAATCGACTCAGCAGAAACTCGCCCGATTGAATTCGCCGGTCATCGCGCAGCCGGTGCATTGCTCCTGACATCGGCTCCAGTCACTTCCGGATCTTTTCATCGACAGGCGGTGCATCAGGATCAAATTGTCGTCGGCTCCATCACCTCCAATTCCATTACTCTCAGTTTCCGATATGTTCCGAGTCTCGTCTGCCAAAAATGAGTCACCTTCACGCGCAGCCCCAGCAGACAACGTCGGCATTTTCGTGATTAACGGAAACCGTTATGAGCTCTGCGTGCAAACCGATCATGGCCTGATTCCAGCCATACCCGCATTAAGCACCATAGGCACCACTCCCACACCAGCCGAAGACATAGATCCATCGCCTCCGCCGCGGCACGCCTCGGCGCTCCCACTGCCACTTCCACCGCCACTTCCACCGCGGCACTCACTTGCGCCACCGCCTCCGCCGCCCCGTGCCTCTCGGATATCACTGGCTAAAATGCCATCCAGGGTCCTGCGACAAATCGCGCTCAACTTATCTACAAAAGACCGCGTGGCGCTGGCGGTCGCAGATCTCATAAATATTGGTCCGAGTATCAAGGAAATGATTTGTCGAGATCACGCGGAAAAATCAGTCACCAGTATCCGTGATTTTTACTCGTTCCAACTTGCATTGCTATCAATTGACATGGAAGATAATTCAAGAACTCCCGTTAGAAATGAATTCTTGGAGTACCATGTATCTCTTCTCATCCAAAGGATCGACTTCCTCCCTCGCGATATCCAGCACATCGGCTTCCGGCGCCTTGCAGACAAAATATGGGCATTCCCGCCTGATCAACAAAGCAGACTGCTGATCGCCCTCACTGGCAAAATCGGGATGATACAGAGTAGAGAACAGTTATCTGCCGTCGAAAAAGCCGCAGACATGATTGCCACCTTACCGCAGGCGCTGCAAGGTGAGCTGCTGGTCGTCCTCGCGAATCAAATCAAGCAAATGCGGGATAACGAGTTCGCGTCTTTTAGAAAGATCACAGCCTTGATTACCCAGCTGCCGTTGACGATGCAAGGCGCACCGCTTACTGATATTATCCACTGCATCCCGGAACTCCCGGATCACGAAAGGTATCAGGCCTTCACAGACATAAAAGAATGGATTGGAAGGTTGCCATCGGATCAACAATGTAAGCCTCTGGCCGCCCTGGCTAGTCAAATCGCCTATGTCCCGCCGCCCAGTCGTCTCCATCTGGTTGAAGAACTGGCAAATACGATCGAACAACTGACGGATCAACAGTACACACTTCTGAAAGCGGAAATCTTTCGCGTATCTGAATTTTCGAGTGATAGCACGGGGCGATACCAAACCTTTATCGACTCAGCCAATGCAGTCGCGACGCGCTCGCCCGACCAGCAGGCCCCCGCGTTGCGCGAACTTGCCCACGAGATCAATTGGCTCCCGCTTGAAGGGCGATACCAGGCCTGGATGTATATGGCAAACCTGATTGCCCAATTGCCTCGCGAATGGCAAGCCCCCCCTCTGGAGAACCTGATTTGTCAGATCAGCACTCTCCCAGCGAACATGATTCCTCAGGCACAAGAATATTCAGCTCGCTTAACTACCTCGCTGCTTCCAGAGCAGCAAATCGACCCCTGGTTCGCCCTCGTGGCCCAGGCCATGCTGGACATCAATTTGGCAGATTATTCGTTTGCAGATTGGAGACGCTTCGCGCCTCAGTTGCCGCCCGATCAGGAGGACAGACTCATGCTACGCATCGGCACGATGTTGGCAGATCAACTGGAGGTTGAAAAGCCGCGTAGCAAGTACCCAGCCGAGAGGCAACGGGCAGAAGCAGGCTTTGAAAAATTTCCCGGGCCAGATGCGATACTGAAGTCACCAGTAGGCATGGTGAATCCGATCCTCCAGGTACCGCGCGCATACCAGAGTGCGCTATGGACTGCTCTCGCTAACCAGATCGAGTCTGCGCAACCGTTATGGCGATTTCCGCTTTTCACGAGTATCATCAACGCAGTTGAAGAGCTCGATATCCTGCATCAAGACGAGCCGCTTGCAGCGCTCGCCCGTGCAATCGATGCCTTGCGTTACCCCATCCAAATCGATGCGTTGAGAGTAGCGTTCGAGCGCATAGCAAGCGCTGTCGGTCGGTTGCCTATTGAACAGCAGGTCAACCCGACACACTACCTTCTCAACGTAATCGATACATTCGAGACCGTCACGCGGTGCCACGCTATCACTCGCATCGCGGAAGTGGTTGCCCCATGGCCTCGAAAGCATCAGGTCAGGCCAGTACTATCACTTGTTATTCTAAAAGGCTTTGCCGAAATGAAAGATCGTTGCTATCGCGAGAGGTGGCCTCACAAGTTCTGGGGGTGACCCACTTCCGTGGACGGTTAAGCAGTTGAATTTCGAGTGTGCTGATTTGCTCCGGTTTGGGGGCTGCCGCGAGTTGTCCACGGCCGGTCGGCGGGTCGCTTATTACGATCACGACGCCGGCCGGCAGTGGGCAACTCGTCGGCGAGGCAGATTCGGTTTTGTTCTTCGTGAACTTGCTCGTAGCGGATCGGCGAGTGGTAGCCAATGCTGCTATGACGACGGCTGACGTTGTACCAACCTTCGATCCACGAGAACACAGGGCAATCGCATGAAGGGGCTTACCAGCCAAGGAGTTGAGCGCGATAGTTGTCGCTGGTGGCGGCCTTGAGCCGGCGGATTTTGAGGCCCGCCTTGGTTTGCGTGTCCTTGCGCAGCAGGTTCATTGTGATGCGGCGCAGAATTGCAAAGTTCTGCGCCGCATGTTCGACTCGCACCCTGCATTGATCTTCGTCGAACGCTACGTCGAGCACCCAGTGCATCGAGTTCTCGATTCGCCAGTGCGAGCGCACGGCGTGTGCAATGCGCGTTGCATCGGGCGGCAGGCTGCTCACGTAATATCGGCGCTCGACCGTCACCGTATTGCCGATCTCGCGCGTGGCCTCCACCATCACGATCGAGCGCATGCCTGGCCAGAGCGCGGCCGCACGCCATGTGTTCATCACGTCACTAACCAGGCAACGACGCGTTTCGATCCGGCCGTGGTCCTTCTCGACCTCCCGATATTCACTCGAACAGTCCCATCGATCTTCGGGCTGGAGTCGATCGAGGGCTTCGAGCGTCGAGCGAATCTCCACCAGCAGCGTCGGCTGGTTCTCCTTGACCGCCAACACATAATCGGCACCGCTCGTGACGAGTTGCCGGGCGATCGCTTGCTGGCAGCCCATCGCGTCGATCGTCACGATCGCGCCCTTGAGCAGCAGCGCGTCGAGCAATTCCGGAATCGCCGCGATCTCGTTACTCTTGTCGGCCGTGCGCACCTGCCCCAGTACAACGCAGAGGTGGCCGCGCAAATTCGTAAGCGGCTCGGGGCGGCCGTACGTCCACGAGGCCTGATCGAATGTATCGTAGTTCCCACTAAATTTTTTAGTGGG
>NZ_QTQM01000095.1:0-4720 GCF_003854225.1 Burkholderia sp. Bp8986 | reverse complement strand
TTCCTGCAAATCAAACAACACCGTTTCGGCTTCGCAGCCTTACTGCATACGCCTCGCACGATTGTTCAGGTCCGACTTGGTAGTCGTAAAATCAACAGTCCGTACAAAATCAGATGGTCAATAGGTGTAATCCATGAGTAAATGGGCCCATCGTGAGATGGCTACTGCTAAGTCAGTGAGGCTACTCGATGAGTGGCATTGATTTGGTGCATTGACCAAAGCTGGCCGGAATCCGTAGCTATAACTCACCCAAAAGCGGCGAGTACGTAATGCATTACGAATATTTCATACAGACGTCGATCTCGTTCTATAAAGCCTCCGTCCGCCTCCATCGGACCCGAAAGACAAATGCTCCGTTTAAATCCTTCCAAAATCCCGAATCAGACACCGCCCCGGACCGAGACCGCTCAAGGTCAATTGAGGACCCCTACGGGGGGTGGGTTTTCCCTCCGGCGCATCTTCAACGGCATTTCGAGCGTGCTCAGCAATCCAAGCGCCGATCAATGGGCTCCTCTCAATCACGACAATTTGCCTCCTCTCGGCGACAGAATTCAACCCAATAACGGAGTTGCGTCTGCGAGCCTGAATGGGAGCAATGTGTTGCTCGACTTCCACAGTCAAGTGACGCAATGGGCGTCGACCGATCCTTGTCACGAGGTCGCGGCAGCGCTCATGATCGCTGCGTACGAGGCCCCAGAGAACACAGAGTGCGCTACCAAATTAAACCTCCAAGGGCTCAACATTCAGAGTCTACCCGCGTGCTTCAGTCGACTCACGCGGTTGACAGAGGTCGACCTTTCTGGGAACAGAATTGCTGATCTTGATGAGGTGCTTAAGCTCACCCAAATAAAAAAGCTCAATATCTCGAGCAATGCATTGCACGAGCTGCCCGATCTGTCAGGGATGCGGAATCTCACTCATCTGGACGCAAGCCGCAACCAGCTGATTGAGATTCCAGATAGCATCGGTCGCCTGTCGGCGCTCCAGGTGCTGGACATCAAACATAATAGAATTGCGATACTTCCTGACTCTATCGGTAATCTAAGCAATCTGGAGGTTCTCGATGCAACGAGCAATCAGTTGCGACGACTGCCAGAAACCTATGTGACCATTGGCTCTTCTTACGTGGAGCGCCTGTATCAGGTGAGAAATACACCCGAATGGCGATTCCAGGCCCACTGTGCGTCTGTTTGGGACAATGTCACCATTGCGTATAGGCATGGTCTCGAACAGTTCTACTCTCCGAGCAGTCAGTTGAACAACATCGGTGTGGAGGAAGGGCAGCAACCGGTCAGCATAAAGGTCCAGGATAACCGGTTTAGCGCGGAAGAGGTCTATCGACTCGAGCACGTTCGTCATCCCAAGATGGAAATTCTGACGTCGGTGGCCGGCCAGGCCTATAACCAGACCGATTCACTCGAGCAACTGATGCGTGATTGGTTCGAACGCGCGGGCGAGTGCCCTGATGACTTCGAGGCATTCAACCGGATGATGGCGAGTCAAACAAGCCAGTTGACTCCGGAACAACAGGGACACTTCAGAACGATGTTTGCGCGCTTGTACACTGTTCCTGATGCGATGGGGCCCGCAGGAGAGGAGTTTGCTGTGCGGGTATGCAGTATCGCAAGGGGCATGCTGCTCAATGAAACCGTCAGGTCGCAATGTCTCGCGATCATGTTCGACGCCGACCGGGATTGCGAAGATCAGGTTCTGGACAAATTCCAGAAAATGGAAAAAACATGCCTTGCCGCTTCACTCGATGGGCGCCCGATGAAAGATCTCGTGGCGGCAGGTTTGGCCTATTTCAGGCTCGATCTTGTTGAGCAATATGCGACAAGGTTCGCCCGCAGCGGTGGTCGTACGGGGCGCCAGGAAGTCCACACCCATCTGGGGTTCAAAAAGGCGCTCCGTGAGCCGATGGAGCTGCCGATATCGCCGTTCAAGGAGAAACATGGCTTACTTGGTTGCATCGAAGATTCGGACCTCGCAACGGCCATCGATTCCCTTAAACGTTCCATGACCCGGGATGCGGCCTGTGTATTTCTTGCGCAATTTGACCCTGTACGCGACGCACTGAAGCGTGGCGCGGCGGCTGCCTTCACCAAGATCGATGCGGATGCGCATGAAGAGTTAGAGCAGTTGCAGGAGCAATATCAAAATCCGACTGATGATAGTAAGAAGCTCTCGCATGAAGAATTCACCAAGCGATTCAAGGCGATCGAGAAAACCAGAAATCAAAGTATCGAGGATAAGTATCTTGAGCTGGTGAACGATCTGGGAGTTGTGAACGAATTCTTTCCTCGTTGAAGGTGCTGAGATCTTTTTGAAGCTGACAGTGCAAGCAGGATCGCCTAAGGATGGCCTGCAACAGCTGAGCGATGCAGGCGGCAGGATGAGGCACTGACGGAATGAAACAGATCAGCCTTGGGGGAATGGGATTCGAGGTGTCGAACAAGCCGACACGCAAGCACGAGCTCCTCGATCGAAGGAATCCGGTTGTGTCGTGGGCCGAGCTGGTGACGTTGATTGCGCCGTACACACCGGTTGCGAAGACGGGGCGGCCGCCGTTTGCGGCAAAAGCCATGCTGCCAATTCATTTCCTGCATCAATGGTTCTACCTCTCGGATCCAGCCATGGAAGAAGCGCTGTACAACATGCCATTGTTCCAGCAGTTCGCGGAGCTGGACGTGGGCTGATACTCAATGTCGTACTGGTGCAGAAGGGTCTGCTGCTCACGGAACTGACCGTTGTGAACGCCACGCTGATAGCGGCGCCGAGTTCGACGAAGAATCAGGACAGTAAGCGCGATCCGGAAATGCAATAGACGAAGAAAGGAACCCAGTGGTGTGTGTCACGAACCTGAGCGCAAGCTTGGGATGCTGTACTGAAGATGGAAGAAGGCCTTCCGGAGTCGGCTTGCAGGAGCAGACGTCAACCCGCCCGGTGCTGCTGCGTTCAAAAGGCGTGGTGGTGAGCGACTGTGGAAAAGTCACCCGCCGAGGGTGGCAGGTACGTATTGAGAAGATGAGCGAAAGCAAACCGTCCGATGACGCATCGTTATGCCCAAAGGCGCTGTCGAAACTGAGGTAGACCATTGGCTTCAGGACAAATCGGGACGATACCTGCTTACGGGCCCGATGGCAGCCGGTGTATAGGCGGCATGATCTCAATACAGGCTTTGGTACGGAACGTGAGAACCTTGTTCCAGATGCGAAGGGAAATGACAAATGGGTGCGCCGGGAGACCGGCAAGGAGTAGATGGTGAAAGTCCATTACAATGAAGGCGTAGCGAACCACATCGGCCCCGAGCCGTGCGCTGGCGTCCGCGAGGATGTCGGCGAAGCGTCGGTACCTGCACTACGCTTTCGATCTCTGGGCTCAACGGTGGCGACGGCTGGAGGCCAAAGGCAACGTGATCATCTCGCGGTACGCGGATGATATCGTGGTCGGCTTCGAGCATGAAGCCGACGCGAGGCGCTTCTGGGACGCGATGCGAGCGAGGCTGGAAAAGTTCGAGCTTACGCTACACCCGGAGAAGACAAGGCTGCTGGAGTTCGGCCGCTATGTGGCGGCTCGGCGGCAGCGGGTGGGTCTTCCCCGGCCAGAGACGTTCACCTTCCCGGGCTTCATCTTCATCTGTGGGCGCTCACGCCGCGGTGCCTTCCAGCTACAGCGGAAGAGCCGTGGAGATCGCATGCGGGCGAAGCTCAGGCAGATCAAGGATGATCTCCGAAGGCGCTGGCACGACTCGATTCCAGAGCAGGGGAAATGGCTCAAGCAGGTCGTTCAGGGGTACTTTGCATATCATGCAGTGCCCACAAACTTCCGCGCGCTTCAGGCTTTTCGCCATCACGTTCGAACCCGGTGGATGCGCGCGCTGCGGCGTCGCAGCCAGAGGGATCGCACATCCTGGACGCAAATGACGCGAATCGCTGATACATGGCTCCCGCGCCCCCGCATACTTCATCCGTGGCCGAACCGGCGCTTTGCCGTCAAACACTCGAGGTAGGAGCCGTATGCCCGAATTGGGCACGTACGGATCTGTGTGGGGGGTGCCCGGTAACGGGCATCCCTACCGCGATCAGAAACCATGAGGAAGAATACCGATGCTGGACCAAGGGGCGGAGTCACCCGTAGTAGCGTGGAAGCGCCTGTAATGGGTGTGGAGCGAACGGGTGCAGGCATCGACGATGAAACCATCGCCGAGTTCGAGCAGAACCTGTCGAAGAATCTGTACAAGCTGTGGAACCGGATGTCGTCGGGATCATAGCCACCAGTTCCGGGCTGTTAGATATTTGTGAGATTGATCAATATGTTTCGCGCTTCACTTTCCCCCAACCCTACCGCGGCATCGTTGTCGGATCGTTCTGATCTAGCGGACAATACCGGTATTCTGATAACAAATGGGAGATCCCATTCACTTCAGCTGAACGCCGGCAATGACACCTTTCCGTATTCCGTCGCCAGCGCTTACGTCCCCATGGTTCAGCTCGGGAACTCTATGTCCAGTCCCGCCCCGCCATCCGGGCAGGACTCCACACGTTCCGGTCATTCCCAAGGCAATTCTTCGCAGCGTCGGGTTTTGCGTTCCGGTATCCATCTTTCCAACCGCCGAGCCGTGCCCTATCCCCTCCGGCTGTCTGTGCCTCATACAACCAATCCGCTCGAACTGACCGACGCCGAGCAGACACGAATTGAACGTACGCACGGTGGACGGCAG
>NZ_QTQM01000094.1:0-4740 GCF_003854225.1 Burkholderia sp. Bp8986 | reverse complement strand
CGTCGCCTCAACGATTCCTTGACGCGCTTTGCGGGAAAACCGCGGCAATCACATCGGAACGTTGTAGCGACTCTCTGACGGCATGTTGTGGCGTGAACACGACCACGAAGACGACAAGGAAACTGCTGGTCTGAACCCTTTCCGGAGGATGATCTATTGACAGCAATTAGACGACAAGCGCGTCGAGTGGTTGTATGGATGTTGCAGGTGCGCCATCGCAAGCGAAAGAGGGTGCCGGCATCGGATCGCCGACCGCTCGGCCGACTATCGGCGGCCAACAAGGTCTGGTCAATGGACTTTTCGACCGAACAGCGGAAGGACGACGCTGCCGCCGTCGTGCCGGAGCGAGCAATTGACGGTCACGCGCTGACACGCATCCTCGATCGCACGGCCTTGCATCGCGGACTGCCGCAAACCATATGGACCGACAATGGAAAGAGTTCTGCAGTAGAGCGATGTTGACCTGGCATACGCGCGAGGCGTGAAGTTGTTTCCGATCGAACCGGGCAAACCGAACCAGAATATCTACATCGAATCGTTCAACGGGCGCTTCCACGATGAATGCCGGAACGAACACTGGGTCAGCAGAGCGCAGAAATCCTTGGGCGGACTCATGCCCACAACGTATGCTCGTGAACTGACAGAGAAAGCACTTACGTTACCTCCCCCGCATTCTAAAGCCATATGCTACTGAAGACGGGGCGTCGGTTCGGTGGAGTTTGATGATAGCGCTATCGGTTTCGTTAAAAATTATAGGATTGTATACGTCAGGGTGATATTTCTGTCTTCTATTTGAAGCCCATGGCATTTTCCGATAGGGAGATGCGGATAAGTCGCATATGCTATAGTTGCTGCTGGATGCGCTGCTGTCCTAGGGTGAGGTGCGGCGTTTTGGTAATGGGGTGTGGTGACTTGGCGGTAAGGAAATAATTCAAAATTGATAATTTGAGCCCGTGATTCGGGCTCTATCCAACCAAAAGGAGTCGAGTGAAATGTCGGACGTTATGCCTAGCGAAAGCGTGATTACGCCAGACGCGTTGAAGACGATCGCTGCAGAGAGAATGCGAGTGTATCGGGAGAATATGACGAAGTGCAAGATTTTGCAGCGCAATATTTTAGAGCTCGAGAAAATGGCTAAATCCGATCCAAAGGCGGAAAAGGCTTTGGATCGAGTGCGTGCAATGTTGAGGAGTGCGGCGCCGCAGATCGAAGATTTACGCAAGCAGGTTGAGAAAAGACTTGAAGAATTTGCGCGGCGACAGAGTTCGTCGGCTGGGTGTGCTTCGGCGAAGGGCATTGGTGTTCCGGTGCGGAAATTTGTAACAGACAGAATTATTTAGATGGAATTCTTTCAAGAAAACCTTTTTAAGGAATACAGAGGATGTCTTCCAAAATAAACAATGGCGCGCGGCCGAATGTGGGGCATTCGGCCTCTGGGTTGTCGGGTACGCAAGAGGCGGCGAAGGCGGCCGGCCGAGCAGAGGCTGTGGGCGGACAATCGAAGGGCGTAAATTCGTCTGCCCCCCCCCGTGCACTTAATCACATGCTTGAAAAAATGAGCGTGCTCGCGCAAGCGGGGATGGAGATGCTGGACGCCCGGAAGGCGGCAAGAGTGAATGCTATACCAATTCCGGGCGGTTCGGCACCGACTGGTTCGGCACCGGGTGATCCTGTATCGCAACCGACGGGTATGGGGGTAGCATACTTCGGCGTTGGTGGCAATAGTATGTCAGTTGCCGAGGCAGCGTATTCGCAAGGCCAGGTTAGTGCGAATGTATTGGCAAGTGGTGTGGCATTGATGTCTGTATGCGCGGCACTCGAGCAATCAAATTTGCAAGACATCTACAATCAGATTAGTGGGAACAACGCCATTTCGGAGCAGGCGACGAGGTTCGCGGATGAGCTCCAGCAATCAGCAACGAATGCCGGAAAATCTGGTGGGTACCCTTTTGGCGGTGACTCTCCGGATCAGGCTGAGTGGGAGGCCTTCATTCAGTGGGGATTGCAAAACAATATCCAGGTAGATGGGCAGTCATTTCAGGACTGGTTGACTAACAATTGCGGTGTTAGTGTGAGTTCTCCGTCGGAGTGGCAACAAATTGCCGATGGAAGCTTCCCAGTCCCGGAGCCTTCACAGTTATCGGCGTCGACATTGCAAGATGTTGCCTCGTCCATCAAGCAGACGGCTCAAGCCGGAGGCGATGCGAACCAGCAACTGATGGTGCTGCTGCAGCAGTCAAATGCAAATTACACCAATGATATGCAGGCCGTTTCTAGCCTGATTCAGAAATGGACGGGGTTGGTGGCAAGCCTCGCACAGGCGATAGGTCGTTAAAAAGCTCTAACAAAATGAGTTGTGGGGACTGTTAGCCCGCCGCACGCTCTGTTAACCTCTTCGTTGTTTCGCTGACGAGGAGGCCATGGCAAAACCGATACTCGATGACGATTGTGGTCACTGATTCAACCGTTGCAGCCACCACCAAAGCCGCGTCGGACGCGATACCCGGGGCGCAAGCCGCTGGACGATCGCGCCGTGTTGACCGGCATCTTGTTCGTGCTGCAATCCGGTCTTCCCTGGGAAATGCTTCCGCAGGAAATGGGCTGCGGTTCAGGCATGAGCTGCTGGCGCAGGCTACGCGATTGGCAGCACGCGGGCGTCTGGGATCGACTGCACGAGGTGCTGCTGGCCAAGCTTCGCGCGGCCGATCGCATCGATTGGTCGCGCGTGGTCATCGATTCGTCCTCCATTCGTGCAGTGGGATCGGGTCAAAAACAGGACCCAATCCCATCGATCGGGCGCGACCCGGTTCAAAGCACCACCTTGTGACTGAAGCGCAGGGCATTCCGCTCGCGCTGATCCTCACGGGCGCCAACCGCAACGACGTTACTCAACTGCTGCCCCTCATCGAGGCCATCCCGCCCATTCGCGACAAACGGGGACGGCCGCTATCAAAGCCCGTCGTGGTGCAAGCCGATCGTGGCTATGACCACGACAAATATCGCAAACCACTGCATGCCGCCGGCATCGCCACGCAGATTGCCTGCCGTGGCGAGCCGCACGGCAGCGGTCTTGGAAAGACCCGCTGGGCCGTCGAGCGCACCTTTGCGTGGCTGCACAACTTCAGACGTCTGCGCATTCGGTTCGAACGCCTCGCGACCATCCATGAAGCGTTCATGAAAATCGCCCCTTGCGTCATCTGCTGGCGACAGCTTCAAAACTCATTGTGTTAGAGCTTCTTAGTGGTCTGCATGGGCTGTCGTTCATAGTGAAACGGTGAGCCCGCAATCCCTGCTGGCCGGCAGGCGCGGGTGACACCCATGGCGCGTTCGGTCATCAACATCCGGATCGCCCTGCGCCTGGCCGGCGGGATTGCTGCTTTCCAGATAGCAACTCCTTCGTAAGCGTGGAGCCGATACCATCTTGACGGCGTGAGTTACCGGTTTCCCCAACGATTGGATGCCATGCGCAGCAGCGTGGCATTGGCCGCACGCAGATCGAACCGTTCGGCATCGAAGCCGGGGCCAACCCAGTTTCGGTAATGTTCTGCCTCTTCGCTATTCGGATCGTTAGATAGCGTGTTCAGGAACGCGTCGTAGCCGGGCGGGCCGCCCACATCTTCTGGCGGGCACGCGCGAGCACCATCGATGACCTGGGCCGCGCCCCACGGTTCGCTTTCAACGATTTCCACTTTCTCAACGACGATGACGTGATCCCACCCGTCCCCGAAGTCGTACCGGTAGAGGAAGCGTGAGCCAAGTTTCAGAACCTTCTGCAGTCGAACCTTGCGGTCATCGGCGGTCGTGCCCGGATCAGCGAATTCCAGCACGCCATCGACCTCGAACATGGCGTAGGTCATGCCGTCGACCAGGAAGTCGTGCAGGTGGGAGTCTTCCCAGCCGAAGGCCGCCTGCAGGATATGGTGCAGCTTGCGCAGTGACTCGGTTCCTTCGACCTCGATCCGGCGCCAGATGGGCGGCTCGATGTGTTGAAGCTGCACGTGCAGGGTAAAGCGCGGGAACGACTTTGCCATCTGATCTCCGGGGAACGGGAAGCCAGCGGCATTATCGCCTTACGATGCTGGGGTGGTCATTTTCCAGGGCAGCAGGCCTTCGACCTGGTTGATCGGATGGTCTGCAATGCGCGCAAGCACGACGCGCAGATACGCCTCGGGATCGATGCCGTTGAGCTTGGCCGTCCCGATCAGGCTGTAGATCGCGGCAGCACGCTCCCCACCTGAGTCCGCGCCGGCGAACAGGTAGTTTCGGCGCCCGATAGCCACTCCGCGCAACGCGCGCTCGACCGGTAGGTTATCGATTTCGAGATGCCCGTCGTCGCAGTAGCGTGTGAGCGCTTCCCACCGGTTCAACGCGTAGAGGATCGCCCGACTCGTGTCGGATTTGCGCGAGAGCGTCTCCAGTGTGGCGCTCAGCCACGCATGGAGTTGATCGAGCAAGGGCCTGGCGCGAGTTTGTCGGTGCGCTCGCCGCTCATCGGGCGGTTTGCCACGGATCTGCTCTTCGACCTTGTAGAGCGCGCCGATACGTTCCAGCGCCTCGGTGTTCAATGCATTTGGGCGAGCCGCATGCAATTCGTAGAACTGCCGCCGTGCATGGGCCCAACATGCTGCTTCGGCAACGCGTCCCGTTTCGTAAATCGCTTGGTAGTCGGACCTGAACAATCGTGCGAGGCGTATGCAGTAAGGCTGCGAAGCCGAAACGGTGTTGTTTGATTTGCAGGAA
>NZ_QTQM01000093.1:0-5101 GCF_003854225.1 Burkholderia sp. Bp8986 | reverse complement strand
CAGCAGTATTGTTCAACTGAAGCAACCGAGGCCGTTCCTCAAGATTGAAATGGCTCGAAGAAATCAGGCAGGTCACCATCATGGCCTTGCCGCCAAAAGCGGCTGACTCGCGAGAGGCCGGACACATTTACGCAAACTGTCTCGTCGGAGAGCGCCCGCTTGCAAAGCCGGGGCGGACCATACATTTTTGCGTTGATCTCTTTCATCACGTCCAGCTCGAGATCGCGCTCGGCCAGCATCTTCTTCAGCCGCGCATTCTCTTGCTCGAGCTGCTTGAGCCGCTTCACGTCGGCAGCCTCCAGCCCGCCGAAATGTTGTCGCCAGTTGTAAATGGTTTGCTCGCTGACCCCGTGCTTCTTCGCAACTTCCGCGACCGGCGCCTTGTCCGCCATCTCGCAGGATGGTGACCATCTGTTCTTCGGTAAACCGGCTCTTTTTCATGACTTCCTTTTCTCCGTTGGAAGCCATTCTGGTAAGAAGCCCTTACGATGGAGACGCGGGTTGAACGGGATACTCGAGATCCGTCAGTCTTTTGAGCAGCCGTTTAACAGTCCCCTGCATGTCGTGTCGATTGAAGTAATCAGAACCGAGGTCCTTGTATTCCACGCCGTTGCGAAGCATGTGCCACGCGGCAGTGAGCATGGACGCCGCAACAGCGACGATCGCTTTTTTAGCACCGCGCCGCGCTTTGATTCGCAAGAACTGGGCGTGCAGATAGGTGTTTTTTGTGCGAACTGCTGCCCATGCAGCCGTGACCAGTGCAGTCTTTAACCACGTACCGCTCTTGCGGACACGAGTGCTACGGCGTTTGCCCGCGCTTTCGTCATTACGCGGGCACAAGCCGGCCCACGATATCAAATGGGCGGGATTGGGGAAGCGCGTCATGTCGACGCCGATCTCGGCTACCAAGACCCGAGCAGTCAAATCCTCAACCCCAGGAATGGTCCTGAGCAGTTGGACGTGCTGCCGGATCGGCGTCAACGCCAGCCCCACTGCAGCATCCAAGTCTGCCAGCGCTCGCTCAAGTGCGTCGATGACTTGCAGATGCAGTCCGAGCATGGCGCGGTGATGGGCGATGACACGGCCGCTCAGCGCTTCGCGCAGTTCACTGGTCTTTCGGCGGGCGTGGCCCTGAGCCAGCGAGGCCAATCGCACCGGGTCATCCTCGCCCGAGATGATGGCCTTGAGCATAGCCCGCCCGCTGTCGCCAAGCACGTCGGACAGTACGCTGCCGAGTTTGAGGTTGGCGTCCTCAAGCACCTTCTGAATGCGCAGACAATGCTGGGCGATTTCGCGGGCCAGCTGCTCACGCGTGCGTGTCAGATCGCGCAACTCCTGAATCGCGGGAGGCGGCACAAAGCTAGAGCGGATCAACCCGTGTGCGAGCAGGTCCGCGATCCACATCGCATCGTTGACATCCGTTTTGCGGCCAGGCACGTTCCGGATGTGTGCGGCATTACCAAGCACCAACTCGAAGGAATCCTCGAGTACGTGCCAGACGGGTTTCCAATACACGCCAGTGGCTTCCATTGCTACATGGGTGCAGAGATGGCTTGCCAACCAGTCAGATAGCGCCAGCAAACCGGTCGTGGTGCTGGAAAACTTTTGACCTTGTGGCGCTCAGGCGCAGACACGCAACGTACGCATGCCACGATAGTGTCCTTGTGCACGTCCAGTCCGGCGCAGCGTGGATAAAGTACCTGCATGTTGCCCTCCTGCACGATGGAGAATGGCAGCGGCGGCAGCCCTCGTTATCGGATTCTGGTAAGCGTGATCCAGCAGGGCGACAGACTGCCCCAGGTCACAATTTGGGGTACTCGCAGGGCTGCGGGTCCAACTCTCAAACGGGCTCAGTGCACCAGACAATGGACCGACCTCGACCACCGCTGCCTCGCAATACTAGCTCGGCGCGGTGGCCGCTTCATCCTTCGGGGTCGGGCACGTCCGATGAATCACTCTCAAGTTTCAACTGGTCCGAAAATTCCATGGCAGGTCAAACGGCTCCAGAATCACTGTCATCACATCGCGAGCACCGGCGGTATGTAGTCACGGAACAATACATCACCAATGATTTGGCCAACAGTCAATCCCACCCCTAAACCCACTACACCCCCAACCACTGTACCGACCGGCCCTGCGACCGCGCCAAAAGAAGCACAGAGGGTTGTAACAAGTGCAGCAGTAGTAAACACGACGACGGTTCTGCAGATCAATATGGCAATCTCTTTCCAGCGTTGATGAGACTCGCTTTTAACATCCATTTCGGTTAAAACAAAACGCCCAGTGCCGCCTACAGTTAATACATGCTGTTGTTTTTCAGAAATTCCACCCTTATTTTCAGAGGGCGGCATTTTCTCGGTTGAATTAATAGAAATCGGCACAAAGAATTGTAAATAAAATTATGGCATAATAATCCAGATAATTTTCACTCGAGTCTTCCATAAAGTGGAATAAATTTCGAATCGACGACTCCGGGTCAAGAGCGTGGGTTTTCCGGTTGGTACTCGAGACGCTTGGACTGCTGTGGATCCTCACGAGACTGCCCTAACGTCGAGGTTGTGTTATAGCGACTCCAAACAAGGCCAACGCGCGGCTGATCGGCAAGTCCGGTGCGGCCAGTCTGCGGGAAGCGCGGATCCATGGCGAGAAGATACAGAAGAACGCTCAATCGGATACTTTCCAATCACGTTTGAGCCGAAACCAAACGCGATGCGCTACGCACAACGGTCAACGCCTCGGTGAAACCAGATCAGCGCGGTACAGTCTGGTTACCGCTAAGGTGACCGGACCGAGCCGTGTAGCCTGGAATCGCCTAGAGTCGGCGAGTCTGCTTGCCAGTTCGTACTTGAGTCGATTGCGCACGTCCACCGTTCTGGTCTTCCCGATGCCCGAACGGTTAGTCGAGCGGTTTGATACCAGCTCGCATGCACAAGAAAGGGATATGAAGACCATGTCTGGATCATCCGTAATGGCGGGCATCGACGTTGCGAGTACCCATGTCGATGTGGTGTGTCCCGGGGCAACCTTGACAGCCGAACTGACGCATATCAGCAACGACCCCGAGGGGCACGTCGTTCTGGCCGACGCCCTGGCGAAGCTTCAACCTGATGGAGGTCACGGGTGGCTATGAGGCGGCATTGCCGTGCACGCTCCAGGCAGTCGGGCTGCGCGTGGCTCACCCGGTCACACACCCGAGCATTCAGGCATTGCTCGAAGCCATTGCGTATCAGTTTAACGACGCCGACACCAAGATGCTCAGTCACGTCGAGCAGCACCGCGCCGTCATGTCCAAGCTGTTGCAGGGCGTGGCGGGCGTGGGCCGCGTCGCCGCGACAACCTTGATTGCGGAATTGCCCGAACTGGGTCATCTCAATCGGCGCCAAATATGCGCCTTGGTCGGCGCGGCACCTTATGCCAAGGACTCTGGTTCCATCAGAGGCCGCAGACGCATCGCCGCCGGGCGCTTTGAGGTACGGCGTGCGCTGTACATGGCGACGCTCACCGCGACTCGATTCAACCCGGCCGTCCGCGCTTTCTACGAACGTTTGGTTGCCGCAGGGGCGAACTCAAGAAAGTGGCCTTGATCGCCCGCATGCGCAAGCTCATCACGCACCTAAATGCCATCGCCCGTAACCACCTGAATGCTCAAAATCAACCTCGCACAGCTTGACATTCAAAACGGTTACTCAGGTCAGGACCTCAAGTGTTTGCGCACTGCGACAGAGCGTCGTGTAGTTCGGCACGGGCAAGCTAGCGAAAGCCAGATCGCGCAGGCTTTGCGCGCAGCCCTGCAGGGCGCGCAGCGGCAAGCGGAACACGGTCTTCGCCAAGCAAAGCCTGACTCAGCGCATCGCTATACAGACGCGGCCAACCGCGCGTCGGCTCGGCGTCAGGCAGGCTTGCAAGGGCGGCTTCGTCGATCCACCACATCGTGACGTTACCTCGGTTGATCAGGCCGGCGTTGTACGCCGCCCAGTTTCTGACGTGGTAGCGCGCCTTCGGCTCGTGCGTCCTGCTCCTGTCCTTGCGCATCTTCTCGGCAAAAATCGAGAATCGACGCAGGAACCCAAATTGTTAACAGAGGCATCGCCCGGTCGTTGCGCGTATACGTCACCGCGGCGCTCGCCAGATTTATGCAACAACGCTGCCTGAGGTAACAGCTCGCCGCGAAAGCTAGCAGCACGACTTGGCTTTTTCGGAACCATCTTTTACACCATGTTAGACGAAGTTTTCAAGATGGTTCAAAGGAGTCCGGTTGACGGAATTTTAATATCATCTGAATTCTCATTGCGAGTGACTCGACTTTCCGATTGCGACGCGACCTGAAGGCGTTGCCGCCATCTCTTAACCGCCTCAAAAAAATCGCCAAGATCACTCTGAAATCGCTCCAGATTGAGATCAGCTATTTGGATACTTCGGAAAACGATCAAATTTTCCGCTGACGCCTCGTATCCAATACCAATTCCGTTGTCACGCAAAGGCCCAAGTCCTTGAGCCAGCATCATTGCAACCAAGTCTCGCTCCATTACGGCAGGAAGCCGCTCAGCAATCTGCCCCAGCACCACGAGCCTTTGCCTTATATGATCACGGCGAATCGACACCGGGAATTCATTATCCACAGTAATATGGCAAAAATCATCCTCATCAAATTCAAGTTTTTCCATCCCGATGGCTCCAGCAAGCTCATCAAGTAGACGATCAAATGCATCCTTATAGGCCATACCCCACTCCTCCGGCAAACCGCCGCATATCCCCAGTTGACATTATTTCGTCATACTGCAGGGATTTATCAAAAAAAGACGTGCGCCACTTCAAAAACTAAAAATGCTTTCATATCGCAATACTATAGATTATTTATTTAACTCGCGCTTTTTATTATCGCCTAATTTTTAGGTTTTCCGCATTGCGAACGTTTTGATTGTAGGCGTGGCGTTGTTACATAAATCCGGCGAGCGCCGCGGTGACGTATACGCGCAACGACCGGGGCGATACCTCTGTTAACAATTCGGGTTCCTGCGTCGATGCTCGATTTTTACCGAGAAGATGCGCAGGGATAGAAGCAAGACGCACGAGCCGAAGGCGCGCTACCGCGTCAGAAACT
>NZ_QTQM01000092.1:0-5176 GCF_003854225.1 Burkholderia sp. Bp8986 | reverse complement strand
CGTTTCGGAAACCGGTGATCAGCGATCACCTTCGACCGAAACGACCGATCACCATCAATCGGAACCACTGATCACGTTCGCCGAAATACGCAGGCTCACGCTGTACTGGTCGCGATATGCGTCGATCCAGGCGTACCTCACCGCGCCCCCTTCGCGAAGTACGCCGTCGCCTTTCGAAGAATTTTGATATCCAGCTTCGCGCTGGCCAACTCCTTACGCAGACGACTGTTCTCGGCCTCCAGGTCGCTGACCGGGCGACGACTTGAGCTCGGCGTACTGGGCACCGGCCCCGCTGCGGCCTGCGCACTGCCATCGCGCTGATCACGGCACCAGTTACCCAGCGTCGCCACCGGCACCCCCAGCCTGCGAGCGGCTTCATGCTGACCGACGCCCTCAGCGAGCCGCACCGCCTCTACCTTGAATTCCTTCGTGTACTGCCGTCTCGGTACCACGTTCTCTGCCATGTTCTTCTCCATACAGTCAAAAAGTTATCAAACTTCTTGCTGTACGTAGAATCGGGGCAGGGTCATGCAGATCTTGCGATGCGCGTGTGCCATGCAGCAGCTTCCTGGACCCGGCCGTCGAGATACGGCTCGGCATAGCCAGCGAACGCGTCAGCCTGGAGCACACCGGAGAAGTCAGCGAGATGTTGCTGCGGATGCTCACCCCGGCGATCGGACGTGTAGGCGAACCAGGCCGTCGGCGGTTCGTTGGAGCCACTCGGCCGATCATCACGCACGTAGACCCACAGACGTCCTGTCTTCGTGCGACCGTTGCCCGGCGCCGGCAGCGGAGTGCCGTCCGCATGCACCTTACCGCAGGCCAGCGTGTAGTGGCGCACGGCGTCGACCAACGGTGCGAGCAGCGCCGTGATGCTACCCATCCAGTAGCCCATCGCGCCGGGATCGATCTCGACGCCGTCGCGCGCGTACATCACCGCCTGCCGGTGCAGCGGGAGGTAATACGCGAACTTCGACACGACGATGTGGGCGAGCAGCGCCGGCCCCGGGATGCCCAACTCGGCCGCCGGGAATGGAAGAAGAGTTTCGGCTATCACCGCCGCTCGCTCGCCGAGAACGCGATATACCGATTCAAGACCCTCACGGGCCCTTGCTTGTGGGCGCGTCGCACTGACTCGCAGGCGACCGAGGTCGCGATTCGCGTGGGCGTGCTCAACCTTATGACTGAGCTCGCCCGCCCGCTGTCCGTCCGCATTGCCTGACATCACGAACAATGGCTTCACTTCGTCCTCACGCCTGATTTATGCAACAACGCCGTTGCGCGGTCCAACCTGCTTTGCCATCTTTCAGGATCGCCTGACCGCCTGGCGGTGCAGCGGAATGTGGTATGCGAACTTCGAAACGGTGATGTGCGCGAGCAGTACCGGGCCCGGGATGCCGCGGTCGATCGGGCGGCTCGGTGCTGCTTGCGCGATGTGATCGCAACATACGAAGGCCCGCGTTGGTCAACGATGACAGATCACGCGGAAGTGCGCCCGCGCATACTCGAGTTGTTCTGCGAAGTCTTCGCCCAAAGGCTTGAGTCGCCCGCCGCAATCGGGGCAGTCATCGTCAGCGAGCAGATGGACATGCTCTTCGCGCTTAAGGTGGTCGGGCAGTGGCTTGCGGGCCATACCTTCGCGGCGCGGCCGCGTCGCCACGGGAGCGGCTGCCACTTCGGCAGCGCCTTCATCGGCCACCCGGTCATCCAGCCGCAATTCGAGCTGTTTGATCTGGCGATCCAGCTTCTCGGACTTCCGGCTGAACTGCATTCGGCGCAGTTCCGCGATCGTGAGCTTCAGATACCCGATTTCTGGCGCCCGCAACGAGAGCTGCTTTGGCCGCTCAGCAACCTGGGCATCACGCTCAAGCAGCATGGCTTTCAGAGCATTGATGTCGTCGGGCAGCGCGGTCGAGGTTGATTCCATGAGACCAGTTTACGTCCCCAATCGAAGCCCTCGAGCAACAGCGACAGCTGCGCGGTTGTCGATTTGCGCGTTCGAGAGATCTGACGGTGCTTCGGAAGACAATGTACGCAACCATCAGATTCAGGTGTTTTCCGGAAGATTAACCCTGTCAATATGATGCAGACTGTGAACTTTCCCGAAGTGCTGGCTGTCGCCCATTTCCGCGGCCTGCACGTCAGAGATAACTAGCCTCACGCGGAGAATCTAAAGCGGGTGGAGGCCGTCATTCATGAATTTTGCAGCTGGATTCTCTTGATGGGGCCACTCATAACGAGAGCTTGGTGCCATGGCAAAAAATACGATCAACAGACCGGATCCTTAATCTCGATCAGACGTTTCCGGAAATCAGGAACCTTATCTCTATCCTGAATCACATCGGCTCGATGCCGCATTTTTCCGGATAGCGTTTGAGTCGAATTCCATACAAAGAAGCACAACCTTAAAACCATCTAAACGGGACAGTTTTTTATGAAGCGAATTCTTATTTTCATCATGATGGGTCTAGTAAGCAACATGGCCTTATGTGCAACTGCACTTGCGGAAAATTTCGATGCGCCATTCATTGCGCCGTCCAGCCGGGACACACCATTCAACAGAATTTCTCAGGTCGCGTGTGAGAGCTGCTATCAAAAGCGCAATGCGCCGACATTCACTACTGTATTCGACAGTATTCGGGCAGTCCATCTGGACGTTTGGGACCAGCGCAATGGATCCTCTGGGGGGAGCGCGAAGCACTGGTTCGTACGTCCTGAAGAGATTGTTGCGTCAGGCAATGACAACAACTGCACCGGCGATGGCGCAGGTACAAACGACCTCGAAGCTTGCCTCAAGGATATTAAAGGGTGGAGCGACAAGAATCCTCAGCATTTTCCAATCACGATCATCATCCACAAGGAACAGGGGTGGTCGAAGGAAAGCGCACAGCGTACGCCCAAAGATTTTGACGAATTGCTTGGTCGAATCTTTTTGAACACGCTTTTTACGCCTCGTGATCTCGTTAACTACATCTACCCCGGAAACAATCTCATCTCGCCAATTCAGACTAGCATTGTTGGCAAAGATTGGCCGACTGCAATGACCCTTTCCGGAAAGGTGATTGTTGTGCTTACCGATGGACAAAATCAGGATCTTTCCCAATATGCCGACACCATGGTTGCCGATGCGAAGGCATTCGTTGCGCCAATCACCAATGGACAAAACGACATCACCGGGGCTGTCAGCGGCATGTCGCGCAGCGCGTCAAATTGGGTCGTTATGAACAACATGATAGGCGCAGACAGTACCTGGGCCCAGCAGGTCTATGCAAATAGCCATATCGGTCAAGTGTATTATGACACTGGGGTCTCGTTTGATCGGCGTATTGCAGAGCGCGCACATCTCCCCGCCTATGATGACTTTGTCAGCGCCGGGGACTCGAACGGTTATCGTATCCGCCCCTTCTGACACGGTTCTGTCGCAGTAACGGGGTCCGGTATGCTGGCGCGATGAAAGCAAGGCAGCGGGCGGCATGACGACGGAGATGGATGTGGCAATCAGGCGGGATTAAGCGCCTGCTTGATCCACTTTAACGTGATGCTGTTGTGACGTGCGTCGGGGCTTCGCGTAAGCAGTGTCAGGTTGGTGGGCAGGTGGCGGTAGCATAAGGTGATGAACAAACCGAAATCGCTTTGTCGCGGCCCCCGCTTGCGTGTCGTCATCAGTTGCGCGGTTCGATGGTATTTCCGGAGAGGGTGTTAACTTTCTGTCTTGTTTTTCCTGACAGCAGGCGATGCCGCAAGAACTGATAGGCGACGAGCTGTGGTCACTCATACACACGCATCGAGGTCGATTTCGCTGCCGGGCTTACGAGTGCAGCAAGTGCTCGAGCGGCTCAAGGAGATGCGAGGCTTACCCGCTCCATCATGGTCGGCTCCGGGCCGGAGTTCGCTGGTAAGGTGCTGGGTGCATGGGCCTACGAAACCGGTGTCACGCTGTCGTTCATTCGGCCTGGCAAGCCGCAGAAGCGATCTCGCTTTGTTATTGAGCCTGCTATGCAACAACGGCACTTTTTTCGCCAATTCTTTTTGGCACACAGTCGTGCAGCATGTTTGAACTGATTCGCTCGGCATCGATGGGAGACGTTATGGCAATAGAGTTCGGTTTTTCGGGTACGGGACCGACGAATCGGTTGGCGTTCGAACCTGAAAATTTATCGTTTCCGGACCCGTGGCACGACTTTCGATAAATGCAGATTCATGATTGACGATGAATGGCATATGGAATGTCCTGGAGACCGGCCCATCGGCGCCGATCAGCAGCTTGGGCTTGCGCCATGCCCCGAAGCTCAACTTCCACCCACCACCTGTGACGATCGGCAGGGGGCGCAACCGATTGTACAGACACGATCCGTTGAACAGATGTTGGCTATTACCAGGCAGCTGTTCGAGTTGGCGTAACAGGCTTGATGGACCGGAAGCGGGTGGCAATCCAGTGAGCGACCCAGCCTTGCGCTGCAAGGACACTCGGGCGGAAATTTCATTTGGCGGAGGTGAGTGCAGTGAACGTTGATTCTATCCGGAAAATTCAGATAGCGGATCTTGACGGGGAATTTGCGGCGAGCTCAAACGGGATCTGCGCACTTACCTACAAAGGCAAGCAATACATATTTTCGATAGTAGATCCCGCGGACGGAACATACCGATTTTCTCGCGCCGGTAAAGTGACGTTTATTGACGCTATAGGCGACTTCATTGAGAGATTTCTTGATGACGAAAACTATGCGTTCTGGCCACGGAGCCAGCAACTCGAAGCGCATGTGGCAAGGCTGACAAAACAGGAGGGCTGGCGTCAGAAGTTCTTGGCCAGCGTACTCAGTACCCGTCTTCTCGAAAAGCAGCCGCAATGGGGCTTGAACGGGACGCAGGTTTCATTATCGGAGTTGAGCGATCTCCTGAATGGTGGTGTTGAATAAGCTAAAAACCAGCAAATGGAATGAGCGCCCCGTTACTATCTTCACGCCCCGATAATTGGGGCTTTGGCCAGCCAGGCCCGGCATGATTCTCGCCCCCAGTGGCAGTCATGATCCGGAGGGGTTGTCACCGGGCCTGGTGGGTGGCTGGTGATCGCTGATAGGGGTTTGGCCGGGATATCCCGGCGCCGTCCGTAACGTGGATGCCGAGACTTGCCACCGTTGTTGCAGGCCAATTCGTTCACTCTGCTCATACTTCGATG
>NZ_QTQM01000091.1:0-5600 GCF_003854225.1 Burkholderia sp. Bp8986 | reverse complement strand
CGTGACAAGACAGAAACAGACTTTGCCATCCACTACATTACCGATTTACGTCCGGCGGACGGCGACACGTGTCGCACAGGTCGAGAGAATCTATCAGAACCACTACGAAACGCGCGCCCAAGCCCGCCTGGATATCGTCGATTGGATCGAGGGCTATTACAATCGGCAACGCCTGCATACCTCGATCGATTTCCTCACCCCTGTCGACTACGAGGCCAGCTTAATCGCCGCATGAGATGCTGTACGTGAAAACGAGGCAGGGTCAAATCGAGGAGCAGAGGCATGGATGAATTGAATTCCAAGAGCGATCTTTACGAAGGAGCTTCGCGACGAAGCGGTCAAGCTGGCGATGGTTGAAGGTATTGGGGTATCGGAATCGTCCCGGCGGCTGTCGATCCCAATCAAGACGCCGACAAACTGGATGAGCGCGGCGAAGGCTGGCAAGCTGAAAGATGTCGGTCGGCTCCAGAAGCCACTGACGGAAGTGGAGGCCGAGTTGGCGCACGTCGAACGCGAACTGGCCGAGGTAAAAATGGAGCGCGATCTCCTAAAAAAGTTCGCGACGTCCTTCGCGAAGGAGTCGCGGTAAAGTACGGCGTGATTGAACCAATGCGACAGGACTATCCCGTGCCGCCGACGTGTCGCGGCGGCTACTATGCGTGGCGCAAGCGCAAGCCGTCCGCAGGAACGCAACAGGAGCCTCGCCTGGAAGCGGAGATACTTGCGGCCCATCCAGCGCGCCCGGGAAAGCTTCGGGTCCGAGCGCCTGCAGCAACATCTCACACTGTCATCTTCGCAATTTGCGCACGCCAGTGCCGAGGGCCACTTTCGTGTATGGACTCGCCTCGGGCATCAATCGCGACGGTAACAGGCATGTCCTGCACCACGAATTCATAGATGGCTTCCATGCCGAATTCCTCGAAGGCCAACACCTTGGCGTGGCGCACAGCCTTGGAGGCGAGGTAGGCAGCACCGCCGACGCCGACAAGATAGGTCGCGCCATGCCTGCGAATGGCCTCGATCGCCTCCGGACCACGCTCGGCTTTCCCCACCATCGATATGAGACCTGTATGTGCAAGCATCGCTTCGGCGAACTTGTCCATTCGGGTCGAGGTGGTGGGGCCGGCGGGGCCAACTACCTCGTCGCGTACCGGGTTGACCGGGCCAACGTAATAGATGACGCGATTGGTGAAGTCGACGGGCAATGGTTCACCACGTGCGATCATGTCCGTTAGCCGTTTATGGGCCGCATCGCGGGCTGTCAGCAGCTTTCCGGTGAGTAGAAGACGCTGGCCCGGCTGCCATGTGGCTGCCTGGTCGCGTGTGAGCGTGTCGAGATTGATGCGAAGACTGGTGGTCGTGTCCGGGATCCATTGCACCTTCGGCCAGTCATCTAGTGACGGCACTTCCAATTGTGCGACACCAGAGCCGTCGAGTGTGAAATGAATATGGCGCGTGGCGGCACAGTTCGGGATCATTGCAATGGGCTTCGACGCCGCGTGAGTTGGGGCGTACAGGATTTTCACATCGAGCACGGTGGTCATGCCGCCCAAACCCTGAGCGCCAATTCCGAGGCGGTTGACCTTTTCGTACAGATCGATGCGCATTTCCTCGAGCCAGTTCTTGGGGCCGCGCGAGATCAGATCGGCCATGTCGATGCTATCCATCAACGATTTCTTTGCCATCAGCATGGCTTTTTCGGAAGTGCCGCCGATGCCGATGCCAAGCATGCCTGGTGGACACCAGCCGGCACCCATGTGCGGCACGGTTTCGAGTACCCAATCGACGATAGAGTCCGTTGGAGTAAGAATCGCGAACTTCGATTTGTTTTCCGATCCGCCTCCCTTGGCGGCGATGGTCATTTCGATCTGTCTGCCTGGCACGACTTCATAGTGCACCACCGCTGGGGTGTTATCACGTGTGTTTACGCGATTCCCTTCTGGGGGGGATACAATCGACGCACGCAGAATATTCTCTGGAAGCATATAGGCTTGCCGCACGCCCTCATTGATCATGTCGTCGAGGCTCATCGTGGCGTCTTCCCACCGAACATCCATGCCAAGTTTGACGAAGACGGTCACGATTCCCGTGTCCTGACACAACGGACGGTGTCCTTCAGCGCACATCCGGCTGTTCGTGAGGATCTGCGCGATAGCGTCCCTCGCAAGTTCGCTAGTTTCGCGTTCGTACGCGCGCCCCAGTGCCTGGATGAAATCGCGCGGATGATAGTAGCTGATGTGCTGAAGTGCATCACCGACGCTTTGAATCACGTCCTGTTGGCGAAACGTGCTCACAATCTCCTCCCATACTTAGCTATTCGTTGATGGCACTGCTTGAGCGTCTGCCAATATGCCCTTCATGGCATGATTCTCAATGCAAGAAGCGCGATGTGCTTCGATCAGAGCGACGCGATCACGCGGCGCGCCTCACGAGCAATCGCTTCGTCAACCATCCGGCCGTCCACGGTACCCGCACCTTGTTCGCTGGCAGCCAAGACCCGATGCGCCCAGTCCAGCCTCTCTGGGGAGGGTGTGAACGCGGCATTGATTGGCGCGATATGCGATGGATGGATCGCCGCTTTCGCTGTAAACCCGTTCCTGGTGGCAAAGTCCAGATCCAGTGCAAGCTGTACCTCATCGTTAAGGACAAAGCAGGGGGAGTCGATCGCTGTGATTCCGGCTTCCGCACACGCGGACGCCAGTTCGCACCGCGCGACTTGCAAAGCGAAACTTGACGGCTGTGCTCGCACGTCCGAAGCATAGTCCGCAGCGCCAAACATCAGCGCGGCTACCCTCGTACATGCGGCCGCTATCGTCCGTATGGCGGATCTCCCGCGCGCGGACTCGATCAAAGGCACCAGGTGGGCCGACTTGCCCGCACCTTTGAGGAGAGAATGGACCTGAACGACTGGCTCGGGGGACTCGATCTTCGGCAGAAGAATGAATGTCGGCTCAAAACGGGCGTCGAGCAATGCGATCAGGTCGTCGATGCCAGTGCGACTTGAGGGTGTGTTGATGCGCACCGCTAGGGGCGGAAGCAACGCGTCGTCGCGCGGGGTGTCGAGCAGCGCGCATACGTTGGTTCGCGCCTCCGCTTTTCGTTCCAGCGCAACAGCATCCTCAAGGTCGACGATCAGCACATCCGCCCCCGCCTCGAGTGCCTTTCCAAAGTGTTTCGGGTCTGTTGCCGGGCTAAACATCCAGCTGCGCGTGCGGATGGGGATTTCGGGTCTGACGGTTGAGGTCATGGTAGTAAGGGCGTGCATCCGGTTATTAACCCGCGATCGTGCGGAGCCGCTGATTCGCGTTTAGTTAGTGGGGCGGCCTCTTATCGAGAGTACGAAGCTGAGGCCTCATTGAATTCTGACGAACAGTACGCCGACGGGTTAACTATTTTGGAGAAAACCGGTGTTTTTTTGACTTTGTCAAAGAGTTGTCAGCCGATCTCAAATCATATGGCCCATGTTGGCGGCCAATGTCCGCAAGGCGCCAATTCCAAGCTCCCTTTTAACCTCTGTTGGGGACAGTCGATGACCAAGAACGTGAGAAATATCCCTACAGTTGTCCCGGGTTACGGTCCGGTACGTCCCTTCAGCGGGGTGGACGCCGCGACGCAGACCGTTACGCGGGCGGCGGTGAATATGCGCACGGAAACCACGGGCCGAACGAAACTGCTACCTGACATCGCGACTGCTCTGCGCGAGTGCGGTGTTCGCGACGGTGCCGTACTATCGTTTCATCACCATCTTCGTAACGGCGACCACGTGATGAATCTGGTCGTTGATCAAGCAGCTCGACTGGGGCTGCGTGATCTCAAGCTCGCTGCCAGTTCAATTTTTCCCGTGCACGCGCCGCTTGTCGAGCATATGAAGAGCGGCGTGGTAACCGGCGTGTACTCTGGTTACGTTGCGGGGCCGGTCGCGCAGGCGATTAGCGCTGGAATGCTCAAGAACCCCGCCGTCCTGCAGACACACGGCGGACGCGCGCGTGCAATTGAGTCTGGCGAACTCACGATCGATGTGGCATTTGTTGCCGCACCCACGGCGGACGACTACGGAAACATCAACGGTGTACAGGGGCGTTCTGCCTGTGGCGTTCTGGGCTATGCCGAAGTGGACGCGCGCGCAGCACGCCGCGTCGTTGCCGTCACCGATAACCTTGTTGCCTATCCTGCGTGTCCTGCGGAAATCACGCAGGACTTCGTCGATTTCGTCGTGGCGGTACCTGAAATTGGCGATGCCACGCAGATTGTGTCGGGATCCACTCGGATTACTCAGGATTCGGCTGGCCTTGAAATTGCGAGGGTCGCATCCGAGGTTATCAATGCCAGTGGCCTGCTAGTTGACGGATTCTCGTTCCAGACAGGTGCGGGAGGAATCTCGCTCGCCGTTGCGAAGTATGTTGAGGAGCGGATGAAAAGCAGGAAGGTGAGGGGAGGCTTTGCCGCGGGAGGAGTCACCGGAACTATCGTTGAGATGCTGGAAGAGGGGTTGTTCCGGTCGGTCTTCGATGTACAGTGTTTTGACATGCGCGCGGTGCACTCATACCGTGAGAATCCCTTGCATCGGGGTATGTCTGCATCGCTATACGCCAATCCGTGGAATCGGGGAGCGGTTGTGAACCGGCTCGACACCATGATCCTTGGCGCCGCGGAAGTGGACCTCGATTTCAATGTGAACGTTAGCACCCGCTCCGACGGGGTATTGCTCGGCGGCTCGGGTGGTCACGCCGATACTGCATCTGGCTCAAAGCTTGCCATTGTCACGACAAAACTTAGAGCGGGCCAATTCGCCAAGATCGTCGAGAACGTTACAACAGTTACAACGCCGGGTTCCACCATAGACGTGGTGGTGACGGAAGCGGGCGTAGCAGTCAACCCATTGCGCGAGGACCTGGCAGACCGACTCGCAACGGCAGGAGTCAAGCTTGTGCCATTAGCCAAACTATACGATCTAGCTAGAGCGGATATGGCTGTACCGATATTGCCCGCAAGAGGCGGCCGAATCGTTGCACTGCAGCAGTATCGAGATGGCTCAGTGATCGATGTACTCACCGAAGTGGCGTCAGGTAGACGGACGTAACGATGACCGAAAGTATCAAGAAATTTTCGATGTATTACATATTTCAGACCGTATTTATTAATGGAGGCGGCGCATGATGTCTGGGTTGCCGTTGCGCGGGGCGTTGTTGCATAAATCCGGCGAGCGCCGCGGTGACGTATACGCGCAACGACCGGGGCGATACCTCTGTTAACAATTCGGGTTCCTGCGTCGATGCTCGATTTTTGCCGAGAAGATGCGCAGGGATAGAAGCAAGACGCACGAGCCGAAGGCGCGCTACCGTGTCAGAAACTGGGCGGCGTACAACGCTGGCCTGATCAACCGAGGCAACGTCACGTGACCCTGCCTCGATTCCACATACAGCAAGAAGTTTGATAACTTTTTGTCTGTATGGAGAATGGAATGACAGGGAACGTGGTACCGAGGCGGCAGTACACGAAGGGATTCAAGGTGGAGGCGGTGCTGCTGGCTGAGAGCGTTGGTCAGCATGAGGCCGCTCGCAGGCTGGGCGTGCCGGTGGCGACGCTGGGGAACTGGTGCC
>NZ_QTQM01000090.1:0-5845 GCF_003854225.1 Burkholderia sp. Bp8986 | reverse complement strand
CTCTCCTGACGTCCTTAAAGTCAGGCGTCAGGTTACGCAATCGCTCCCAAACCCTCCACGGTTTCCTGCGATGAACCTTTTTTTAACAGTTCATTGGCCTTCTTCAGGATGTCGCGTTCGAGTTCCAGCTGCCGTATGTCGCGTCGAAGCGATTCCAGCTGCTGCTCCAGTTCTGCCGGCTCAGGGGCCGATGCCAGATTCTTATGGCGTTTCATGGATGCCGGAGCCTCTCGACCGAGTAGCTTATTTTTCCAGTTGTATAGCGTCGGCCTGCTCACGCCTATCTTTTCCGCGATCACGCGTGCACCTTCGTCTCTGGTGCACAGCTCAATGACCGCTGCCTGCCTCAACACTGGCGACGACGGCACATTCCGAGCATTGCTGACAAGACGTTTCCGAATATCGGGGCATAGCTCGTAGACCCACGCGGCCAGCACTGCGCGACACGGATACCCCAGTGCTCTCGTGGTCCCGGCAAAATTGCAGCCATGACTCAAATAATGCTCGACCGCGATCTGCTTCTGTTCGGTGGAGTAACGTGGCCTGGAGCGGCGATAGCCCGCCGGCAAATCGCCAACCTCAACGAACGCACGGTACCACCGTGCCAAGTTCTTGCGCGAAGGATATCCCAGCTCGCGAATAGTTGCCGCTGCGCTCCTGCCGTACTTGATGTAGAGCTGAACCGCTCGAACGCGGTCTTCGTATGAATACATGAACTACCTCCAAGGTAGTCCAAGATTTTGTCCGCACCCCCACCCACGTTGCATCGGCGATACGTCGCGACACCCCGGACGTTTCAGCGCTGAAACATTTCTCGAGGCCGGGCCCAGCGCCCCGCTTGCGCCACGGCGACGGTTCGCCCCCGCCCTGCTGCCCTGCCATCTTGATCCGCGCACGAGAGCGTGAGCGCCGCCGCGCACGTCCGCAACGCCACGCGCATTCATTCGTATCAGATCCGAAACCAAATCGCCATTCGCGCCGGCCGGCCGGCTCGCGCAAGCACGCACCGCCGTGCTGCGCGCGCCCACCACCCCATCTGGCCCGCTACTTGCTGTTGCTCCGACGTAAGGCAGTAGTCGACAAGCAGTCGCACCAAGCGACGGACATCGAACGAACAACATCGGGGTAGCGCATGAGCAAAACAAAGCGCTTGACGGCGGGGATATCCGCGCCGGGGGGACTGCCGCACCAGTCCGACCGTCACCTGCGTGGCGGCGTACTGTAATGCACGCCGCCACGACGGAAGCCGCGGCGGGCGCGGCAGGCGCGCGTGCATGGGAGCTGCCCCACGGATCGGGCATCGAGGACGATCCGCTGCTGGGCTGCCTGCTCGTGTTGACGCGGCTGTTCGACCGGCCCGTGGGCGCCGACGCGCTCGTGGCCGGCCTGCCGCTGGCCGGCCAGCGCCTGACGCCGGCGCTGTTCATCCGGGCAGCGGCGCGCGCGGGCCTTTCCGCCAAATTGGCCCGGCGCGCGCTCGACGACATCCCGGACGCGGTCTTGCCCGTCGTGCTGCTGCTGAACGACGGGCAGGCATGCGTGCTGGTTCGCAGAAACGCGTCCGGCACCGTGCAGGTGATCCTTCCCGAAACCGGCTGCGGCGAGGCAGCGCTCGCCCCGGCCGAGCTCGCGCAACGCCATGCCGGCCTCGTGCTGTTCGCGCGCCCCGCCCACCGGTTCGACGCGCGCGACGCGGAAAGCGCCGTGCCGCGCCCGCGCAACTGGTTCTGGGGCGTGGTCGCGCAGTCGTGGCCGATCTACGCGGAAGTGATGCTCGCGTCGATGCTGGTCAACCTGTTTGCGCTGGCCATGCCGCTGTTCACGATGAACGTTTACGACCGGGTCGTGCCGAACCACGCGCTCGAGACGTTGTGGGCGCTGGCGGCGGGCATCGTGCTCGTGATCGTGTTCGACGTGGTGATGCGCACGTTGCGCGGCTATTTCATCGACATGGCCGGCAAGAAGATCGACGTGATCCTGTCCGCCAACCTGTTCGAAAAAGTGCTCGGCATCCGGATGGCCGCGCGCCCGCCGTCGGTCGGCGGATTCGCGTCGCAGATCCAGGAATTCGAAGCGGTGCGCGATTTCCTCACGTCGGCCACCGCGGCGGCGCTGATCGACCTGCCGTTTTCGGTGGTGTTCATCGCGGCGATGTTCTGGGTCGGCGGCGGGCTCGGCTGGCTGCCGCTGATGGCGCTGCCGCTCGTGATCGGCGCGGGCGTTGCCGTGCAGGGGCCGCTCGCGCGGGCCGTGCAGGCCAGCCAGCGCCACGCGAGCCAACGGCAGGCGCTGCTGATCGAAACGCTGGTCGGCCTCGAAACGATCAAGGTCAACGGCGCGGAAGGGCCGATGCAGGCCCGCTGGGAGCAGTTGCTGGGCGAGATCGCGCGGCTCGGGCTCAAGTCGCGCCTGCTGTCGGGATGCGCGGTCAATTTCGCGATGTTCTCCCAACAGGTGGCCTATCTCGCCGTAGTCCTGTGCGGCGTCTATATGATTGGCGACGACCGCCTCACGACCGGCGGCCTGATCGCCTGCACGACCCTGACGGGCCGCGCGCTGGCGCCGATGGGCCAGGTGGCGTCGCTGCTGACCCGCTACCACCAGTCCCGCAGCGCGCTGGCGTCGATCAGCGGCGTGATGAACCTGCCCGGCGAGCGCCCGGCCGACCAGCGCTTCGTGCACCGGCCGGCGCTGCGCGGCGAGATCGAATTCCGGAACGTCGGCTTCGCGTACCCGGGCCAGAGCGGCACGTCGCTCGACGGCGTGTCGTTCCGCATCGGCGCGGGCGAGCGCGTCGGCATCATCGGACGCGTCGGCTCGGGCAAGACCACGATCGAAAAACTCATCCTGGGGCTCTATCCGCCCGCTTCCGGCAACGTACTGATCGACGGCGTCGAGCTGCGCCAGTACGATCCCGCCGCGCTGCGGCGCGGGATCGGCCACGTGCCGCAGGACGTGATGTTGTTCAACGGCACCGTGCGGGACAACATCGTGCTGGGCGCGCCCGGCGTGGACGACGACACCGTGCTGCGCGCCGCGCAGGTCGCCGGGGTCGCCGACTTCGTCAACCGCTTGCCGAACGGCTTCGATCTCGCCGTCGGCGAGCGCGGCGAAGCGTTGTCCGGCGGACAGCGTCAAGCGGTCGCGATCGCCCGCGCGATGTTGCTGTCGCCGCAGGTGCTGTTGCTCGACGAGCCCAGCAGCGCGATGGACAACCGGTCCGAGGAACTATTCAAGGCGCGGCTCGCGGCCCGCCTCGAGGGCCGCACGCTGCTGCTCGTCACGCATCGCCCGTCGCTGCTCACGCTCGTCGACCGCCTGATCGTGATGGATCAGGGCCGCGTCGTCGCCGACGGCCCGAAGGACCAGGTCCTGGCCGCGCTTGCAGGGAGGACGCTCCATGTCGCTGCTGGCTGAACCCGACGGCGCGGATACGCCGACGATGAACCGCGCCGCGGCGCTCAAGGCGCTGGTCGCACGGATCGGCGCGGCCCTCAGGCCGCGCGCCGACGATACGGCGTTCATGCGCGAACGCTGCGCTGCGGCAATGGAAGGGCCGCGCTATTTCAGCCACTGGATACTCTGGGCGACGCTCGCCTTCTTCGTCGTCGCCCTCGCCTGGTCCGCGTTCGCCGAAGTGGACGAAGTGACCGTCGGCGAAGGCAAGGTGATCCCGTCCAGCCGGGTGCAGGTGGTGCAGAACCTCGAGGGCGGCATCGTCTCCGAGATCATGGTGCGCGTGGGACAGGTCGTGCAGAAAGGCCAGCCGCTGATGCGCATCGACGATACGCGCTTCACGTCGTCGTACAAGGAAGGACAGGCGAAGGATGCCGCGCTGCTTGCCCGGATCGCGCGCCTCACCGCCGAGGCGAACGGCGCCGCGTTCGTCGCACCCGATCGGCTGGCGCAGACGAGCCCCGGCCTGCTGGACGAAGAGCGCTCGCTGTTCGCATCGCGCCAGCGCGAATTGCAGGCCAATCTGGACGTGCTCAGGCAACAGGCCGAACAGCATCGCCAGGAGCTCGCGGAGAAACGTTCGCGCCAGGCGCAGCTGCAGCATAGCTATGGCCTCGTCGCGAAGGAGCTGGCGCTGACGAGCCCGCTCGTGCAGAAAGGCGCGGTATCCGATGTCGAAGTCCTGCGGCTCGAACGGCAGGCCAATGACATGAAAGGCGACCTCGACGCGACGCGGCTGGCGATGCCGCGGCTGGAAGCCGCCTATCGCGAAGCGCGCCAGAAGATCGACGAAACGACCGCGCACTTCCGCGCCGACGCGATGAAGGAGCTGAACCAGGCGCGCGCCGAACAGTCCGCGCTGAGCGCGGCCAATGTGGCGCTCGAGGATCGCGTCACGCGCACGCTGGTGCGGGCGCCGCTGAAGGGCATGGTCAAGCAGATCAAGATCAACACCGTCGGCGGCGTGATCCAGCCGGGGATGGACCTGCTGGAGATCGTGCCGCTGGACGACACGCTGCTGATCGAAGCGCGCGTGCGGCCCTCGGACATCGCGTTCCTGCATCCGGGGCAGGACGCGACGGTCAAGCTCTCCGCGTACGACTTTTCCATCTACGGCGGCTTTCCGGCCGTCGTCGAGGACATCAGCGCCGACACGATCGTGCCCGACCGCCCCGGCGAGAAACCCGACAGCTACTACCGCGTGCTGGTGCGCACGCGGCAGAACAAGCCGAGCGGCCGCAGCCAGCCGGTCGCGATCGTGCCGGGCATGATCGCGACGGTCGACATCCGGACCGGCCGCCGGACCGTATTGCATTACCTGCTCAAGCCCGTCATCAAGACCAAGGAAATGGCGTTGCGCGAGCGCTGATACGAAGACCGATTTGCAGATCCGCGGGCGAGCGCCGCATGGGGCGGCGAAATGCCTGCATCAATACACATCAGACAGGACGGGGAGCACGACATGGCGACGACTTCGAACGGCACCGCGGTGTCCATCAGCAATACGCCGCAGGCACAAGACGATGTGTTCATGTCGGCGCAGACAGGGCTCACCGACAATGCACTCACCACCGTCTACCTGAACGTGATGGCGAACGATCTCGGTGGCGCGGCCAAGACGCTCTACTCGCTCGACTCCGGCACCGAAGCGACCGTCGCGCTCGAGCAGACCGCGCTGCTGACGCAGGACACGGCGAGAGCCGAAGCCGTGAGCATGGATTACAGCGCGCACGGCGCGCACATCTGGGTCACGTCGGACGGCAAGGTCGGATACGATGCGAGCCATCTCGATGCGTCATGGCTGTCGAACAGCTTCAATACGCTCGGCTACGCGCAGGACAGCTTCACGTACGCCATCCGGTTGGGCAACGGCACGCTGAGCTGGGCGACCGCCTATGTCGATATTGCACCGCCCGCCCCTGTCGTCGCGCTGGCGCACGACACGGGCAGTTCGGCCACCGACCACATCACGTCGGACTGCACGCTTTCGCTCGGCGGGATCGCACACGGCGCGACCGTTCAGTACAGCACCGACAACGGCGCGCACTGGAGCACCAGCTTCAGCGCGGTCGAGGGAACGAATACCGTGCTGGTCCGGCAGGTCGACATCGCCGGCAATGCGTCGGCGGCGGCGTCGTGCTGTTTCACGCTCGATACGGCTGCGGCTGTGGCGCCTGGTGTGGCGCTGGCGGTCGATTCGGGCAGTAGTGCTGTTGATCACGTCACGAATGTCGGTACGCTGAATGTGACCGGGGTTCAGAGTGGCGCGACCGTGCAGTACAGCGTCGATAATGGTGCGCATTGGAGTACCAGCTTCGGGGCGGTCGAGGGTGTGAACAATGTGCAGGTGCGGCAGGTTGATGTCGCGGGCAATGCGTCAGCGGCGACG
>NZ_QTQM01000089.1:0-5873 GCF_003854225.1 Burkholderia sp. Bp8986 | reverse complement strand
CGTGACAAGACAGAAACAGACTTTGCCATCCACTACATTACCGATTTACGTCCGGCGGACGGCGACACGTGTCGCACAGGTCGAGAGAATCTATCAGAACCACTACGAAACGCGCGCCCAAGCCCGCCTTGATATCGTCGACTGGATCGAGGGCTATTACAATCGGCAACGCCTGCATACCTCGATCGATTTCCTCACCCCTGTCGACTACGAGGCCAGCTTAATCGCCGCATGAGATGCTGTACGTGAAAACGAGGCAGGGTCACGAAACATTGCACCGTCCCAGCGTTTCGATCATGGCCGATAGCAGCGACGCGTCGTTGCCGCTGCATTCGAGCTTGAGCGTGATGCCGTTGGGCATCTGGACCGTCAACGTAGACGGGGCCACGTGAACCATCGGCGAACTAGCCGTCGTCTCCGGAGAAGAAGACATCGCGGATCTGCACTCGAGTTCGACGAGCGCCTGTTCGCTGCTGACCCTGACGATCGGCACGAATGCCGGCTCTGCCGTCGGCGACTGCGTTGAAGCGCCAGCCAGCCGTTCCTGGTGCAGCTTGATCCATTTGTGCAGCAGGTTCGCATTGACTCCGTGTCTGAGTGCGAGCCCAGCTACTGATGCCCCTGGCTCGAGGCAGGCTTCGACCAGCCGCTGTTTGGTTCGCCGATCAAAGCGGCGCTTGCCGTCTTTGCCTACGGTGACGACCTTCAGGCACGACGTTTCTGAGTGTTGTTCGGTCATAAGGTGTCCACTGAAAATCAGTGGACATAGCCTGCACGGTCAGATCGCTGAGTACTAGACGCCCATTTCTGCGCGCTTACCGTCCGCCAGCATGAGCGAGCCGTGGCTGAGCAGTCCGAGCGAACCTATCAGAGACTGTTTAACTACCTCGAGAATGGCGACTGGCCCATCTCGGACAATCCCTGCGAAAACGCGATTCGCCCGTTCTGCGTTGGGCGCCGCGGCTGGTTGTTCTCCGACACCGTCGATGGTGCAAACGCGAGCGCCAACCTCTATACCTTGGTCGAATCGGCGAAGGCCAATGGCATCGATCCGTACCGATACCTCACCTGGCTGTTCCAGCGTCTGCTCCCGGCGAAGACCGTCGACGATTACGACGCGCGGCTACCCTGGACGATGCCTGCCGAGCTCCGCTGACCCGCAGCGTTACCCACCTCACACTCTCCGCCACCTTCTCTGAGGGGCGTCGTTCGTGGACCGCATACTGTCGGTTTCGCACCGATTCGTAGCTAACTGCTGTGCCGCGCTCAAGCAGCAGCCCTTCGAAATCCCTGCTGGCTCAGACTGAAGCGGTAGTACCAGCGCATCGGGCAGCTGGTGACCGCTGCCGGGAAAGGGAGGCTGCGATATGATTTATCTTTCTTCATCCCAGCATTCTACCCACCGCGACGATCAATTTGACAACGCCGGGGCGGTTCACCGTCTTCATTTTAATTGACAAAGCATTCATAATAACAGAGTTAAATTTGTGATGAAGAATTAAAAATCCATGTGCAAATATCTTGCACCGCTTATCAATGGCCACGATTTTTCTCGGCCTATCGATGCCGTGTGCTCGAATTCCAAAGATATACGTGAGAGCATTAGTGGAAAGCTTGGTTTTTATTCCAATATATTTATTGTTGAAATAGACGGATCGACATCAAAAGAGTTCACTGAGTCTCTTGAAGGTATGCGGGAAAAGTTCCATAAACTCAAGATGCCAGCATGGGATGATTTTTACCGAGCATTATGCATTGCAATGAGAAATCTATTGAATTCCACTTGACCTTACTATCGACGACGGGATGCGGATTAGCGATTTCTCCATTGAGATCGTTTCATCAAGTGCGTCAACTTTAAACCCATTTACACGGCACACTTACCTGCTAAATCTGATTGCTGAGTGCCGCCAGCGGGGCAGCTTGCAACGAAAGCGGCAAGGCCTTAATCTGACTCATTAGCCGTTTGAAGGCTGGCCAACGTTGCGCTTCCGGGAGCATCCCGAGCGAGCCGGCAAGGCTGACCAGCAGCTCGCCCCGTTGCTCGCGCGGTGAAGCGGTGATCTGGTTTTCCAGCTGTATAAAGATGGGCTCGCGCTGCATCTCCGGGTGTACCCCAAGCTTACCGGCGAGAGCGACAAGGAGCGGAACACGGAATTTCCCGGGAAGCTCCCAGATCGAATTGCCGTTTGTATGCCCCTTCCCGAGCAACGTATTGAATTCGGTTGATGTTTTCACTTGCCGCGCATGGGCCAACAACAAATTGCGATACTGCACGTCCCTGATAGCTTCGGTGATGTACCTGGACCCGGCCAGCGCTAACGACCGGAGGTCGCTGGCAGGTAATCCACAAGCGATTATCTGTAATAATTCAGCCGGCTGGCCAGATAGCGAAGCCCCCTCCTGCCTAATAGCCGTAGTAGTCGACGACGGCACATGATTGAATTTAGGAAGCGAGCTAGTGGCAGTGGAGTTCGGCTCCACATTAACGGAGCAGTCGTTAGAAGCATCCTCTGTCGCTTCACTCTGACGGGGTGGCAATGTTGCATCGCCTTCGCACACTGTAAATGAGCAACTCCAGCTGGATTTAAGAAACTCAAACACGCGGGAGGATGTCGTCCGAAAGGATGCGAGGAGACTGTTACAAGAGTCGCGCCGAATCATGTAACCGTTCAGCGTAGCAGTGTTATCGATCGGCGCGGGATGCTTAGCCGAAATCGAAGGAGGGGAAGGGTCAATCCGGCGCAACGCAAGTCATCCAAAAGTTGAAGGATATTCGTCTCGCCTGCCTGCCATTCGTGCGGCGAGCGCTCGCAGGCGCACGAGTTGCAGGCCGCCTGAGTTGGCAGGAGGGACTGTGGCGATTCACTCCAGCTCTCAAAGCGCGTCTACCGGATCCTGCCGACCAACTCTATCAGGCTGCTCGGCTGAGTTGACGTCGCCATTGACGAAACTATCCAAGGTTTTCATTTATTCACAATCCTGCTATTGACTTCTGGCTTAGTTCTATCAAGAATTAACACGCGATCTTTCTAATTTGCTAAGGGGGCCACATGTTGCCGCGCAGCATTTCATCCTCGAGTGCCTCTGCCGCCTCAACGAGTACCAACTCCAGTCGCACTGGATCTATGCAGGCCGCAGGGAATAAATATTCGCTGCAATCTCAGGAAAATCGAGGGCCCTCGTCATTCTTTACTGGACTTTCGCACATTTTCCGCAACTTCAGCCACTCATCCTCTGAGGTAGTGCAGCAAAATCCGTTGGTTCAAAAGTTCACATATATGCTCGCCGAGAATTGGCAGCTGCCCGTCAAAGATCAAGACGATACACTGACAATGATCGCTACACAAATCAGGCAGCTACCGGAGAACTTTAGATACGAAGCTTTCACGCAAACACTGGCCCAAATTAGTCAATTGCCCGTCGAGCATCGGAGTACTCCGCTGGCAGCGCTCGCCAGTCGTATCGAATACCTTCCAGACGACAATCGCGACCAAGCCATTACCAGCATACGATCTGAGATCGGCCAACTGTCCGCCGAGCAACGAAATACGCTGCAGACCGTACTCGACGAACAAGTCTACACTCGAAACCTGGATAAGGAAATAGCTGACGCTCAAAGCAAAGCAGCGGAATCACAGGACGGAGCAATCCCACACAGAGAGGCCCCTCAATTCAATAACATGACAGAATCTGGAGAGTTTCGTGTTTCCGAAGCAAATCGCCGCTGGGAAGACGGGGATAAAAAAGAATATCTAAAATCCAATAAAAAAAATAATCCAGATAAGAATTTTAAGATCTCCGATAAACCGTCTATTGGCACAACATATGGTGCCAGCAATTATGAGAGATCTGATTCGATTGCAGATCCTTTGAAAAAAACACCGAAACCTTTGAAAAAACCACCGAAAATAGGCGATGAATGACGCGCCTTTATAAGTTGAGGTGCCTGCACGATTTGGAATCTATATCAGAATAGCTGCAATGCGCAATCAATGGAATCAATCAGTTGGGCATACGACAGCTGATGGGACCCGCTCTCGGCAGGCGCGATTCGTACCAAAGCAATTCTGAAGGCGCCCTATAGCACCGACTTCCTCCCATCCGGGGCGCCTCTCTGAACTCTGTCGGCTCTGGCCCCTGCCCTCCATCGGGCAAAAAAGGCGATTTTCGCTGCGATGCATAAGGGGGCGCATGCGCCAGTTTTCCCAAGGAGACATGGTCTGGCGTGCGAGGGCCTCCATTGGTACGCGTCTTTGCCGGGATGCTCCGCAGGATAAAGTCTACAAAACTTATGAAATGTGGCTCCTGGAAATTGTCCGGGAGCGAGCTGATCTGGCTAACGAACGTGGCCGTCTTTGCGGCGATCTGCTCGTTGGTCGGGCAACCGGATGCTACGTCCGCGCGCTTGAGGACGGAGTACCTTGATTTGATCGGCAGTACCGGGATCTGGCGGGTAAGTACGCCCAGCGGCGCGACTTGTTGCACCTCTCTAACGTGGCGACCGCGTCCGTCTATAGCGGCACCTGAATCCACTCCTCCTTGGGTAAAACTGCTTCGACTCGTGTACGGACCGAGGCTCGCACGGGTTCCGGAAGACACTCGATCTGGCGGATAAGGGCCTCCATCGGCTCACTCCGCCGCCCGGGAGGCAGCGCATGAATAAGGTCAGCAAATCTCATGAAATATGGCTCTCGGAACTCGCCCGGGAGCCAACCGATCTGCCTAATGAGAATTGCCGTCTGTGCACCGATCTGCTCTTTGGGCTGCCAACCAGATGCCGCGCTCACGCGCTTAAAGGCGGCGTATCTTTCCGATATCGGAAGCGCCCAGATCTGACAAGTAAGCGCGCCCAGCGACGCGCCTTGTTGCTCTTCTGCTAGCGTGGCGATCGCGTCCGCGACCTGCACAAAAGCGAGGGGCCGCGCATCGGGCGGAAGCGACTGGATTTGTCCAGCGAGAGTTTAGCGGATCGCCCTGTTGATCCGTGGGTAACGAGCGGATCCTGTTGAGGACGCGTTCAAAATCTGAGGCCCGCGGATTGGTGGGAAGCGTGCCTAGTTCGCTCGAGGAGGCTGCCAACCGTATGTCCCCCGATCGTCCAGAGCGCGCAGGCAGCGGCGCAACCGGGTGTCTTTGCACCGATATTTCGTTCGCCGACGCCCCGCAACTCAAGCGGTCGAGCAGGCGGGAAATGGAATCAAGAAATGACACGGATGGACCACTCCGCAGTGTGTATTCGCCGCTGCCCTGCAGGTGGACGGTGACACCGGTCGCTTCTGCCGGATGCATCGAGGAAGACGAGGCAGCGGAGTTCGAACTGATTTTCATGACGCTCGGTGCGACGGCACCACATTGGACACATCAGCCGGCAAGTCGATGGCGAGCGCCGGCTGGACCGGGGCACCCTTTGCCGATCGGAGGGCCACTGGCGCCGGCGGCGGCGGCATTCCCGTGCGTCTTTGATAAATCCCGGCCAGGGTCTCATAAGAGTGCTGCACACTGAGTCTCTCGATCACATTCACTCTCTTCCAGTCGAAGCTACACGCATAGTCATGATTGTGATCGAACGTGACGTTCATACCCCGAATAGGCGCGAAGGCGGCTCTCTCAATGTCGCACCATTCGAACACGGCATTGTTCAGGATCGCTTCGGCAAAAGACAGGTGGAACTCGCCGATACGACGGCTTCTGTCCGGTCGCGCGACCCCTTCCGGCATGATCATGTTGATTCGGCTAAACCGGGCGTCGCGCGCATCGGCATAGCCGAAATGCACTCTATACATGTAGCAGTCGGCGATCTGCGCGTTTTCCAGAATCGCGTGTTCGAAACTGAAATCATTGAAATGGCATCGATCAAAACGCGCCGATGT
>NZ_QTQM01000088.1:0-5886 GCF_003854225.1 Burkholderia sp. Bp8986 | reverse complement strand
CTGGACGGCAACCGCCGATTCCATCCTTCAGAAAGTGGCTCGGCTATGCAAAGTTATTTCTGGGACGGAACACTAGCGCGTTTGCGGGAAGCGCTGGATGAAACGGCTAGGCTCGCTGCCGCCGGCGAATTGCCGGACGTCGAACTGAACGACAAGGGGCTCAAGATCACGCCCCTCGACGACGCGACGCCGGCGGCGGCCGACCTGGTCACGCAGCAAGTGTATGACCTGATGCCACGTGTGAAGATCACGGACCTGCTGCTCGAGGTCGATCAGTGGACGGACTTCACGCGTCATTTCACGCACCTGAAGAACGACGCGGAGCACCCGGACCGGACGCTATTGCTCAGCGCGATCCTTGCCGACGCGTTCAACCTCGGTCTGGAGAAGATGGCCGATGCATGTCCCGGTACGAGTGTCGCCAAGCTTTCTTGGCTGGTCGCCTGGTACATTCGCGACGAAACCTATCAGAAAGGGCTGGCCGAGCTGGTCAACTACCAGCATCGTCTGCCCTTTGCTGCATACTGGGGCGAGGGTACTACCTCGTCATCCGATGGTCAGCGCTTCCGCGTGGGTGGTCACGGCCGGGTCGCCGGCTATCGAAATGCGAAGTACGGAAGCGAACCCGGAGTACTGTTCTACACGCACATCTCGGATCAGTACGCGCCGTTCCACACCAAGGTCATCAACTCGCCCGTGCGCGACGCGACGCACGTGCTTGATGGCCTGCTGTACCACGAATCGGAATTGCGCATTGAGGAGCACTATACCGACACGGCAGGCTTTACCGACCATGTGTTCGCGCTGTGCCACTTCCTCGGATTCGAGTTTGCCCCGCGCATTGCCGACCTTGCCGACAAGAACCTGTATGTGCCCGGCAAGCCGGGCGACTGGCCCGCACTGTCTTCGCTGATCGGCGGGGCAATCAATCGCAAGCTGATCGAGCGGGAATTCGCGGCCGTGACCCGGCTCGCGGCCTCGATCCAGCAGGGCACGGTTACCGCCTCGCTCATCCTGCGCAAGCTCAGCGCCTATCCGAGGCAGAACAGCCTCGCCGTGGGCCTGCGCGATCTGGGACGCATCGAACGCACGCTGTTCACGCTCAAGTGGCTGCAGGACCCCGCGTTGCGTCGGCGTGTATCCGCCGGACTGAACAAGGGCGAGGCCCGCAACTCGCTTGCACGTGCGGTGTTCTTTTACCGCCTGGGGGAGATCCGGGACCGCTCGTACGAGAACCAGCGCTATCGCGCCAGCGGCCTCAATCTGGTCGTGGCCGCGATTACGTTGTGGAACACGGTGTATCTCGAACGGGCGGTCGCTGCCTTGCGACAGCAGCAGCGCGTCGACGACGGCCTGCTGACGCATCTAGCGCCGCTGGGATGGAATCACATCAACCTGACCGGTGATTACGTCTGGCACGCCAACAAGCGCGTCGCGAAGGGACGCTTCAGGCCGCTGCGAGCGGACAAATCAACCAAGTCGATGGCTTCGGCTCGTGCGTCCTGCGCCTTTCCTTGCGCATCTTCTCGGCAAAAATCGAGAATCTACGCAGGAACCCAAATTGTTAACAGAGGCATCGCCCCGGTCGTTGCGCGTATACGTCACCGCGGCGCTCGCCGGATTTATGCAACAACGCCGCGAAAAAGTGTCAACCTATTTCAGGACGGGTCAAAGTTGCAAAAAAAGCTGCGGACAAGCCGCAGCCTAAAGAAGGAACATTAGCCCAATAAAGAAGCTGCGGAACACATGAATCGCGCAGCAGCGACATAATACTCGCTCGGGGTAAGTTTATTTTTAAAAAAAACTCAAACGTTTAGCAATTTGCCGTTCAGGCAAGGTGGTCGCCGCGAGGGATAGCGACTCCTCTGGATTGTTCGATCTTATATGATGACTGTCAAACTGCGTTCGGTCAAGTGAAATCGATTTTGTCAAATGATATTGACTCGCTAACGATCCTGAGTGTTGCTGCATAACTCGACGACGAAGCAACTCCAATGTTCATGCATCAAAAGGTGGCAAGGATTGCGGGCGTGTGAGGATACTCCCAAGCGCCTCGGACAGATTGAAGATGAGTTGGCTGGCCGCTTGCGGCCCTTGGTCTGCAGCAGGCGCAACTACCTGTGCGCAGGCTCCGACGGCGGTGGCGAAAGCGCGGCGATGACCTACTGTCTCATCGGTACAGCATGCCTAAACGGCATTGAGCCGTTCGCGTACCTGCGCACGGCGTTTGAGCGGATTGCCGGTCGTTCCAACACCCGCATCGACGAGTTGCCGCCGTGGCGCCTCATGCTAGCCCAACACGTTGAGCAGCAAGCCGCGTAATAATTCGATGGCTCAAGCCCGCAAGCCCTCCCTGAGCCAAGTCAAAGCGCCTGTACCTGTACCCGATCACGTGCTGCGCGTTGAACCGCAATATATCAAGTCGGTAATATGGCGAAGCATCATCGTTCCCAGCTCAATCTCGGCAGGCATGCTGCGTGTCCCGCTGCTACCGGCCATGAGTTGGGAAGGCGTCCACCTGCACGTATTCGTATTCGGCGAAGCAAACTATGGTGAACCGGATGACTTCGAATTCCCGAGCGATCCGCTAATGCATCAATGACAGACCCGTCGACCTGGCGAAGGCGCTGGGGTGGCGTGAAGTCATTCACCTACATATATGACCACGGTGATAACTCGCAGCATCGGAGGAGGACGTCGGAGTGCCCGGATATGCCGACTTCCTCGAAGTGATCACCGATCCGACGCACGCGGAGCACAACCCGTTCCTCACGTGGTGCGGCGGCATCTTCGATCCCGCTGCCTTCGATCTCGCGCTCGCGAATCGACGGCTCGCACTGGTAGTTCTGGTTATCAAGACGGCTTCAGGTCGACGCTTATCGATCTTCGCGTGCAAGGATTTCAAATCAACCGGCCGCTCGTTCGACGGGGCCCCGGCCGCGCTGAATATAGTAGCGGCAGGCTCCTGCAGTTGCCGCTTCCGTTCCGTGATCTGGTTCGGGTGTACATCGAATTGCTGCGCCAATTCGGCAAGCATCCGCTCACTCTTGACCACCACCAGGGCTGTTTCCGCTTTAAGAAGCTCTAACACAATGAGTTTTGAAGCTGTCGCCAGCAGATGACGCAAGCGGCGATTTTCATGAACGCTTCATGGATGGTCGCGAGGCGTTCGAACCGAATGCGCAGACGTCTGAGGTTGTGCAGCCACGCAAAGGTGCGCTCGACGACCCAGCGGGTCTTTCCAAGACCGCTGCCGTGCGGCTCGCCACGGCGGGCAATCTGCGTGGCGATGCCGGCGGCATGCAGTGGTTTTCGATATTTGTCGTGGTCATAGCCACGATCGGCTTGCACCACGACGGGCTTTGATAGCGGCCGTCCTCGTTTGCCGCGAATGGGCGGGATGGCCTCGATGAGGGGCAGCAGTTGAGTACCGTCGTTGCGGTTGGCGCCCGTGAGGATCAGCGCGAGCGGAATGCCCTGCGCTTCAGTCACGAGGTGGTGCTTTGAACCTGGTCGTGCCCGATCGGTGGGATTGGGTCCTGTTTTTGACCCGATCCCACTGCACGAATGGAGGACGAATCGATGACCACGCGCGACCAATCGATGCGATCGGCCGCGCGAAGCTTGGCCAGCAGTACCTCGTGCAGTCGATCCCAGACGTCCGCGTGCTGCCAATCGCGTAGCCTGCGCCAGCAGCTCATGCCTGAGCCGCAGCCCATTTCCTGCGGAAGCATTTCCCAGGGAAGGACGGATTGCAGCACGAACAAGATTCCGGTCAACACGGCGCGATCGTCCAGCGGCTTGCGCCCCGGGTATCGCGTCCGACGCGGCTTTGGTGGTGGCTGCAACGGTTGAATAAGAGGTTAACAGAGCGTGCGGCGGGTTAACAGTCCCCACAACTCATTATGTTAGAGTTTTTAAGTGCCGTTGAGCGCGTATGTCGGATTCTCTCCGTCGTCTTTCCGGTTTCTTGGCCTGCATTATCGCTGGCCCCAGCAACGGGCATTTCACCTACCCGACTGTCCGAATTCGCGAGGTCGCCTCCGGGAGCTTTGTTGTGATAGGTGCTGGAGCACTTTGGCGGAGCGCTTCCAGAGGTTTCTCCTGCAGCTCAGGCGGCAGCGTGGCGATAGTGAGAAACAGGTGCTTGCGGGCTGCTAAGCGTTCTTTCGGTGTGAGGTTCGTCAGATTCACGACTTGCCCGGTGAGATCGCACAGCACATTTGCTCGCAGCTGGGGTGGCAGCGATATGTCTACGAGGAATGCGAAGGCCGCGGATTGCTCCCTATACGGAGACTCTTCGAGCTCGAGCTGTTCCTCCAGTTCTTCCATTAGTGTGGCCTGTTCCTCGGGCGCTAGCATCACGATCTTGCTGACCAGATAGGCAAGGGCTGGGCCTCGAGCACCAACGGGGACTTCCCAGACTTCGCGCGCGAGACCGGGCAGCAGCTCGTATCCAAACTTGAGGGGTAGGGCGTTGATGCTACCTTCCAGTCGCGTAAATGCACGGCTTCGCGCACTGTCGGGTAGATCGGAGATCCAGTCAATGAGGATGTTCAATAGCGTCGCTTGCTGCGCGAATGACGACTGCGCCTCGATGTTACCTAGCAACTGCATGAAGGCGGCTTCTCGCGCGTCATCCGGGAGGTCGTCGATTCTGTCAATGATGGTCTTTAACACATCGCAGTGCTGTGCTGGCGTCAGTCGCAGTTCGGCGGCCGCGTTTATCCAATGAGCGAAGGCTTCGCCCCGGGCTGTGGCGGGAAGATGCTTGATATCGCATGCGAATTCGGCCATTAACTTGGCCCGCTGCTTGTCGGAAGGCAGCATGCCGATCTTGCTTACCAGGCGCGCGAAGGCCGGGCCTCGTGCATCTTCTGGGAGAAACGGGACCTCGCGGGCAAGAGTATCTAAAAACTCGGCATGTTGTTCGGACGACAATGCGGGTATCTTGTCTTCTAGGCTATGGAGCGCCGCGAGACGATCGCTACCTGGAAGACTCTCGATTCGCTCAGCAAGAACTGGCAGGATTTTACTTAGGAGTTTTCCGGGAAGGCGCCAGATAGAGTTTTTACTTGTGTGATTCGAGTCGGCGAGGGCCTTAAATTGTTTGAGCGTGCAGACCTGTGATACTTCCTTCATGAGCGCATTGAACCGGGTTTCGATCTTGACGACTGAAGCGCCGTTTGTGGACGCGACGTGCAAATCCGAAGATGGTGTGAGGCGTCGCCGTTTGTTCGCAGGAACCTGTACCGCTGATTCGCTATCTGCTTGTTCAAAAACGCGAGAAATGTCCTCAGGTACCCCGTGTGTGGTTCCCCGCTGGATCGAATGACGTTGCCCATTGTGACGCAATCCGACATTACCGGTTGGGGTTGATGACTGTGTTGCGGAAGCGCGAGATTTTGGGGAGACGTTGAACATACGAATCGCCAGAAGTCAAAACGAAAGGCTAGAGCGTAAAGGTTCCTGATGCTTCAAGAATTATTTGAAATTCACGATTCCAGGTAAGAAATATGAGATTGTGAGCGAGGGTCTAAATCCGACGGCGAACTGAGATGTCGGGGAATGGCGTTGTCACGTTAGCGTACATAGGATAGAGCCTTGGCGGGCGAAGGTCCTGCTTAGGATGCAACGGCTGGACCTTGGGCAAGACCTGTGAATAAACTCAACGCGTCGAATCGTGCTGCGAGGTGCTTTCGATAAAGCGAAGCTCCTAGCAAGTGACGCTTGAGCGCAGAGTGTTACCGGATCGGACCGAAGCATCTCAGGAAGGTCTGCGTACGTTCGGATAGGTCTGGTCACGCAACCGGTGATCAACCTGATGCGCGACGCGCTGCTCGAATCGGACCTGATCTACGGCGACGAGACAACGTTCCAGGTGCT
>NZ_QTQM01000087.1:0-6070 GCF_003854225.1 Burkholderia sp. Bp8986 | reverse complement strand
CGTCGCCTCAACGATTCCTTGACGCGCTTTGCGGGAAAACCGCGGCAATCACATCGGAACGTTGTAGCGACTCTCTGACGGGATGTTGTGGCGTGAACACGACCACGAAGACGACAAGGAAACTGCTGGTCTGAACCCTTTCCAGGAGGATGATCTACTGACAGCAATTAGACGACAAGCGCATCTATCGCCTGTACCGTGACGCAGGGCTGGCTGTGCTGCGCCGTCGCAAGTGCCAGGGGCGTAATGATTGAGCGGGAGCAACTGGCATTGCCGAGCGCACCCAGCGGGGTGTCGAGTGCCCGGGCCTGGTTGGCCCGCTCGATCTTCATTCCGCGCAGCAGATACCGCCAGACCTTGTGCTGGCCGTTGCGCACCAGCATCCGAGCACCGGCAAAGGGGAACTCTAGATGCAGTTCGTCAATCCGGCGCATCAGCCGTTGGTCGACTTCGCTGACACGCCGCGCCCGGTAATACGTGCTCGATCTCGCGATACCAACAAGCCTGACCTGCTGCGAAACAGGCAATGCATGGCCACGGTCAATCATCGCTTTACGCTCAGCGATCCCGCCTTGGTGAGCGCGCTGCTGAAAAATCATTTTCCAGGCTGGGTTGGCCGATCTTGGCGTGCAAGATTTTCAGGTCTACCGATGGCTCGATAGACACCCGGCCGGCCGCACCGAACACGTCGGCTGCGCGCTCTTGCAACTGTCGCTTCCATTCCGTAATCTGGTTCAGATGCGCATCGAACTGCTCCGCCAGTTCGGCCAGCGTGCGCTCGCCCTTGACAGCCGCCAGGGCCATTTTCGCTTTGAACGCCGCTGAGTGCGTGCGCCGAGTTCGTTTCGTCATTTCCTCGGTTCTTTTTCCTGCATTATCGCTGGTACAGGCCGCGCGCATTTCATTTATCCCGCTGTCCGATTTTGCGCTTTAATACCGCCCTTTAACGCCGCGCCCGTCATAATGCCGCTCTCCACGTCAAATCAGTGGACTCATACCTCGGGTCGATTTCCGGAAATTTGGTCGTCAATTGCTTGGATCGACGCCCCCGAATTCCGCTGCTTCTCATCAAAATCAATTTTCCGTAGCGCCTCCAATAACAAGGCAACCGGACCGTAGAGACTGCTGGGGATATAGCGCCCATTCTTTACGGCAAACAAGGCATGCGCAAGCGCCACATCCTCCACAATAGGGACTCGTGAGTCCACTGCCAATTCAACGATGCGCAAAGCCAGCTTATCTCGTCCTTTCAAAAGCATTTTTGGAACAGGAGTTTCTCCATTTTTATAATATAAGCAAATCGCAACATGCGTTGGATTTCGAACAACAACCGACGAACGACTGACTGTCTCAGCCAAATTACCGCTTCGCATCTCGCCCTGCAGCTCTCTCCGTCGCTGCTTTATTTCCGGGTCACCCATATCATCTTTATTTTCTCGCTTTACTTCATCTTTTGTCATTTTTAAGTCTTCGGTCGTCTTATATTTCTGATACCCAAAATCAGCAAAACTCACGACAACGCCGAAAATTATTACGACAATAAAAATATTGTGCAGCAGAATCGAGAGCAACGCTAGAGCACAAACCTCACCGCAGAGCGGAAGCATTTGCAACGAACGCAACTGCCCTTTAATCACGATGACGAGCAACACCGTCAGAACGATGAGCATCGCCGTCGATTTAATCAATTGGACCAATGTTGATATTGAAAATAATTTTTTTAAATTATCCACCGGATTAAGCTTTTTCAAATCAAACGCAATCGCTTCGCTCGCGACCAAAGGGCCCGTTTGAACCAGATTTGCAAATATGGTTACAATAATCAAAAAGCCAGCCAGAGGAAGAAGAAAATCAATTCCAATTCTAGCGACAGAATATCCAATAAAAGACAAATCATCGCGCTTCGGGTCAACCACAATCAACAAACTGCGCAGTATAATATTTCCAATCTGAGAAACCACCCCCTCCCCTTTCCATGAAACATAACCGAAAAACACCCCGAGCTGCGCATATGAAACGCCCTCGACCGTCTTAGCAACCTGCCCTTGCTTGCGCGCATCTTTGATTCGCTTTGGGGTTGCGGCTTCTGTTTTTTCGCTCATCGCATCAGCAACGAAATTTGCTTTATGACCGATCCTAAGCGTATAAATTGATCGATATATAATTGAAAACCAAATGCCAACGTCACGGAAATAATAAGCGCACTCGCGACACTTTTGACTGGCATCGCAAGAAAAAACACATCCATTTGGTGAACTGCGCGGTTAATCAATCCAAATGAAATATCAATCACAAGCATCACCAGTATCGCCGGCAGCGCAAATCTCACGGCGAGCTGCAGCGGCATTTTTGCGAGATTAATGAACGCAACCAATGTTGGCGCCGTCAAATTCAAAATCGAACCCATTGGAATATCTCGATACGATTGGTAAAGCGCACCGGATAGCGCATGCCAGCCGCCCGACGTAAAAAATAGCAATATTAGCGCCTTCGAAAAAAAATTTCCCAACAAGCTAGACTGTGTTCCGAGCGATGGGTTGAACAATGAGCTCACTTCGGTTCCGCCAATCGTATCTATTAAATATCCGGCACCATCAATTGCCCAAAACGGAATTGAAGCAACGACGCCATACAAAAGGCCCAATAGAATTTCTTCGATGCATATAGATATAAATTCAAATACCGTTAAGCTATCCAGAATGTTTGATGCAACAAACCCGGGAGCAATTGGCAGTGCCAGGACCAAACAAAGCGCATTCCGAATTGTGGCCCCTCCAAGGTTGCTCGAATTAAACACCGGAAGTATCAAAAACACCCCTAATGGCCTAAGAAAACTTAGAAATATCGCCACCGAAAAATCAAAATAGCTGAGCATATCAACCAACAGAAGCAATGTGCCCGAAGATCAAAATCGTGTAATTCATTATCATGCCAGACATCCATCCAGCAGTAACCAATAATGCCACACCGGCCGCGATTAATTTAATCAAAAATTGCATCGTTTGATCCTGTATCTGCGTTAGCACTTGAACCAGGCCTGTCGCAACTCCTGCAACTGCCGTACTCACGACAACCGGAGCGGATAACATAACACTTATCAACAATGCATTCCGAACCAACTCAATAACTTCCGAATTATTCATGATGCTATTTATATGACATGACGAGTTGAAAAAGCAATTTTGACCAACCATCAATTATCACAAACAGGAGGATTTTCAACGGCAACGATATCGTCATCGGCGACACCATCATCATACCCAAAGACAGGAGCAAATTCGTCACAATGATGTCTATAATCAAAAACGGAAGATACAAAATTATTGATATCTTAAATGCACGAATGATTTCGCTTACAGCAAATGCAGGAACAATGATAATCAAAGAATTTCTATCAACTTTTTGCTCAATGTCTTGAGGCCACATTGTTTTAGAAATATTCACAAAGAATGAAATTTGCTCGGGACTTGTCTGTTTCACCAAAAAATCCCTATACGGCTGGTACAAATTCTCGTCAATATTTTTTATACTATTGACCGACGACAAATCTATGGGATGTGCCTCAAGATTGCGCTCGATCTGCATCGCAATCGGCGCCATTACAAAAAATGTAAGGATCAAAGATAGTCCATAAATTGCAACATTAGGCGGAATCTGCTGAATTCCCAGCGCGTTGCGCAGCATCGACAAAACAATTGAAATTTTCAGAAAACATGTTCCAACCACCGCAAAGAGAGGCAGAAGAGAAATTCCAAATAATATGACAATTAATTCAACTGGATGACCGACAAATTGCACGCCATCTTCTCCATTTTCACTATCTTTCGGTTAGCATACAGATACCCGTCGCCCCGTTAATGCAAACTATCAGTCTTTATGCATCTGCGGCATCAGGTATTTACCTGAAAATTAAATTTCACATTCGCCAATCTTCAAATAAGATTAAACCACAATAGGAATGTCGGCACACGGAAAGGCGAATCATAGTTCGTACTTTGTGAGATTTGCTCGGAACGGGGTCGAGTGACAAAACGGTTCAAATGACTACCCTGTGCAGCCGGAGTAGTCATTAAACGCAATGGCCTCCGGCAATTCGTTACGTGCGCCCGGTACCGATAAATCCACTTTACGCACGTTACCACGTACGCCCATCGTAAAACCGAGCACATTCAGGGCTGGCTACAGAGGCCGCGCCGTCGCATTCTGACGTCGCAATCCGCATAGCCCTGAGTCTACAACGGCATCTGTATGATATGGTCATCATTAGTTGCGTTCGCTATGCATTGGCAGATGCCCGGAAAATTCATGGCGGCAGTTCGATTGCGCTCAAATGGTTATCGAATTTACCAAACGCCCATCATTAATTTATTCATTGGCAAAAGACTCCATGCAAACGGAAAGGCCAAGAAGCGCATCGACATGTCAATCGGAATGCTTGGGCCGTGGTAAGCACGGACGAGTTGCTCGATGTTCATGCGCTGTATCATAAACGGCAACGCACAAGTTTCAAGCAGAAATTCGAAACATGAATTTTCAAGCATTATTTGATTACCCCAACATGATGATTAACTAAAAACCCAATGACTCATCGGGAATTACAGGAATAAAGCCAAGTGATATCCGATAATTAAACGAAGCACTGAGTTTTCCATGTCTAAATCTAAATATTCCCGCGAATCTACCGAGAAATTACGGATTTGATATGTGATTTTTTTAGATAGGAATACTACTTTTCTGTTTTTCTTTGCCTGACAAAAAATGATGCCCCTAGAACCGATAGGTAACGACCTGCGCCCACTCATCGAACCTTTGCTGCCGAAGCGGGCGTCGCGTAACCGTCGATACGCGGGACGTAAACGCCCGACCGGGCGGCACTGATCGCATCGTATTCGTGCTGCGCTCGGGCGTCGCGTCGAATCTGCTATCGCCAGAAATGGGCTGCGGTGCAGGCACTGGATGCTGGCGGCGACCGGTTGCATGTCAAGAGGCCCGCGTCTGCCACGGCGCACTCCTCAAACTCCGTTGCCGCCTGATCTGCTGGAGCACCCTTCGACGTGCCGACCAGTCTTTATGAAACGTCCTCTATGCAGGGCGAATTCTCACACTCGAGAATTCGCGGCATTATCGAAATGACGAAGTTAATTTTTCATTGGAAAATCATCAATTTCAGCCAAGCATAACGCCACACATAAAGTAAGCGCGAATTGCCAAACTTGAATTTGGTACGCCAGCGCGATAGAAGTCAAGGGTTAATGCCATCCCTCCACATTGGCGGTCAATGCGTCCGCCTTAATTTCATCCTCGGCCTGCCGCAACAGGCTCTTAGCACGCTTCACGTGCCTTTCACGGCTTCGACTATCGCCGCCCCGAGCAAAATCAATAGATGCGCATGCATCATCAATTGAACGTTGTGCCGCAGCCAGATAAATATCTCTATTTATAATAAACGTTTTGGCCAGTGTTGGTTGTACGGGCAGAATGGTGCTCGCTAAAATTAAAATACATGACACACCATACTTCAGCCATCCGCCCGTCACACATAAATATAACGCAAATTTTTCATCGTTATCAATACGCCGACTACCAATCTCCATGCACCCCATAGCCCCCCTCCGCCTCAATTCAATACCCACCCAACAATCACCTACAAAAGCCTCCATCGAGGCATATTTTTATAGAAAAATATCTTGCATGCAAAAATATCAAAATATATTTGATTCTGCGAAAATTTATTGAATTATCTTACCAGCCGTCAACAAATCAGGCTTTCGAAAAACATCAAAAATCAAGATTATTAATTGCCGATATTACAAGAAACGACTCCTCACCAAGGTGTGCCGCAATGTCCATAGAGAGGTGGCCGCACAAATTCGGACAGACGGGTAAGTGGAATGCCCGGGGCCTGAGCCAGCGATAATGCAGACAAAGGAACCGGAAAGATGACGAAGAGAACCCGACGGACGCACTCAGCGGCGTTCAAAGCGAAAGTGGCCCTGGCGGCGGTCAAGGGCGAGCGCACGCTGGCCGAACTGGCGCAGCAGTTCGATGTGCACCCGAACCAGATCACGGA
>NZ_QTQM01000086.1:0-7930 GCF_003854225.1 Burkholderia sp. Bp8986 | reverse complement strand
TTCATGTGGCGTTGCTTTCCCTTGCCGCTGCCGTCATCTGTTCTCGCTTCGTCGAGGACTTGTGTTAGCGACTCTAAGCGCGACGAGGTCGACCGTGGAGAGCGCGATGGCGTGAGTACGGCCGAGCGTGAACGCATCAAAGCCTTGGAGCGCGAGGTCAAGGAACTGCGCCGGACCAACGAGATTCTCAAACTGGCGAGCGCATTTTTCGCCCAGGCGGAGTTCGACCGCCGTTTCAAGTCCTGAAGGCCTTCATTGATCAGCATCGCGACACCTTCGGGGTCGAGCCGATCTGCAAGGTCTTGCGGATTGCCCCGTCGGGCTACCGACGCCATGCAGCACAACTTCGCGATCCGTCGAAACGCTGCGCTCGCGCGAAACGCGATGAGCTTTTGCAACCGGAGATCAAGCGTGTCTGGCAGGCCAACATGCAGGTCTACGGCGTGCCGAAGGTCTGGAAGCAGATGAACCGGGAAGGCATTGCGGTGGCACGCTGCACGGTCGGACGGTTGATGAAGCTGCAGGGCTTGCGTGGCGCAGTTCGCGGTAAGCGTGTTCGCACGACGATTGCCGATGTGAGCGCGCCGCGCCCGCTGGACCGAGTCAACCGGCAGTTCAAGGCTGACCGACCGAATCAGCTCTGGGTGTCGGATTTTACGTATGTCTCGACATGGCAAGGCTGGCTGTACGTGGCATTCGTGATCGACGTGTTCGCCCGCCGTATTGTTGGCTGGCGCGTCAGTTCGTCGATGACCACGGACTTCGTTCTTGATGCACTTGAACAGGCGTTGTACGCACGCCAACCAGGTGACGACGGGACCTTGATACATCACTCCGATAGGGGGTCCCAACTTAGGTTCACGGAGTCGTCGCAACACCCATCGTTATGTTGCGGATAACAGTTCGTGGAATGCTTCCGATGGCGTCTTCCATCCAAGCGTTTTACGTGGTCGACAGTTCAGTGTGTTCGCGACCGCGTCGAGTTCACGCTCGGTATATCGACTCATATCTGTACCTTTCGGAAAGTACTGTCGCAGTAGGCCATTCGTGTTTTCATTCGTCCCGCGTTGCCATGGACTCTGGGGATCACAGAAGTAGATTTCCAGAGCCGTGTCGATTCGTAGCTGTACATGCTGGGCCATCTCTGCGCCTTGATCCCATGTCAGTGATCGCCGCAAATGCTCGGGTAGTAGCGCGATCTTTGTCGCGATTGCATTGCGAACAGCCTCTGCCCCGTGACCTGCCAGCGCTGGCCCGTTCTTGAGGCGTGCCCCGACTCCATGCCCCTCCATTGGAGGAAGATGCAGCAACATCGTGAACCGGGTAGTGCGTTCAACCAGAGTGCCAATCGCCGATCGGTTGAGGCCAATGATCAGGTCGCCTTCCCAATGTCCAGAAACGGCGCGGTCAGTGATTTCGGCCGGGCGTTCACTGATCATAACCTCCGCAGTGACGAAGTGCTTCCCACGCTGTTGCGTCCTGGCCCGCGGTACGCGTAGCGCTCGGCCCGAACGAAGACAAGCAGTAAGTTCGCGCCGTAACGCACCCCGGCCTTGAATGTAGAGCGCCTGATAGATGGCTTCGTGAGAGATCCGCATAGATTGATCGTCGGGGTAGTCCATCTGAAGTCGCCGACTGATTTGTTCCGGACTCCAGCAGGTGCCCCAGCGACGGTCCGTGCGGCGTCCTTGTCTTCGCCCCTTCCACGGAACGTTAGGCCCGGGAATCGGCTTGCCTCGGAAGTCGGTGACCTTTCCAGCCAGGCGTTCCTGCACGTACGTCTTCAGCCGGTCGTTCCCTGCCAGCTTCGAGGGCTTTGGACGTTCGGCCGCGCGTTCAGCCTTCCACTGTGCGTATTTCGGCGAACGTGACCGCCGATTTCGGGAACGTGACCGATTCGGCGGGGTTCAGCGTTGCGCGGTGTCGATTGTAGATTTTGTTGTCAGTTCTGGTCGAGTTCGGTCTCCAGGACGTTGGGTTTCGGGGATGTTTTTCTGAGCGATTCGCCGGTGAGCGTGATCCGGTGATGGCGCTGCATGAGACGGTCGAGCATCGCATCGGCGATGGTCTCGTCGCCGATCCAGCCATGCCAGTGCTCGATCGGCAACTGACTGGTCACGATGGTGGCCTTGCCCGCCGCGCGGTCGTCGATCATCTCGAGCAGATCGTTTCGAACCACCGCGTCGAGCGGAGCCATTCCCCAATCGTCCAGCAGGAGAACATCAACGCGGGCGACCTGCAGCAGCCATTTGGTGAAGCCGCCGTTGCCGTGCAGCACGCGCAGTTCCTCACCGAGTCGGGGCACACGCAAGTACAACGCGGAGTGCCCGCGCCGGCAGGCGTACTGCGCAAGGGCGCACGCGAGCCATGACTTCCCCGCGCCGGTTGGGTCGCTGATGAGCAGGCTGTAGCCGGCTTCGACCCAGTCACCGAGTGCCAGGCTCGTGAGCGAGCGCGGGTCGACGCCGCGACCGGAACGGGTGTCGAGGTCCTCGATGGCAGCCTGCGGATACTTGAGACGCGCCTGCTTGAGCAGTCGGGTGCGACGGCGATCATCACGCCCAGGGTATCGCTTGCGTCGCGGTTTGGGCGGTGGAAGTAGTGGTTCGATCAGTGTCCACAGCTCGTCATCGATGATAGGTGCCGGCATTCCTTGATCCGTTGTTCAGGCATCCAAGGTTAACCGTTTCGTCGGAAAGTAAACAGCCCTTCCGGGCTCTTTTTGAACTGGCCTCTAACGGATTTCCGAAAATATTGAACTGTTGTTGAAAGTCGAAAACGGTGGCGCGCAGCACAATGATCCGCTTTACTGTACTGGTGTAAGCGGAGCCCCTTCTTGAGCGAACCGAGGACGGTCGTATTCTTCGTCAACCCACCCAACAGCAACGACCTAAATACCCACGACGCGGATGAAATCGTCGTTTCCAAAGGTGTTCAACATACCGACTGGGCCAATTTCCCGCACCTTGGCATCCTCTCACTCGCGTCCTACGTTAATTCCCTATCGAACCTTGAAGGCCACTATGTCGATGGCGTGATTCACCCGCCTGACCGCATCATTGACACCATCCGCGAACGAGCTCCCAAAACCTTGGCCGTATGTCTCGGTGCCATCACCGCCAACTATGAGTCCGCGATCCATATCGCCCGCGCAGTCAAGGCGATCGATTCGCGTATTGCGGTCGTCATCGGCAACGACCACTTCACCGCGTTGAGCCACGAAGTCCTGAGCCGTCACAGCACCGTCATCGATTGCGGATTCGTCGGAAATGAAGTGTATTCGGGCCTTGGCGACTACCTGCTGGATCTGCAGCAGTCCCGGACGACCGGCATCTATCCCGGATCAGTCCGATGGGAAGCCGGGCGTATCGTGTCTGATCCCGCCATCCGCGAGAAAATCAATCAGATTATTGAGTACGGCCTGATCGACCGGACGTTACCGCATAGCGCCGTTTACACGAAGAACTTCACCCGTCGCCTGGGTGGTCGAATTTTTGAATTGACCGGCCACCGTGTGAAGAAGGGGGTTCCTGTCGAGATCGGACGCGGCTGTATCAAGTTTGGTGGCGACGATGCCTGTTCGTTCTGCTCAATCCAGTATGGTGGTATGTGGAAAAACGAGTTGCCTGCGGAACACGCATGGTCAGCCATTCACCGGGCGTGGGAGGCCGGCTACGACTACCTGTATATAACCGCGGACGAGTTGCCGCTGACGTTCGCCCGCCTGATGCTTGATATGGCGGAGGCACCGCCGGCCTGGTGGCAAGCATTGCCGCCAGACGAACGTCCGGTTCTTGTCGGTTACGCACGGGCGGACGGCATGGAAAAGGAAAAGGTCCTGAAAGCGATGCACAACATCGGCTTTCGAATCCTGTTCGTCGGGGTTGATGCGGGAGCCGCTCCTTCGCTGCAGGCGCTCAACAAACCGCTTCGCAACAGCGATCCTTCTGCTGCCGCGCAGCGCATGCACGATGCCAACCTGCGCGCGTTAAGCAATGCACGCAAACACGGCATGGCGATCAAGGCGGGATTCGTACTGGGGCATCTCGGCATGAACGAGACGCTACTGGAACAGAATATCGCGACCTATTTCGAATTTTTGCAGACCGGGCGTGACGTGATCGTCAGTGCCGACATCGAATTGTTGTCGCCGGAACCCGGTTCAAAGGACTTTCTCTATTTGACCTGTCCGGAGGAGGCCAATGCGATGGCCAAACGCCTCGGACTTGACATTGGCAGCCCCTCGTTGCGGCAACATATCGCCGGGCGTTACCAGCACGTCGATATCTTCGATCGCGAAAACGCAATCGAAGACTATGTGAGTGCGTTCATGCCCGAGCTGTCCAAGGAGCGGCTGGCTGCTGCCCGTGACCGGGTGCGGCGTGAATGCGGACGGCTGGGCATCGTCGTGGGGGATGACCTTTGATGAAATTGGAGCCGGCCCTGATATTTACGACAGCTTGCATCGGTTTCGGTTTCATTCCGGGACCGGCATTGCTGCAGACCGTGTCCCTGACGCTGCAGCACGGCCGGCGAGCCGGTTTGCTGTCGGCGCTTGGCATTCATCTGGGCGCGCTGTTTCAGATTGGTGTGGTCGCCCTCGGTGCGGTGGCGGTCCTGAAAGCGTCGCCATTGGTGTATCACGCGCTCAGGACGGCAGGCGGCGGATACCTGGTCTGGCTAGGTATCCAGCGCATTCGCGCATCCGCGGATTGCACTGCCCCAAACGCGTTGCCACGAAACGTCGTATTGTCGAGCGCGTTCATTGAAGCATCAAATCCGAAATCAGCTCTGTTCTACTTTTCGTTCCTCCTGCAGTTCACCAGCCCGAAAGCCGCGCTCGGGCTGGGCTGGCAGCTTTTCCTGCTCGGAGCATGCGCAAACCTGCTCTTCTCGCTCTCAGACGTAGTCTGTATCCTGCTTGCTCATCCCTTGCGCGCAAGGCGCGCGACCAGCGGACAGGCGTTGAGGACCGGCCAGTGGCTGGCAGGCATACTGTTTGTCGCGCTTGGCGTCATCGCCATCGTTGCCGACTGAGGGAGCGTTCGGTTTTTGAATACTCGCGACGAGCACTGAAGTCCGGATGCGTGGTGGCAATCACGACCTCCGAAACATTACAACATGTTGATGCATGCGTCAGCAACTTAACGCCCGCGTTCCTCAATCGTTCCAGTTCCAATGGCCCGTTCATCTTCCCGTGCCGCTTCACGCAGGCCTCGCAGAAAACCTCTCACGCGCGAACAGTTGCTGCCGTTGCCCGTCGCGAAGGTCAGGGCGATCTCGCTCGAACATCATCTCGCGCTTGCGGCGCTGCGCTGCGGCCACGGCAGCGTCGAGCAGATGAGCGTGCTGCTCAAGGTTGTCTATCAGGTGCACTTCATGGCGGATGCCGCGCTTCGGTGCTGTGGACTGCGCGGCGACCACGAAGGCTGCTGGACGCTCCCGGCAGCCGATCACGCGGCGCTGGCGCAGGTCCTCGTGCTGCGCGACGGGCAGCTCGGTTCGTTGCCAGCGTTCCGGTATACAGACGCATGGGCACAGATTCACGCCTTCCTGGCGAGCGACGCGCTGTCGCCGCTGCCGGAACACGCCGATGTCTAGCAAGCAACTGGTCGCGGTTTTTTTGAGGGCCGAGGAATCAGTCTGTGAGCCACGCCCATAGTCGCGCTATAGCACTGGAACACGCCCCCATCCGGACAAAGCCCCTTCAAGCGCTGTCAGCGCCGGGGCCTGTTCCCCCTTGAGTAAAAAGGCGATTGCAGCTTCGGCATGTGCGCGGGCCGAGGCTCGCACGTCTTCCGGAAGACACAAGATCTGGCGAGTAAGGGCCTGCATCGGCGCGCCCTGCTGCCCGGGAGGCAACGCGGGAATAGACGCTATGAATCCCATGAAACGCGGCCCTCGGAATTTGTCCGGGAGCGAACCGATCTGGCTAACGAGAATTGCTGTCTGTGCGCCGATCTGTTCTTTGGGCAGCAAACGGGATGCTGCGCCCACACGCATGAAGGCAGCGAACCTTGCCAGGATCGGAAGCGCCGGGATCTGACGGGTAAGCGCGCCCAGCGGCGCGCCTTGTTGCTCTTCCGCTAACGTGGCGATCGCGTCCGCGACCCGCGCAAAAGCGAGAGCCTGCGCATCGACAGGAAGCAATGGGATTTGTCCGGCGAGGGTTTCCAGAGGACCGCCTTGTTGATCCTGACCTGCCCCCGGTTTTAGTCCGAATTGCAGTTAGAGTCCGAGGTTAAAATCCCTGGGCAACAAGCGGATCTTGTTGAGGGTATTTTTAAAGTCCGGGCCTCGCGGATTGGAGGGAAGCGCGCCCGGCTGGCCCAAGGGGGACACCAACTGTGTGTCTTCCGATCGCTCAGGCCGCGGGCCAGACGGCGTCACAACAGGGCGTCTCTGCGCCGGTATTTCGTTTGCCGACGCCCGGCAGCTCAAGCTGTTGAACAGGCGGGATATGGCATCACGAAATGACGCGGATGGAGCACTGTGCGGGTCTGGCCGCAGTGTGTACTGGCCGCCGCCCTGCAGTGAATCCGTACCACGGGTTGCTTCTGCCTGATGCATCGAGGGAAAAGACGCCGAGGAACTGGAACTGGGTTTCATGAAACCTGGTGCGATGGGGCCACATTGGACATGGCAGGATCTAACAGGCTGTTGAAATTCGGAACGATGTAAACGGGCGCTGCGAGCGGTGCGTTAGAGATATCGTATTCATGATCTTGGGCAGACGAGAGCGATGCGTGGAATGGACGAGATGCAAGAACCGCTGTTCACGACGGTAAAGCTGGAAGATTTTGTGCCGGCCGATCACCCGCTGCGGCCGCTTCGGCTGCTGGTCAATCAGGCGCTGAAGCGGCTCAACGGGCTGTTCAGCACGATCTATGCAGACAGCGGCCGGGCCTCGATTGCGCCTGAGAAGCTGCTGCGTGCGTTGCTGCTGCAAGTGTTTTATTCGGTGCGCAGCGAGCGCATGCTCATGGAGCAGATGCGATACAACCTGCTGTTCCGCTGGTTCGTCGGGCTCGCCATCGAAGACGCCGTCTGGGATCACTCGGTGTTCTCGAAGAACCGCGATCGTCTGCTCGAGCACGAGTGGTCGAAGCGTTCTTTACCGAAGTCATGAGCTTGGCCGACAAGCAAGGGCTGCTGTCCAGAGAACACTTCTCGGTCGATGGCACGCTGATCCAGGCGTGGGCCAGCCACAAGAGCTTCCGGCCGAAGGACGGCTCGGACGATCCGCCGGCTGGCGGCGGCAGCAATGTCGACACCGACTGGAAGGGCAAGCGGCGCAGCAACGAGACTCACGAGTCGAGCACCGATTCGGACGCGCGGCTGTTTAGGAAGAGCAAAGGCTCGCCGTCCATCCTGTGTTACCAGGGGCACATTCTGATGGAGAACCGATCGGGCTTGGTCGTGGGTGCTGTGGTGAGTCATGCCGATGGCTTTGGCGAACGCGCGAGCGCATTGCGCCTGCTCGATTGCGTGCCGGGCCTTCATGCCAAGACGCTCGGCGCCGACAAGGGCTATGACATGCGCGACTTTGTGCGGGATTGTCGTGCGCGCAAGGTGACACTGCATGTCGCGTGCAACGACGCGCATCAAGGTGGCAGCGCGATCGACGGGCGCACCTCTCGGCACGTCGGCTACGGCATTAGCCAAGTGATTCGCAAACGCATCGAGGAGCACTTCGGCTGGGGCAAGACCGTCGGCCGGATTCGACAGACCGTGTATTGCGGCCTCAACTGTGCGATTCGCAGACATCGTTTCACTTTTTTGAAGGCCGTTTCTTTGGCGCGTCGGAACCCGTGGCACCCGTAGGGAACGCGGGTTTCGACGCGCGCCGATGATGTTCGCCGAGGATTTTGTCGACCCGCCATTCGCGGTGCCGAATTCGCTCTTTCCGCTCGTCGTACGCACCTTCCAC
>NZ_QTQM01000085.1:0-8815 GCF_003854225.1 Burkholderia sp. Bp8986 | reverse complement strand
TCCGAGATGCCGTACTTGCGGCACAGCTCCGCCGGCTTCAGGCCAGCCTCGGCTTCCTTCAAGATGCCGATGATTTGCTCTTCGGTGAATCGCTTTTTCATTGCCGTTCCTCTCTGGAACGGACTCTACACCGTCACCATACTAAACGCGGAGAGCTGGTCAAGGCTTTTCAGCAGATCGCGCTGTGTCCATTTCGGTAGCGCCCTGGTTGCGGCCCACAGAGCCGTGAAGGTCGCCTCACGTCGGGCCTCCGGAAGGCTCCCGAGCACGCCACAGAGCCTTTCCAGCGGATTGTACTGTTCCCTTTCCGATAGCGCCGTGATCGCGGCCAACAGAGCCGTGAAGGCCGCCTCGCGCCGGGCCTCCGGAAGGTGGTCGAGCTCGTCGGCGAGTTCGGTCAGCGGAACGCCCTGTTGTGCTTCCGGTAGCGCCGTGATCGCGGCCAACAGAGCCGTGAAGGCCGCTTCGCGCTGGGCTTCCGGGAGGTACCTGAGCACGCGGGCGAGGTGGGTCAGCGGAACGCGCTGTTGCGCTTCCGGTAGCGCCGTGATCGCGGCCAACAGATCCGGGAAGTCGACTGCGCTCAGGGTCGACGGAACGAGATGGAGCTGTTCAGCGAGGCTGCCCAGCGGAACGCCCTGTTGCGCTTTTGGTAGCGCCTTGGTCGCGGCGAACAGATCCGTGATGGCCGCCTTGTGCAGGGCTTTTGACAAGTACAGGACCCCGTTGGCGAGTCTGGCCAGCGGAACGCCCTGTTGTTCTTCCGGTATCGCCGTGATCGCGGTCAACAAAACCGTGAAGGCCGCGTAGCGCTGGGCTTCCGGAAGCCACCCAAGCTGGACGGAGAGTCTGGCCAGCGAAACGCCCTGTTGCGCTTTCGGTAGCGTTTTGATCGCGGCCAATAGAACCGTGAAGGCCGCCTCGCGCCGGGCCTCCGGAAGGTTGTAGAGCACGCTGGCGAGTATGGCCAGCGGCTCGCCCCGTTGTTCTTCCGGTATCGCCGTGATCGCGCTCAACAGAACCGTGAAGGCCGCGTCGCACTGGGCCTGCGAAAGGTTGTAGAGCACGCTGGCGAGTTTGGCCAGCGGCTCGCCCCGTTGTTCTTCCGGTAGCGCCTTGATCGTGGCCAACTCAGCCGTGAAGGCCGCCTTGCGCCGGGCTTCCAGAAGCGGACTAGTCAGAGTCGTCTGGCCTGGCGGCACCTGATTAGCCGGAACGGGACCGGTCTGCGGCCTCGCAGATGTTGTACGATCGGCGGACAGCACTTCGTCCGGCGCAAACGAGCAACTCGAGCAGGAATCGAGAAATTTAAAGATGTTTCGGATGGCAGCCCGAAAAGATGCCAGGAACCCCTGGCCGGAATCGCTCTGGACCGTAAAACTGTTCAATGTTGGGTTGTTGCCGATGGGAGTGGATTGATGAGTCGAAACTCCCGCGGTGGGTAAGTGGGAAATACGAGGCATGATGGCCATTCAAACAAAAAGAAGATGGCACAGTCTACCGGGGGGGGCACCATAGTCTTTCAGATAGGGAGGCGGTTGTAAGATTCGAATAGGGTCAAAGCGGGATCCCGCTGGAGCAGCCCCCTGAAACGCCTACAAGGACTTCTCCTTGAAAGCAAGGTGGTTTCCATCCAAGGCGAGGCCCAACGAGCATAAGCGGCGGGACAGACTGCGATGCCTACAAACGGCCTCGTTGGAAGCGCTTTGCGCGTCCGGGCCCGGATAATAACCGCGCGGTAGAACTCCATTCTTTTCGCGGCGATCAAGTCTCACACGCCGTAACGATTACCGAGTTCGTCTACCGCCGGTCTGACCGGTCGCTATCCTGTTGCTGCCTCTTGGTGTTACGAAGTCATAGCTTACGTGGGTACTTGCGTCATGCTGGTATCGTGCAAGGATCTGGCTGCTCATGACGTGCCGGCAAGCGCGATGGATCGAACTGATCCCCTCTGGCCAGAATCGCCCACAGGATGCGCGCGTGTTTGTTGGCCACGGCGACCAGCGCCTTGTAGTAGCCAACCCGCTGTTGGAGCTGCCCGATCCAGCGGGAGAGCCGGTCGTGTCGTCGCGCCGCGGTGACGACGGCGGAACGAGCGCCCTGAACCAGCAGGGTTCGCAAATAGTCATTACCCTGCCGCGTGATGCGGCCGAGCCGCGTCTTCCCTCCGCTGCTTGCCTGTTTGGGAACAAGCCCGAGCCATGCGGCAAACTGGCGACCGTTCTTGGACTGTCGAGGATCGCCAATGGTAGGTAAGCGGTCTTTGAAGGACGCCATTGCACGGCGAGGCTGATTCCCCGAGGCTACGTGTCCATGTTCAATGAGCGTGGACAGGTGTGCATGAACGAGCAAGATGGAGGTTTACAGAGCCGGTTGGTGGTCGATCTCAAGCGAGACGCACGGCGCAAGTACGACGAGGATGCGAAGCGCGAGTTGATACAGGCGTGTCTGAAGCCAGGGGTGTCTATCGCGCGGACGGCCATGGAACACGACATCAATCCGAACCTCGTTCGGACGTGGATTTCCAAGTATCAGCGCGAACAAGCCGCGGGCGAGATAGTCAGCTCCGCGACGGAGTCGTCACGAGAGGCTCGCGTCGAGTTGTCGATGGCTTGCGTGCCTGAGGAATCCGCCTTTATGCAGGTCGCCACCTCTGCAGCTGCCCCCACTCCGGCTAAATCGGCTGCGGTATTCTCGCTGAATGTGCACTTACCAAACGGCGTTTCCTTGGAGTTGAGCCGGGCGAACTTCGATGAACTGACGATGCTCGTCCAGATGCTCGGGAGGCTGCCGTGTTCCGGTTCGACGAAGGACTGAAGGTCTATCTGCATCGCGATCCCGTCGACTTCCGCATGGGCTTCAACGGGCTGTCGATCCTGGCCGAACAGGCGATGCGCCTGAACCCTATGACCTCGGCACTGTTCGTCTTCGGCAACCGCCGTCGCGATCGTATCAAGATACTCGGCTGGGGTGGCAACGGCTTCTGGTTGCTGCTCAAGCGACTCGAAGCCGACCGCTTCGTCTGGCCGAACGGAGGCGACACGATCACGCTCAGCGCCGAGCAGTTGCACTGGCTGCTCGACGGCATCGACCTGGCCGTGATCCAGAAGCATCCCCAGCGATATTACGCGCGGATGAGCTGAACACCACGCGGGCGACATGGTCTAACCGGCTATGCCGATCAGCCCCGTCATGCCGAGTGTTGAGGAATACCAGGCACTGCTCGCCGAACGCGATGCGCTGCGCGGTGAGCTTCGACTCGTGACGGCGCGATCTGGCCGAGGAGAAACTGCGGGCCTAGCGCCGGCAACGAGCAAAGTCATACCCTTTGTCGGCGTGCAGTTTGCTCGGCCGCTTGTGCGGCTGCCCGTTCAGGCCCGATACCGCAGGAATGGAATCAAGCGTGGGTTCGAATGCCATCGACTCGTGCCGATTGGCTCCCGTGATCGGGACAGCCAGCGGGATGCCGCTGCCGCGTGCATCTACGACGATGTGTCGCTTCGATCCGAGCTTGCCTCGGTCCGTCGGGTGGGAGCCGGTTTCTTGGCCCCCACCCGGGGGCTGGAGACGCTGGCTCAATCTAGGCTCGCACGCTCCCAATCGATCTGGTCGCGCTCTGGCAGTCGACGCAACATCGCCAAATGCAGTCGATGCCATACGCTGGCCGCCTGCCAGTCTCGCAGACGTCGCCAGCATGTCATGCCACTGCCGAAGCCCAACTCCTGCGGAAGGTCTTCCCACGGAATGCCCGTCTGCAATACATACAAGATTCCGTTCAGCGCTGCTCGATCATCGACTGTGCGCCGCCGACTACCCCTGGGCGATGGCGTGAACTCCGGAATCAGCGGCTCCAGCGCCACCCATAATTCGTTACTGATTGTGCGTCTTGCCATGCCGTAGACGATACGACGCCCGCAGCATCATGTCCAGGTTGTGTTAGCCGCTCTAACGTCCGGATGGTGTACTCGGCGCGTAAGGTTACAAGCTCCCGCCGCGGTCCGTCGAGCCTGGCTGGATTTCAAGAATATCGACGCGAGACTCACTGCCTGACCGGCTATAAAATTCAACTGCTGGCCAATCGCACAAATGCGTCGATGTGATGCGTAAAGTTCAGGTAATAACCTGATGTCTGAATCGGGTTGCAGCGATAAGATGACGACCATCGGGATGAGCTGACGTTGCGTTCTTGGGGGCTAATTGTGTTGGGTAAGTTGTTGACTGCGATACCGTCAGTAGTTGTATTTCGGTGCACAGAAAATGCTGCGGAGCTTGAGGTGCGCGGCTTTCGTGGTTTGGCGCAATTGGGGGAGTTGGGGTTGTGTATCGGCTGCGCGCTGAAAGTGGGGCGGCCGACGGAAGCTTGGATCGAGGGTACTGCTCTTCTGCTCTCGGCAAGCGAGGCGACGCGGGATTTTTGCATTTCGGGTCATGGGGATTCGTGGGTGTTGTGGCGTTGGTACGGTATTGTGCCGCAATGGGTCAGTGAGAAATTTATAGAAGAATGTGAGGCGAAGTTGGAGGGGCAGCTAGCGCTCGCCGCATACTTTGTGCGCCGCGCGTCGGTCGTGCGTTCATCTTCTCGCAAGCCGTTGTTTGGCGCTCGACTTGCATGAGAAGGTGCATAGGTGCGTTAGGTGGGTTGGTAGCGATTCTGTGCTCGCTTTTTGCAAACAATGCTGCGGCTGAGTTCGATGCGCAACGGTTATCCAGTCACGGGTTCTTTGTAGTCAGTCGAGGGATGCCTCTTGCGCAAGTTCTTCATGAGTTGTCGGAAAGTTATGGGGTTCCTGTTACTGTTAGTGCTGCTGTAACAGGTGTCTTTTCCGGTCAGATTCATGAGGCCTCCGGATTGAAGGCTCTTGAGGATCTGGCTAGAGATTATGGGCTTGCGTGGTACCTTTCCGGTGGCGTTGTTTACGTCTACAAGACGCGCGAAATAAAAGAGGTCATAGTGACTCCAACGTGGTTGAGTGCGCGGAGCTTGTTGAACGATCTTCGCTCGGCCTCCGTCTTCAGTTCGCCGTATTGTCGAGCAAGCGTCCTTGGGAATCTCAACTCAATCGACGTAACCGGCGTGCCTCAGTGTATAGACAGGGTGAATGAGTTGGTTCGCTCACTGGATGTTGATGCACGCAAAAGTGCGCAGGACGAAGAGGCGGTGGAGGTTTTTCCTTTGCGCTATGCGTCCGCAATTGATGGCACGTATACGTACCGGGATCAACAAGTATCAGTCCCTGGTGTGGTTACTGAGCTCAGGGAAATGAGCAAGAGTCGAACGTTACCGATCGCGAACCCGGCAAATTCGGGAGCGCAATTGCCTCCCCTTCCGGTTTCAACGGACATGGAATTCGGAGGGGGGCAGTTACCACTTTTTTCGGCAGATGTGCGCCGAAATGCGGTGATCGTTCGTGATCGTAAAGCCAATATGATCCTCTATCGACGATTGATCCCGCAGCTCGATAAAAAGCCGGTTCAAATAGAAATATCGGTAGATATCATTGATGTTGATGCGGGAAACTTGAGCAGCCTTGGTGTTGATATAAGTGGTGCGGCAAAGATATATGGAAATGGAATATCTTTGAATGGTTCAAATTTTGATCCGTCTAGTTTTTCGACTTTGCTCGATAATTCGGTTGGTTTTCTTGTAAGAATTAATGCCTTGGTGCAGTCTGCCAAGGCAAAAATTCTATCTCGCCCATCAGTTGTAACGCTTGACAACGTGCAGGCTGTTCTTGATAGGAATGTGACGTTTTACACAAAACTTCAGGGTAAAAACGTAGCCAAACTTCAATCAGTTGCTGCTGGCTCACTGCTTCGTGTAACACCGCGCTTGGTAACAAATAATGGCGTCAATGAAATTGTTCTGACGCTGGATATTCAGGACGGTCAGCAGCAAACACAGAGTCAAAACGTTGATTCGTTGCCCCAAGTGCAGAACTCTTCCATCGCTACTCAGGCGATCCTGAAACCAGGTCAGAGTCTGTTAATTGGCGGATTTGTACAAAAAGAGGATGTATCTGGAGAGCGTAGAATCCCGTTGTTGTCTGACATTCCCATATTGGGACAGCTGTTTGTAAGTCGTTCCACCGGTGGGCAAAGTGTTGTGCGACTTTTTCTCATTACAGCGAGACCTCTGTTAATCCCCGGGGATTCGATGAATGATGTTCCAGTCTCCATTGATCAACCTCTTTCTTCAGAAGAAGCAGCATATTCCGGTGAGGTTGCGCTCTATCCGCCGCTCCCCCCTTCAGATCGTACCAAGGCTGGACGATGAGTTCCCGTTTCAAGCTAAAGCTTCTCAACGGCCCATTGGCAAGGCGGGAGTTGCGCCTACCAGTAGGTGAATGGAGAATTGGTGGCCCGCAATCAGATTTTGCCGTCGAGCTTGACGGAGGAGGGGAGGCCATATTGAAAATCACGGACACAGACATTGAATTGCTGGGGGCCGTGCCGTATTGGATCAGTGGAAAATCAAGGTCGTATCCATCAGGGCCACTGCCCCTTAGAGTGCCGATCGATATAGATGGTTTGGTCGTCATGATCGGTCACGCTTTTGACTTGCTACCTGAGGTCAAGGTGCCCGGCCGTACTTCGCCGCAACGTCTGATAATTTTATTGCTGTGCCTTGCTGTAACCACTTTCATTACCGTCGGGATAACTGTTGCTGCGATAACAATTACCCCTCCGAATTTTCGTTATGCACCTGTTGGACCGAAAGCTCTCTCAGCAATCGCGTCAAAAGAGTTGGGGCAAAAAGGTGTGAATATCGGATATCAGCAAGGCGGTATTGTGCTTTCAGGGGCGTGCGCAGATCGTAGGGCGCTTTCCAAGGGAATTGATCGTTTACTCGCGAAGGGTATTGCCGTAACTGATAACGTTGTATGTGAAGACGACTTGGTGAGATCTGTGAAATCTGTACTGCAATTGTATGGTTTTACTGATGTTAGGGTGCTTCCAGATATAAATCCTGGTTACGTGAAGATTATCGGGCGGGTCGGAGATGATCCAAATTGGAGTCAGACTGCGGCGACGCTTGGGACCCTTCCGGGACTCGCGGGTTGGCGGATTGAAGATGCAGGTACAGGTTTGGTGCAGGAGCTTACGGCTCGATTGCGTACCGCGGGAGTATTGGATAAGTTGAGCGTGTTCCGATCCGGAGAGATTGTATTTGTCAATGGTGTATTGGATTCAAAGCAAGAGGATACTGTTCGATCGATCATCTCGATCTTTTCTGATGCACATCCAGGCGGTCCGCGGGTAGTATATCAAGCAATTCCGCCAAACATCCCATCCGATAAAATATTTCCATCTCCATTGGCGAGTATTGGGGGGGATTCACGTCGCGCTTTTGCCGTTCTCTCAAATGGTCAGCGATATTCTGTTGGTGATGCCTTGCCAAGTGGATTTAGGATTGAGTCGGTGCATTCGGATGGAGTTGATGTTGAATACAATGGAGATTTTATTCATATATCTGTTGATACCGGTGGGTAGTCGTTAAGAAACGGTTTCAAAAAGACGCGTATCTACTGTAAACTTTTCTCTCGACCTGTTAACCTGAGCCGTCGTGACAACCGGATCAGGGCGATGGGTAAGCCGATCATTGACGGCGAGTTGTGGAACCTAATCGATTCACTTCTGCCACCTGCCAAGCCCCGTCGGTTCAAGTACCCGGGTCGCAAACCCGTGCCGCATCGCGCAGTGCTGACGGGCATTCTGTTCGTGCTGAAGACCGGCATTCGCTGGCGCGACCTTCCTGCGGGAATGGGATGTAGCTCGGGCGTGAGTTGCTGGCGGCTGCTGCGGGGCTGGCAAGAGGCTGGCGTGTGGGACGCATTGCACGCGTTGCTGCTGACCAAACTACGCGCGGTAAACCAGATCGACTTCGCACGTGTGGCCGCAGACTCCTCGTCGATTCGTGCGGTTGGGGCGGGCGAAAAAAAGCTGGCCCGAACCCCACTGATCGAGCGCGCCCCGGTTCCAAACACCACCTCGCCACCGACGCCAACGGCACACCGATCGGGGCAATCTTGACCGGTGCCAACCGCAATGACGTCACGCAACTGATCCCCCTGATCGAGGTAATCGCGCCGATCAAAGGTGTTCGCGGTCGGCTACTGAGCCGGTCCAAACGCGTCTATGCGGATCGAGGCTACGATCACGACAAGTACCCGCGCATCCTGCGCGAGCGCAGCATTCCCACCAGCATAGCCCGACGCGGACAACCACACGGCAGCGGGCTTGGGAAGATTCGATGGGTCGTTGAGCGCACGCATGCCTGGATGCACCACTTTCGGCGTCTCCGTCTCCGATTCGAACGGCGTGCCGACATTCATGAAGCGTTCCTCAAACTCGGTTGCTCCATGATCTGCCGGAACACTTTGCAGCGGGCTCAGCAGCGCCTTTATGAAACCGTCTCTAACGGATGGTGGTACGGCTCCGATCAGCATCGACGAGCGTTGCGCGATCGTGGTACCGAGCCGGTGATCACTAGGCACCGTACCGAACACGGCAGCGGCCTTGGTAAGTGTTGCTCGGTCATTGAACGCATGTATGTCTGGCTGCATCACTTCCGTCGTCTCCGTATTCGCTTCGAACACCGTGCTGACTTTCACGGGGCAGTCCTCAAACTCGGTTGTTGCCTGATCTGATGGAATACCCCTCCATTGTCCCGATTGGCCTTTGTGAAACCGCCTCTAAATTCTGGCGCACGCCTACAGGCGTTGTTGCATAAATCAGGTGTGAGGACGAAGTGAAGCCATTGTTCGTGATGTCAGGCAATGCGGACGGACAGCGGGCGGGCGAGCTCAGTCATAAG
>NZ_QTQM01000084.1:0-9141 GCF_003854225.1 Burkholderia sp. Bp8986 | reverse complement strand
AGCCGGCCAACCCGATGATCCTGATCGAGCCGACGCTCGTCACGCGCGACAACGTGAAGGCTTACAAAGGCTGGAGCTCGCACTGACCCGTCCCAACGCATCCCAGGCCTGACACGACCATGACCTCACTGACCCAAACGCGCGCGTGGCGCGCGCTCGCCAGCCATCGGGACGCGTTGTCCGGCGTCTCGATTCGCGCACGATTCGACCGCGACCCGGCACGCGCATCGCGCTTCAGCCTCGAGGCGGCCAGGCTTTTCGTCGATTACTCGAAGAACCCCGTCGACGACGAAACCATCGCCCTGCTGGTCGCCCTCGCCCAGGAGGCGGGCGTCGATGCGTATCGCAACGCGATGTTCGCCGGCGAGCGCATCAACCGCACGGAGAACCGCGCGGTGCTGCACGTCGCGCTGCGCGACCGTTCGGGTACGCCGCGTATCGTCGACGACGTCGACGTGTCGCGGCAGGTCAGCGACGTGCTGGCCCGGATGCGGCGTTTCTCCCACGCGGTTCGCTCGGGTGAATGGCGCGGCCACACGGGCCGCGAGATCACCGACGTCGTCAACATCGGCATCGGCGGCTCGGACCTGGGGCCGAAGATGGTGTGCGAGGCGCTCAAGCCTTACGCGCACGAACGGTTGACGATGCATTTCGTCTCGAACGTGGATGCAGCCGACATCGCCGAAGTGCTCAAGCGCGTGAACCCGGAGACGACGCTGTTCATCGTGTCGTCGAAAACGTTCACGACCCGCGAGACGCTCCTGAACGCCCATACCGCCCGCGCCTGGCTGCTCGACAGCGGCGCGCCGGACGCGGCGATCGCCCGCCACTTCGTCGCCGTTTCCACGAATGCCACGGCCGTTGCGGCATTCGGCATCGATACCGGCAACATGTTCGCGTTCTGGGACTGGGTGGGCGGACGCTACTCGTTGTGGTCCGCCATCGGGTTGCCGATCGCGATCATGGCAGGCATGGACGCGTTCGAGCAACTGCTCGACGGCGCGCACGCGATGGACCGTCACTTCGCGCAAGCGCCGCTGGCCCACAACCTGCCCGTCCTGCTCGCCCTGATCGGCATCTGGCATCAGAACTTCCTCGGTACGACGAGCCAGCTGATCGCGCCATACGACAACTATCTGCACCGGTTGCCCGCATACCTGCAGCAGCTCGACATGGAAAGCAACGGCAAATCGGTGACGCTCGGCGGCGAGCGCGTCGATTACGCGACCGGCCCGGTCATCTGGGGCGAACCGGGCACGAACGGGCAACACGCGTTCTTCCAGCTCCTGCACCAGGGCACCGCGATCATCCCGACCGACTTCATCGTGTGCATGCGGCCGCATCACGCGTTCGATCATCACCATGCCGTCCTCGTCGCAAACTGTTTCGCGCAGTCGGAGGCATTGATGAACGGATCGCGCTCGACGACCGAACCACATCGCAATTTCGAAGGCGACCGGCCCACGAACACGATCTGCCTGGACACGCTCGATCCGGCATCCCTCGGCGCGCTGATCGCGTTGTACGAACACAAGGTATTCGTGCAAGGCGTGGTATGGCGAATCAATTCGTTCGATCAATGGGGCGTCGAACTCGGCAAAAAGCTCGCGGTTGCGATCGAGGACGAATTGCTCACCCCCGCGCAGATTGACTCGCACGACGGCTCGACCAACCAACTGATCAACCGCTTCAAGACGCGGCGCCACGCTGCGGCCTGATCTCCCGAATCCCATCATGAAGCTACCGCGACTGGTCATCTTCGGCGAAGCCCTGACCGATTTCATTCGAGACGACACGAACCGCTGGCACAGCGTTGCCGGCGGCGCATGCTGGAACGTCGCACGCGTCGGCGCGCGCCTCGGCACGCCGACCGGCTTTGCCGGTGCCGTGAGCGCCGACATATTCGGCGACGAGCTCATGCGAAAGAGCGCCGAAGCCGGCCTCGACATGCGCTTCACGCAGCAGGTCGACCGCCCGCCGCTGCTTGCGATGGTGGTCGAAACGCGGCCGCCGAAATATTTCTTCATCGGCGAGAATAGCGCCGACCTCGCGTTCGATCCCGCCGCGTTGCCTTCGGACTGGCTCGACGCCGCCGAAATCATTCATTTCGGCTGTCTCGGCCTGGTGCGCGAGCCCCTCGCCTCGCGTCTGATCGACATTGCGCTCGCGGCGCGCGCCGCCGGCAAGCGGATTTCGTTCGATCCCAACTTTCGCGCGCCGATGGCCGACCCGTCGTACCGCGACACCTTGCGCACGATGATCGGTCTCTCGGACTACATCAAGGTGTCCGACGAGGATCTCGCCGGTCTGTTCCCGGAATTCGACGAGGCAGCCGCACTCGCGCAAATCCGTGCGTGGGCGCCGCAGGCAGCGGTGCTCGTCACGCGCGGCGCGGCCGGCATGGAACTCTTCGCCGGTCATGAAACGCTGGTTCAGCCGGGCTTCAAGGTCACGGTCGCCGACACGGTCGGGTGCGGCGACGCGTGCGTCGGCAGCTGGATGGCGAGCCTGCTGACGCGCCCGGACGCCCCCGCGACGGAACATCTTCGGTTCGCCGCCGCCTGTGCGGCGCTCGTCGCGTCGCACGCCGGCGCCTATGCGCCGACGGCGGCCGAAGTACATGCGCTGATCGAATCGGCCAACGCAGCCACGAGCGAAACTCCATGAATGCGCACCTCCCGTTCTCCGATACCCAGGCTCCGTTCGAATTCGTGCTGTTCGGCGGCACCGGCGATCTCGCAATGCGCAAGATCCTGCCGGCGCTCTACTCCGCTCACCGCGATGGCCTGCTCGCCCCCGCGGGACGCATCATCGCGGTTGCGCAGAACGAACTCGATACCGCCGGCTACCTCGACTGGGTCGACGTGTCGGTGCGACCGCATCTGACGCAGGCCCGGTTCGATGAAAGCGCATGGCGCGGCTTTCGCGAGCGGCTCTCGTACGTGGCGCTCGACGCAAGCCAGGCCGGCACGTTCTCGCGTCTGGCCGACGCGCTCTCGCCGGCGTCGTCGCGCCAGATCTTCTATCTGGCGACCGGGCCATCGCTGTTCGTGCCGATTTGCCGCGCGCTCGCGCAGGCTGGGCTCGCTCCGCCGACCTCGCGAATCGTGCTCGAAAAACCGTTGGGCTACGATCTCGCGTCGTCGACGGCGATCAACGATGCGGTCGGCCAGATTTTTTCCGAAGAGCAGATCTACCGGATCGATCATTACCTCGGCAAGGAAGCCGTGCAGAACCTGTTCGCGCTGCGATTCGCCAACGTGATGTTCGAGCCTCTGTGGCGCCGCGAATGGATCGACAACATTCAGATCACGGTTGCCGAGGAACTCGGCGTCGGCGGGCGCGGCGGATTTTACGACCAGACCGGCGCGCTGCGCGACATGGTGCAGAACCATCTGCTGCAGTTGCTTGCGATCGTCGCCATGGAACCGCCTCAGTCGATGGAAGCCGACGCCGTGCGCGACGAGAAGCTGCGCGTGCTGCGCGCGCTCAAGCCGCTCACCGAGGAAGCCTTGCATCAGAGCGTCGTGCGCGGACAGTATCGCGCGGGGGTGGTCCGCGGAGAGTCGGTACCGGGTTACCTCGACGAATCCGGGATCCGGGCCGACAGTCCGACCGAGACGTTCGTCGCGCTCAAGGCCGAGGTCGAGAACTGGCGCTGGGCCGGCGTGCCGTTCTTTCTGCGCACCGGCAAGCGGCTGGCGCGACGCGTGGCTGAAATCGTCGTCACGTTCAAGCGCCCGCCGCATTCGACGCTCGGTCCGACGGCGCTGCTGGCAGGCTCGAACCGGTTGACGATCCAGCTGCAACCGGACGAATCGATTCGCCTGAGCACGCTCGCGAAGCGGCCGGGGCTCGGCATGACCCTGCAAGGCGTCTACCTCGATCTCGCGTTCGACCGCTTCTTTCGGCAAGACCGGATGGAGGCGTATCAGCGCCTGTTGCTCGACGTGATCGCCGGCCGGCTCGCGCTGTTCGTGCGTCGCGACGAGCAGGAAGCCGCATGGCGCTGGGTCGCGCCGATTCTCGACCTGAAAGCGGCGCCCAAACCCTATTCGGCCGGAAACTGGGGGCCTGCACAGGCCAGCGCATTGCTGGCGAGATACGGCACCTGCTGGAGCGAGGAAGAGAACTGATCCGCTCCGGCATACCTCTTCCTATCGTGGAAGCGTTTTCTCCGACTACACCTGACGAAGCAATGGATACAGTCTGGCATCTCAAATGGGCGCACGGCGCGTTCGATCTCCATGCAGCAGGAGGTATGCTCGGCGGCGTTGCATTACAGCAAGGCGGCCGCACGATCCGTCCGTTTTACGAAGCGCCGTGGCTCGGCCAAGCCGAGCCGCAACCCGCCGGGCTGCTGGGCGTCATGCGAAGCGAATTCCCGTGCGTGCCATTCGGTGTTCCCTACTCTCCCGACCGACTGCCCCCCGGCTGGCGGAAGGCCGCCGCAACGCCGATCGTCCCGGATGACGTCGCACTCGACACCAGCGACGACCTTCAGCATGGCTACGGCTGTACCGGCGTGTGGTCACTCGTGAGGCAAACCGCGCACGAGATCGAAATTGAAATCGAATACCCCGAGACCTCGTCGATCGCACGACTGACTCGCATCGTGCGCGCCGACCCGGCTCGCGCTGCCTTCGACATCGTTCTCCGTATCGAAGCGCGCAAGTCGGCTCGCTGCCCCATCGGTCTGCACCCGAATCTCGCGCTGCCGACGCTCACCGGCGCGTTTCGAATCGAGCCCGGCACGTACCGTTTCGGCATGGTGCACCCGGCAGGTCCGGAACCGCGCGTATCGAGCGCGCTGGCCGGCGCGACGTTCGAATCACTCGAGCGCGTACCGCTCGGCGAGGGCGGCTTCGGTGCATTCGACCACCTACCGCTCGCGCAGCCTACGGAAGAAATCCTGCAGCTCTGCGGAATCGACGGTTCCGTCACGATGACCGACGCCGTCGCCGGCGCACGCTATCGCCTGACCTGGGATGCAGATGCGCTGCCGTCGCTGCTGTTGTGGATCAGCAACCGCGGACGTGCGTATGCGCCGTGGAACGGCCGCAACCTCTGCGTGGGCATCGAGCCGGTCGCGAGCGCATTCGAGCTTGGCCGTGCGGCATCGCTCGCGCCCAATCCGATCAATTCCCGCGGCGTCCGGACGGCACTTGCATTGAACCGTGACACGCCAACTGAAATCGCCTACCGATTCGAGGTGCTCGCCGCACGTTAGGCGTGCATCGTGGATCGGACCGATCGCGCTGCAGATCGTCGGCAAGGGACCCCGGGCAAGCCCGGCTTCATGAGCGTCAGACGGATTTCATATATGAATAGTTGTACTACGTGACTCGCCCGTAGTTTCGTCCCACATCAATACCGACCAAGGAGACCTTTTCGTCCAGTTTGCCCGGCTGGACATGCCGCAAGCAAAGAACATCTCACTTTCCCTGTTGATACGCGATCCGTTTTTCACGACAGATAATTTCGTTTTCCTTAATTTATTCAATAAAAGAACTGACCGGGTCTGTTGTGCCGCAGTCACACGTTTTCTTTCTGACAGGTTTGGAGCCAATTATGAAAAAAGCAATACTCACCGCCACGTTGATGTCCGCAGGCATCGTCGCCCACGCACAAAGCAGTGTCACGCTCTACGGCCGCCTCGACGCCGGCATCGAGTACCTGAGCGGCATTGCCAACGGCAACGGCGGCACGACGAGCCGCTGGCGTGCCGAAAGCGGCGACTGGGGCACCAGCCTGTGGGGCTTGAAGGGCTCCGAGGATCTCGGCGGTGGAAACAAGGCGGTCTTCCACCTCGAAGGCTCGTTCAATGCGATGAACGGCAGCCTCGGCGGCACCGGGTCCATCTGGGATCGCTGGGCAACGGTCGGTTTTTCCAACGACGCTTACGGCACGCTGCTGCTCGGCCGCGAGCTCTCGATTTCGAACGGGTTGTGGGACTTCGATCCGCTCGGCCAGACGTCCTGGTCGTCCGGTTCGCTCGTGCGCGGGCGCAACTGGAACAAGACGAGCAACAACATTTCGTACCAGTCGCCGAGCTTCTACGGTTTCGACGTGTACGGCCAGTATTCGCTGTCGAACGCCACCAGCTGGAATGGTAACGGCACGACCGCACAAGGTCGTGCCGACGGCCTGCAACTGACCTACACGAATCCGTACTTCCAGGTGCGCGGCATCTACGACGAGGCGCGCGACGTCAACGGCAAGTTCTCGGACGTGTTCAACTATTCCCGAGAGTACTTCGCGGGCGTGAACGTATTCCTCGGCCAGTTCAAGCTGCAGGCGGCCTATCAGGCCTCGCACGCGAACGGCGCGCCGACCGCCAACAACGGGATTACGTCGACGCAGCAGGTCTGGGGCGGCGTCACGTGGCAGGCGACGCCGGCTGCGGCCTTGACCGGTGCCGTCTATCACGTCAACGCAAACCATGGCGGCGGCAACGCCAACATCTATACGGTTGGCGGCACGTACAACATCTCGAAGCGCACGCTCTTCGACATGCAGATTGCTACCGTTCGCAACAGCAAGAACGCGAACTTCGGCCTGGAGTCGAACGCGGCGGGTGCCGGCGGCCCGATCGCCGGCGGCGGCTACAACGACAATCCGACGCCCGGGCATAGCCAGACGGGTGTCTATGCGGGCATCCAGCATTTGTTCTGATTCGATCTCGCTCGCGGGTTGGAAGCGCCATGCAATGCCGCTGCTAGCCCGTGTCCGGGTGCGATGCGCCGTCAGGCCATCGCACCGCACGCATCGACAGAATGCCAGGCCTGGAATCGATCCGAATGCGCGCCGGGCCAGCCGCCCGGACGCATGACGACACCCGCCGTGGCGACGCGGCAATCAGCCACGCAAGCGAAACGGAATTCACGGGCAGGCCGGGAATGGCATGACGAGGGGAAGCACGTTCACGACGACGTGGCCGACAGATCGCCCGGCTTGCCGCACACGCCGCTCAGCGAGCGCGCATGGCCGAGCCAGAGCACGAGCGAGCCCGTCGACACGGCGTCCGGCACGACGAATGCGGTCGAACAACCGAAGTGCTGCGCGAGCACGCCGCCCAGCGCCGGACTGAGCGCCGCGCCGATACCCTGCGCGGTAAGGCACTTGACCTTGAATCGTGCCTCCACCGTGAGCCAGTACCCGCAAGGTTCTCCAATTCGGCCCCGTCAAACCGGAATTTGCGCCACCCGCCCGAACACTCGATAGGCTCTAAAAAGCAGACGCGATACGCTCCGGGCAAGGCCACTTACACGACAAGCTCGAAGAACGATTGCGCGACGACCTGGCCGTTGACGATCAGTTCGACCTCGTGCCGGCCCGCATAGTGCCGGCGCGTAGTGAAATCGCGGATCGCCCGGTTGTGCCTCAGCGTGGCGCGCCCGCCGGGTTCGAGAATCAGCCCCTTCAGCTTGAACACCTTCGGCGAGGCCTCGCCATTTTGCTTCACGTACGCGATCCGGTAATCGACGACGAGCCGCTGCGCGACGTCGACCGTGGAATGCAACTCGCAGTCGAGCGTGATCGACTCGCCGAGCGCCACCTGCGCGGGCATCACGCCGAACGGGCCGACGGCGATGCGCGGCGCGCTTTCGGCGCCGAGTATCGCGAGCGCTCGCGCATCGCCCTGCTTCACGAGCGTGCGCAGCGCATGCCGGACGATCCAGCGCGTATGCGGATGATCGTCGCCCCATCGTTCGGCGCAATCGAGCACCCAGGCCGGATGCGATTTCGCCACATCGTTCAGGTGATTCGCGACCGAGCGGCGCACGTATGCGCTCGGGTCCGCGCGAAGCGTGTCGAGGATCCGTGCCGCGAGCGCCGGGTCGGCCTCGATCTCGCGCAGACGGAACGACCACGGCAGGCGCGGGCGGCTTCCCTCACTGGCGAGCCGGCGCACGGCATCGTCCGCATCATGCGACCAGGCCTCCATCGTCGCGAGCGCGCGCGCCGTATCGATGCGCAGGAATTCGCGCACCCCGAATTCCGACGTGCCGAACAGCGTGAAGCATCTCAGCGCGTCCATCGAACGATCGAACGCGTGCCGACCGTACTGCCCGACATAGTCGGGCGCAATGAGCGACACGAATCCGCGGCCCAATCGTGGCGCCGCCTCCTGCAGCAGCGCCAGCACGGCGTCGTATCCGCCGGGCAATGAACGCGCCGCCGCGTCGATCGCGACGCTGGCGCGCCTCACACGCTCCATCAGCGTCAGGTCGCCAAGGCCGTCAAGCGCCGTCGCCAGAAATGCCTCCCGGTCGAACGCAGGTTCGATCGCATGCAGCACGTCGGACAGCGTGCGGAATCGCTGCTCGCCCAGCGAGTCTTTCAGCAGGACGGGAACTTGAGTGGTGGTCATGACGGAAGGGAGACGCGGTGCGCCACAGATCGATGGATACGAAAGCGCACAGTATCGCCGAAGCCCATGCCATTTCCTGTCAGTAGACCGTGACCGGCCGGAACACGCTCGCGCGGGACGCAGCCGACTCGTGCTCATCGGCGCACTGGGTTTCACGCTCGACGGCATCGCGCGGCTATTGGCGATGACCGCGCGTCGGTCGTCGAGCGCGCCCACGTCTTGCCGAACGGCTTGTCGCGTTGCTTGCCACTGACACTGACACGAACAGACCAGATTTTCCCGCCGGCCGGCCCCACGCGCAGGGACGGTCCACGCCGTCCGACAGGAAAGACCGCTTTCCGGTCGCCTTCGCAGCCTCGATTTGCCTGACCGTCAACGGACTCGTGATCGTCCTCCATCGATATCGTGCCCCGATCGGCCCACGCCTCCCGAGCAGTGCCGCCCCCACACCACGAACCCTGAAAAACACGAAAAAGTTGCGGTTCGGAGAGGATTTCGGCGGCAGTGGTCGGATCATCCATTTCCGGAAAACCCTTCTCAGACGGGGCTCTGACGGATTTGAGCGGCCCCGGCCGGATCACCCGGAAATCACAATTCATTTAACTTTGAATCGTGCCTGCGCTGTGAGCCAATACCCGTAAGGCTTTCCGCTCCGCCCCCGTAAAACAAAATTTGCGTTTTCCCGCCCGAACTGTTGATTTCCACCGAATCTTGACCCACCGTTTTCATCTAAATCTGACCCACCCCGAGACAGCGTAGTACATCTA
>NZ_QTQM01000083.1:0-9489 GCF_003854225.1 Burkholderia sp. Bp8986 | reverse complement strand
GCCGTGAGCGGGCCACCGCATAACGGCGTTGGGAAACGGCTGTTGCGTCCGCATTCATCGAGTGCACCAACGCCACGCGCCGGCAGCGACTCGCTGTAGAACAGATGCACGTGATTCGGGTGGTACGGCAGCGGCAGCTCGTGCGTGTCCTCGATCGTCGCAACCCGTGTCTCCGACGGCACCAGGTCAGCGAGCGCCTTCGTGACCGTGGTCTTGCCCGATCCCGTGCCGCCGACGAGCACGATGTTTAGCCGGTTCAGGATCGCCAGCGTCAGGAAGCGCTCGACGTCGCGTTGCGCGAGCGCATCGAGCATTTCCAGCTCGAAGCGCTGCAGCGTGACGACGGCCGGCGCCGCGAGCGCCTGTGCCGGATTGAACACGGGCGTCGCGCTCTTCACGTCGACGTCGCCCGTGTCCAACCGGGCGGCCACACCATCGACCGCATGCCCGACAACATCGCGAAACTTCGACGAAAACCCGTTCCCCACCAGCTCCGAAACTGCGAACTGGGTCGCGCTCGGAACACGCATCGTCAGCGACACCGTGCCCGGTTCGCACGCCGGCGGGATCACGATCTGGCCGCGCTCGCCGTCGGGCAGCCGCACCGGCTTTTCCGGCTCTGCCGCAGACAGCGCGGGCTTCGCCTTGTTGTAGATCGCCAGCGCCGGCGCAAACTGGAGTAACGCCTCCAATGATGCATTCGGCAGTTCATGCCGCTGCCAACCATCGCGCGTCTCCGTCCAGCCCTCATAGGGCCGGTTAATCGCGACCTCGGTTACGCCAGGCCGCTTCAGCCACTCGCCGATTCCGAGAGTTTTGAGGTGACTGCGTACCGTTACGCTGTCGTCGTATCGCATGTTCATGAGCACTCCGATGAGGGGATGTCGGTCCGAGTCAGGGCGTGGCCAGCTCGTACACGTCGGAGAAGTCGACGTCGCGCGCAACGAAAATCGTCGTCACCGATCCGTACTTCGAGAACGCGGTCGGCGGCACGTTGATCGTGTTCTTCAGCGTTTCGGCAGCCACCGATTCGCCTGCGCTCGACGTGTTGTTGAACTGGATCCGGTTATCGCCGCTACCAGAATTCGACGCGAGACTCGACAGAGCCTGGCCGGCGTCGCCGATCAGACTGACCATCAACGCCCCACCGAAGCGAGTCCAGAAATGCGTGTCGACGTAGGCTGGCAGGCCGCTGCCGCCCAGTGCATCCGCCGCCGGCGAATCGAGCTGGACCTTCACACCTGCCGGTGTCGTCAGGCGCGTCCAGATCACGAAGATCCGGGCCTGACCTTGCATCAACGCCTGTCGCTGCTCGCCCAGCACTTCCGACCCGCGCTCGATCAGCAGCACCTTGCCGTTCGCCGAATACACGTCCTTCGACACAGCACACGTCGTCATACCTGGATAGTCGGTGACGATCTTCGAGTTCTGCACACACGGGATCGTGGTCCCCGCGATCAGAAGCATGTCTCGGGACGGCATCAACTCGGCCTTAACCGTGTCGAGCTTCGACGGCCGAAACTTCGCGTCCAGACCATCCTTCGCATATTCGACCTTCGGGCCGCCAGCGCCGAGTGCACTCGTACCGCCGGCCGCCTTCTGATCGTCGAACTTCAGCAACACGTCGCCATCGAGTTTGCGCATCGCCGGCGTTTCGACGGCACTGGCCGCGACCGCCGCGCCGGTGCCGCCAGCAGCGGCAGCCGCAGGCACCGATGCTGCGCTGGTTGCATCGGCATGAGCGGGCTTCGCGAGTGCTTCGCTCGCAGCGGCGGCCGCCGCAGCCTCCTCGGCCTGCTGCTTTCTGATCCGCGCCTGGTCGCCCGCGAAATCATGGCGATCGTCAGACGGCTTATCCTTCGCCGCCTCGACCTTCGCGGCCTCGGACTCCGCATGGTCCTGCGCCGTCCACCGCTTGATCGCCACACCGACCGCCACCGCGCCAAATATGAGGATCAGCACGAGTCCGATCACAATCGGCAGGAGTCGGAACGGGCTCTAGCGCTTCGTGCGCCCCACGCCCGGGACACCACGTTCGCCGATGCCGATCGGCTCCACGGGCGCCGGAACGGAATTCTGGTTGATGTCGTTATTCACCGCTCGCCTCCTTGTGTTTCACGAGCCGCGCCGTGCCGGGAATCGAGGTGCCCGACGGATTCAGCTGGCCGTCTGGTCGATATGCGTTGTTACGGATGCCCAGCACGGCATCGTTCAGGCGCAGGTTGAATCGACGAGCGGTGTCGTGTACGACGAGCACAGGTCCGCGGACGTCGTCAGGATTGACCAGACCTTCCGAGCCGTCGTCATACACGCGGTAGATCTTCGGCAGGTCGCGGCTCGTCTTGAATTCGAAATACGTGAATCGACCGTCATCCCACAGAGCGGTCGGGGCCAGCGCCGTGTCGCCCTGCATGTCGTAGTCGGAATTGCTGGTCGACGCTGCGTTGCCAGTCTGCTCGAGCAGCGCGCGAGCTTCGACCGAACGCGCGGCAGCGGCCGCCGAGGCCTTCGCACGCGTGTCCGGGTAATTGAATGTCAACGACCAAACTGCCTCGTCGTGCTTCGCTACTGAAACCAGCTTCAGCACGTAACGGCGCTTGTTCGTCAGCAGGATCAGGTTCGTGCCAGCCTTGACCGCCTTCGGTTTGAAGAAAAAGCCGTTTCCGGCGGGGCCAGCAGTCCATGCTTTGCCGTCACCCATGCCAGTGGACTTGGCCATCCTTGCAGATGACCGCGTCCGTTCTCACCGGCGGGCGCTTACCTACAGCGGCCTGTGTAGCCACCGCGTAGCGGTACACCGGCGCCGACGGCTGCGCACCGCCGTGCATTGCGATCAACAGCATCACCAGGTTCGTCATCCGTGCATCGAACATTCATCCGTCGACGATTCAAGATGCGATGACAGCGTAGCCGTCGCCGCCACCGTCACCCAGCGGCCATTCACAAGCACATCGCGCAGCCACGAGCCGTTCAGCTCGTAGACGTGCTCCGTACCCATGCGAATGGGCTTCGGGCGGATCGAGACCGTAAGGCTTCGGACCTGATCAGCAACCGTGGACTTCAGTTTCATTGCGTTCCTCGAAAAATAGGCGAGGAACGCCCCTGTGGGGAACGTTCCCCACAGGGTTAAAAATGTGTGCTGCACTACCTCGCGAGTGCGGCCACGTCAATGACCGCATCGGCCTCTGCGATCAGTTCGGGCGTTTGCGAGATGAAAAACTCTCGCGCATACCCGCCCTGACGCAGGACCTCGCGCTTCATACGCATAAACTGCACCTTGCGATCGGGATCTAGCGGACCATCCGACTCGTCGCTAAAGAGCGTCTCGTACGGTTGACCCGCGTTACCCGCGATATACAGGGCGACGCCGCGTGTCAGGCATTCGTTGATCCACACTTTCTGACCACCGGACATCACGCCGACCGCTTTGCTCCTGTCGCTTTCGGCGTCGTACACGAGGATTTCGAATCCCTCGCGCGTTTCGCCATTGGCCAAGGTGCGCTGCGTCTGGATCTCGACCGTGAACCGCGTGCCATAGCACGCGAGCAGCAGGTCGTTCACCATCTGCGTGAGCGCCGGGCCAGCGTCGTCGATCGTCAGCGCGACCACGCCGTCATTGCCCAGCCCTTTCGCCAACAGCTTCCACTTCGCGATCTCGTCCGAGATGCGCTCTGCGAGTGCCTGCGTCGCTGAAAAGCCCTCGAGCTCGCGCTCGAGCGTCACCAGCGTCGTTTCTCCCGTAGCCTGACTCCGGATCAAAGCTTCGATCCGAGCGTCCATCGCGGTACAAACGTCACGACGCTCAATCAACTGTCGATCGACCTCCGCAATCGCCTGCGTCACATCGACAGCAGTCAGGCGCGACACTTCCGCCTCGACTTCACGCAACATCCCAGTGAGCCGCGTCGATTCCGACTCCCGACGTTTCAACGCCTCGCATCGCTCGGAATCGAGCGATGCGAGTTCTTCACGAGCCTTCGCCAGTCCGACCTCCGCCGCATCGAGCAAGGGCCTTCGTGCAGCAAGATCAGTGGCTCGTTGAAGGGCCTGACGTGCGTCCTTCAGCTCGGCGTTCACCTGCAGAAGCTCGGTCCGTTTCGCAAACAACGCGTCGACAGAATGCGTAAGTTCCTTCAGCTCCGTCTGGTGTTGTCGATAACGCGTCCGCAGGTCTTTCAGCGAGACGGTGTGGACATTCACTTGTTGGGCTGCATTCCTCGCTTGCGCGAGCAATGGGCACGACGCGTGGATATCCATCCCTGCACACGGTACCGATCCGATCACCGACGATTGCTCGGTCAGGGTCCGGATTAGGTCGGCTTTCGTCGTGCCCTCAGATTGCAACCCGGAGAGCGTCGACTCGACTGTGGCCGCTCGCAATCGCTTCGCATCAAGCGCTTCGATTGCCCGCTGCAACGGTTCGATCAGTGCCTCGTCCTTCCCGATTCGAAGCTGAGCTTCGTCCCGAGCGGCCGCAGCGCCGCGGATCTGCTCTGCCTGCCGGACAACTGCTGCGTGACCAGCGATCGTTTCCCGTAGCGCCGAAGCACGTTGGGCGAAGCGCTTGTCGTCGGCCTGCTTGTCACGCTCCAACGTCTGGAGCGATGCCTGCAGCTCGCTACGCCGCACGCCGAGTTCACCCAAACGCGCCGCCGTGCCAGCGTTCTCGTCCCGCTTGGCAACGAGCACGGCGTGTTGTTGCGTGAGCGTGGCGATCTCCGATTGCGCAACAGTACGCTTCTCGCGCGCAGCCGCGATATCCGCCGTGGTGCTCGCGATGGTCTTGCGTTCCTCGTCAACACGCTCGCGCTTTCCGGAGAACGCGGCGAGTTCCTGCTGCACGACACCGAGTTGCCGGGTGAGCGCTTTCGCGACGTCGCCAGCCTTCGTCGATAGCGCACGGAGGTGGTCGATCTTCAGTAGCTCCGCGAGGAGCCCCTTGATCTCAGTCGCGCCGTAAGACGCGAGTGGTCGACGGTTTTGCGCAGAGAACACGCTCGTGAAGAACGATTCGAGCGAACCGCATATCGCCTCAATGCATCGGTCGTAGGTTTCGCCCTTGCCGTCCGACACGGTGCCGTCCGGTAGCGATACCGGGCGCCACTCGCCGTCCGTCGAGCGATAGAACAGGAAATAGTCCGCTTTACCGGTCTTACCTGGCTTGCGGAATGCGAATGTCGATCGATAGCGTAAGCGGTCGTGCTCCCACTCGAATTCCTTGCGCGCCTGCACTCCGCAGATGTGATCCCAGTACGAGAATGCATCGACCGAGAGCTTCGACGCGCGCGACGCCATGATCCGGTACGGGTGCAGGTTGTCCATGATCGTCGTCTTTCCGGCGCCATTCGGACCGGTCAAGGCGATCAACCCGGCGGGCAACGACTCCAGATCGAACTCCACACTGTCGCGTTTCATCCCGTCCCGGACGCCAGTGAACCCTTCAAGCAACAGTCTCAGAGGTCGCATGACTGGATCTCCGCGAGCGAGATGGGCTGCAGATAGTCATCGGGCAGGAAGAATGGGACATCGTCGTCATCGATGGGAAGCGTCGGTTCGGGTCGGGATGCCGGCTTGCCCAACGTACCGTCAACGGCGGCCTGCACCGTTCCACAGAGGCGTCGAAATGCGTCCGACGTCTGTTTGAACATCGAGTCCCAGTCAGCACAACCGGTGAGAATCTGCAGCTCGCGGCCGGACCACTGACCCGAATATCCCGAATCGAATGACCACAGCAGGTTCTGCAGTTCAACGCCCGGCGTGATTACGATCTCGGCCTCATCGGCATCGACCATGTGGGTCAGCACCAACATGCCGTCACGCTGTGCGATGACCGCACCTCGTTGAGCGCCGAACGGTTGGTGAAAGAGCACTGCAGTGCACCCGCCGTGATCGACGAGAAGCTTCTGCAGCGACTTGGCGTCGGTAGTCGCGGTAAAGGACTGGGCCCAACGGACGCCAGCAGGATAGAGGCCAAACATGAGCACACTCCGATTTGAGACGGAGTGCGCCCCTAACGGGAACACGCCCCGTCAGGGTGGAAAAGAAGATGGATGCAGCGATGCTGCCGTCGATGCGCCAACGGGCGCGGGGTGAACCTAGTTTCGATAGCCACACGGGCTATCGGAACACGGCTGGTGTTCGAAAGGGACGGAAATCCGTCGGTGGGCGGCGCTACGCCGCGAACAGGTCATCGGAGAGCCACGACGGCTCGTCGGCGGGTGCCGGTACATCGGAACCGCCGGTCGCGGTAGTGTTCGCTGGCAACAGAGCCGATATAGCGCTCGATGTGCACGGCTGATCGGCGGGGGGCGCGCTGCCGCCGGCTAACCGCGCCAGAATCGAATCGGCGATCGCATCCGGATCCCCGATTTCGAGGAGCTGCAACCGATCAACCAACGGGGGAGCGTCGACATCGGCCAGCTCACACCAGCGAGCCAGCTTCGCATCGACCGTCGGCGCAGTGCTGACCCCTTCTGCACGGCTGCGCATCACGGGAAGTACGCGCGGCTCAAGCTTCACGCCCGCAGCCGACGAGAACATCGCTTCGATCGCCTTTCGGTCGACCAGCTGCTTATGCTCCTCGTCGATTTGCCAGCGAATGCGCACGAACTTGCCGGCCGACGCCGCTGCGAGGGCTCGCAACTCGTTCGTGTCAGGCGGTCCGTCAAACGCAACGGAAACCATCTCCCGCGACGGTGACGGGACCAGGACGGCCCGTGCATCGGAAGCGGAAACGTCCCACGACAGATAGCCCTTGTCGCCGAGCTCGCCGTAGTGGAAACGCCCGATCGACCCCGGATATCCCACCAACCGTCCGTCACGCTCCCACGTCTGATACTTGTGGATATGGCCAAGCATGAACGCCGAGCATTCCGCCGCAAACAGCTCGCCGAGACTGAATTCATGGTCGAACCCAGCCATCGTGACGCCGTGCTCGGTCTCACATCCATTGACCGTCCCGTGCGATACACCAATCGTCGGGATGCCCGCCGCGCGGAATCTCGCATTAGTCCGACCGGCTGCAATCAAGAACCCCGCGAGCGTATCCGCGAGATCCGTAGACGCAACCAGCGCACCCACGCGAAGCGCCAGATCCGCTTTATTCATCGTCGGCAGGCAGGTGAAGATCGCCTCGGGCTCGCATTCCACGTGATACTGAACCTCGTCTTCATCGAAGACCGGACCACGCGAGAACCAGAAGTGCCCGTCGTAGAGCGCCACCTGACAAACGCGATCCGCAATGGCCACCGGATACTGCGCGCCCATCAGCGCGAAGTTGTCCAGCGTGCCTGGCGGCTCATGCGAGAACGTGCCCTGCAGCATCAGCACCGGCATCGCTTGCGCGAGACGGTGCACCTGTGTCGCCAGCGCGTTCAGCGCTGGCGCGTGGGCGTCGAGACGATGGTCTGTCGAGTCCCCACTGATCACCGCCGCAACCGCTTCGCGCGCGATAGCGTCACCCACTGCATGCGAGAAGCACCGGTCAGCCTCGTCGAGGTTTCCCGGCGAATAATGCAGGTCAGAAAAATGCGCGATTTTCATCGACGCCTCCCAAAAAATGGCCGCCCGTGGGCAGCCAGAGATAGTTCGCGCCGAAATGCGGCGCAACACGGGAAGTTACGACCGAGACAGTACGTCTCGCACGCGCATCAGCGCGTTGCCGAGCAGGTTCAGCCCCAACCAAGCCGACGGATCTGCGATACGAGGGTCGTGCTCGCCCAGTCCCACTCCCCAGATGCGGTCATACGGGCTCGCCTCCACCAGGACCGACGTCCCTGTCGCGCGCAGCGCGATAGCGAAGGCTTCGTTCTGTCGAAACTTCTCTCGACAGCCGACGAACATGATCTTTTCGCGCGCCTCGAGCCAACGTTGCTCGTCGAAACCGCGCACCGACCGTCCGAGCCGCTTCTGTTCGCGTGGCGAAGTCGCCGCCAAAACCGCTTCCGCGGTAACGTGGTCATCGAAGCATGGCCTTCGCGTAGTCGGGTAAGGGAAGGCCATTGCTGGCCATCCCTCCCCTAAGAACCGGACTTGAAAGTTTCCCTTCATCCGGCTCAAGCCTTTCTAAACCTCAATCAAGAGGCCGGCTTACGAACCACGATATCTTGGCTGTGAACTTGCCTGTGGCAGTTTGGATGCAGAAAGGCGAGGTTGGAGATACTGCTGCTCCCGCCTCTCGACCTCCACCGGATGTGATGAACATGCCATCCGCTTTGCTTGGTGATCTTCTCTCCGCAGTGAGCACATTTACCACCTTGAGAAATCCAAAGTGATAGCAGCACGCGCCGCCCCGCCAGTGATCGAGCCATCCGAAGATTGAGACGTTCTTCGAAGTAGCTCTCACACAGTGGGTCGTAAGGATTCGCCTCGCCCTTAACCGCGACGTGTCGAACGATGGAAATACTGCTCAAATGTACGATCTTGAACAGTTTGACGTCGTCCGACTCGAGTTCTCGCTCCTCTGCTGCGAAAACCCAATCCCGCGATCCGATCCGATGGAAATACCGGCTCTTGATCCACGGGAGGCGTTTCCTAGGGTGCCTACGTTTTGCCCACTTCCACAGACACTGCCAGATCAAGTAGTCCACTTTGTGAAATGTGTCCTTCTGACCTGCTCCCCGCGTTTAGTACGGTGACGGTGTAGAGTCCGTTCCAGAGAGGAACGGCAATGAAAAAGCGATTCACCGAAGAACAAATCATCGGCATCTTGAAGGAAGCCGAGGCTGGCCTGAAGCCGGCGGAGCTGTGCCGCAAGTACGGCATCTCGGAAGCGACCTACTACAACTGGAAAGCGAAGTTCGGCGGGATGACGGTCTCCGAAGCGCAGCGCCTGAAGGAACTGGAGCAGGAGAACAGCAAGCTCAAGCGTCTGTTGGCCGAATCGATGCTCGACAATGCCGCGTTGAAGGACCTGCTGGCTCGAAAGTAGCAAGCCCGCAGGCCAAGCGCGAAGCGGTCCGGATATTGATGACCGAACGTGCCATGGGTGTTACCCGGGCCTGCGGGCTGGTAGGGATTTCGCGCTCGCTGTTCCACTACGAATCACGCCGTCGAATTGACGACGAAGCGCTGACTGGCCGGATGATGGCCATTGCCGCGCAGAAGCGCCGATACGGCTATCGTCGGATTCACGTGCTGTTGCAGCGGGATGGCTGCTTCGCCAACCACATGCTGTAATTGCGTCTCCGGCTAACGACGGAGGCTGCCATGGAAACGTATGTGGGTCTCGATGTATCGCAGAAGTCGACGGCGGTTTGCGTAATCGATGGGGACGGTAATCCCGTCTGGCGCGGAACAGTAGCATCGGATCCGCAGGCTGTTGATAGCATCATCCGACAGCAAGCCCCGGAGGTCCGGCGCGTCGGAATGGAAACCGGCCCTCTCGCAGTCTGGTTCTATCACGCACTGCGAGATCGAGGTGTTCCTGTTGATTGCATTCATGCCCGCCACGTGCACGCAGCGCTCGCGACGCAACTGAACAAGACTGAC
>NZ_QTQM01000082.1:0-9532 GCF_003854225.1 Burkholderia sp. Bp8986 | reverse complement strand
TCCGTGATCTGGTTCGGGTGCACATCGAACTGCTGCGCCAGTTCGGCCAGCGTGCGCTCGCCCTTGACCGCCGCCAGTGCCACTTCCGCTTTGAACGCCGCTGAGTGCGTCCGTCGGGTTCTCTTCGTCATGTCCTCGGTTCCTTTGCCGGCATTATCGCTGGCTCAGGCCCCGGGCATTCCACTTACCCGTCTGTCCGAATTTGTGCGGCCACCTCTCTGCTTCGCTTTTTTGTTTTTCTGCATCATTTTAATAATAATGATTCGCCGCCTTGACCATGGGATCGGAGTATTCCACTCTATGAGAGAATTGGCGCGCGAGTCATGTGCTCGCGATTACAGTGTGCTAACGACACGGATGGGGTCGCGATGGATACTATGTTTCAAGTACTGGTCGGGCTGCGTAATTCACTCGAGGATTCGGAATTCCGTGATCGCTTCAAGATCAGTCCGCTGGACTGTCTTAAGGAAATAAATTTCCCTGTTTCGTCCAGCGATTCGCTTATGATCTCGTTTGATACGCCAAGTGGCATCCCGTTTATCGCGGCCGATAAGCGCTGCTTTCATGGGGCGAGCGAAAGTGATCTGGCGCAAAATTCTAGACCGGGCGATTTACACTTTGCGGATTGTCTGACGCGCTGAATTGGCTCGGACGTGATGTCACCATAATTGACGAGGCATATCGATGCGAGATTTGCGTGAATGGCTGGAGCGTTTGCATGATACCGATCGATTGGCTGTAATGCAGCGAGGCGTTTCGCTACAGCACGAACTCACCGCGCTTCTGGTCGGCTTGGAGGGAAGGAAGGTGTGTTTTTTTCCTGAGCCATCTGGACACAAGGTTCCGGTTGTCGGTGGAACGCTAGGCAATCGCGCGTGGGTGGAGGAGGTGTTGGGTGTGACCACCGGCAACCTCCTTGCGCACGTTGGCCAGTCAATTGCTTCCCCTTTGGGCTGGGGCGTGGTGCCACAGGATCGTGCCCCCGTTCATGAGGTTGTCTACGAGCATAATATTAACTTGAGTTCGATCCTACCGGTCGTTACCACGAGTGAATACGATGGAGGGCCGTACATCACGAGTGGTTTGGTCAACGCGGCAAACCTGCAGAATGGAAAGCAGAATCTCTCTATCCACCGGATGCAGCTCCAAGCTTGTGATACGTTAAGTATTCTCATGCTGCCAAGGGACCTGCACGCGTACTATAAATTTGCGGAAAGCACGGACCGACCGTTACCGGTTACAATTACAATCGGTCATGATCCAGTGATTAAGTTGGCGTCGCAGGTGATGGCTCCGCGTGATGTTTGTGAACTAGAGATAGCCGGCGCACTGAAGCGTGAACCGTTGCGGGTGACTCGTTCCTATACGAATGAAATTTTTATTCCAGCCGACGCGGAATTTTCCATCGAAGGTGAAATTCTTCCGCATTTCCGCGCTCTTGAAGGCCCCTTCGGCGAGTTCGCCCGCTATTATGGCGAGGCCGGACTTCATCCAATTATCAAGGTAAAATGTGTGACTCACAGGCGTGATCCAATTTATGAGACAACTCTTCCTTCTGGATTTGAAAATATAGTGACTGGAGGGGTTTCGCGCGAAGCTGCAATGTTATTGCATATAAATGAAATATTTCCAAATGTAATTGATTTGAGATTGACGCCTGGCGGGGTTGGGCGTTTTCATCTCGTCATCAAGATGCATAAGCAGCAATATGGAGAGGCTAAGAACGTTATCGCTCACGCTTTGAGTTGTCACTATGATATTAAGCAGGTGATTGTAGTCGATGATGATATTGATATCGACGATCCTCTTCAGGTGGAGTGGGCGGTAGCAACCAGGTTTCAGGCCGATAGGGATCTGGTGATACTTCATCATGCACTGGGATCCAAGCTGGACCCCTCAGGCGATAGTGTAATGCGCGGGTTGAGTTCGAAGCTCGGAATGGACGCGACTCGTTACATGGACGGGCATCACGAGTTCTTCGTCGCGCGCGTCGCCAGTGCGAGCGTAATGCCGGGTCATCTATCGCAGCAAAAAGACAGCTCGGATTTTCTGCAGTACCTAAGAAGCGATGAGAAGTCGTCGGTCGAGGCCGAGGCGAGCGCCACGAGCGAGCCTGATGCCGCGAAACCATCCGCGTGAATATGAGTGACGACAGTTTCGTGAGAGCGTCCCGTCTGTGTGGCGGAATTTTTGGCAAAATTGTGTTGTTATTTTAGGTATTGGAAATCTAGCTATTTGTTGCCAATATGGCGACGGGGTCGTGTGGGTGGTGTGACATTCTCACGGGTGCTTATATTTGCGTGGAGAATCAGATTGAGGGTTTTCGTGTTGCGTCATTTTATTTGATGCGTCGGTGTTTGGGAGGTTTGTGGCGGCAAGGGCGTCGTAAAGGTCAAGATTGCATTTGATGGAATGCTCGAGATGAGGCTTTGTTCTTAGGGGTAGTTCAAAAATAACCTCGAAAGACTGTTGAATTAACCGGTGACCCGTTAATCTCAATCAAGCATCTGAGCAACGGGATCATGTGGACTGCAAGCGCCGATCGTTGATTACGAATTGTGGATGCTCACGGACCATTTTTGCCGTCGCTGAAATCGCGGCGAAACCTGGGACCGATTCCCGATTCCGAATTGGGCGGCATTAAATGGTGTCTTGTTCGTGTTCAAGACCGGCATACGATGGAATCATTTGACGACGCAACTTGGTTTCGGTTCGGGGGAGAACTGTTGGCGCCGGCTTCGCAATTGGCGCGAGGTTCACGTGTGGGAACGCCTTTACGAACTGCTGCTCGCCAAACGGCGGGCGGCCCGTCGCAATCGATTTCTCGCGTGCCGCCGTCGACTCATCATCGGTACGGGCCGTTTGGGGCTGACCCAAAACTGGGCTGAACCCCGCCGATCCCGTGCGCCGCAGTTCCAAGCATAAGACATGCTGACATTTACAAGGCATGAGGGATGCTGGGTGTGCCTGAATTAGGTGTGGCAAGGGGGCGTTAGCAATGTTGCGATTTTTCCAATCAGGGTAAGCATTGCAGTGCGTTTTTTGGGAGCGGCACCAAGTAGGGTGGTGAACATTCGCCTTTCTCGCTCTTGATAACGCTGTTCACCATCCGGCAATTTGCGTCAAATGCATGATTTCTGGTTGCGCGAGCAAAGCTGATATCTATTTTGGTGTCTGCCATTAGATCGATAAAGCCACGTCATTTATGTTATATAGGTGCGACCCGAGGAGCCCGGGTAGCCTTGCCGCTGAGATGGCGGAATATACTTGGCGACGATGTTTACGCTTACTAGCCAAATGCGGCGCTGGTTTTCAGATATTTATTATCACTTTGCAGTGTTGTGAATTTTGATGATGTATAAACCAAAATCACGAATGAAAAAGGGGTAAATGCTATGGAGGCACGTCGTCCTATTCATCTTTCGAGTCTGCGAGAGTATTTGTCTGCTCTGAAAGAAATCGGTGAAGTCATAGAAATAGATTGCGAAGTTGATTGGAATCTAGAGATCGGGGCAATTACGCGAAGGTGCTACGAGACGGGGGCTCCCGCACCTTTGTTTTCTCATGTAAAAGGATTGCCAGGTTTTCGTGTATTAGGTGCCCCAGCCGGAGTGAGTGCCCGAGTTGGGCAGCGTATGGCACGAGCCGCGATTTCGGTGGGATTGCCGCCGAGTGCGGGCGCACTTGATATTGTAGAAGCACTCTCCCGCGCTGAAGATCAACTCCCTATTCCTCCACGTAGAGTGCAAATTGCGCCCTGTAAGCAGAACGTTCGGATTGGAGATGATGTTGACTTAATGGCGTTGCCCACTCCGCTGATCCACGGAGGTGATGGTGGGCGATACCTTAATACGTGGGGTACCATTGTCGCGCGTACGCCTGACGGGGCATGGACAAACTGGTCAATCGCTCGAATCATGCTTCGGAATCGTAACACTCTCGTCGGCATTGTTTCCTCGCAGAAACACGTGGGGAAAATTCACGCAATGTGGCGAGCGGCTGGGAAATCCATGCCATTCGCGTTGTCACTCGGTCATGATCCAGTTATTCCATTTTTCTCTGGCATGCCGTTACGTGACGGAGTGTCGGAAGGGCCGGTTATCGGTGGTTATCTTGGTGAAGCTATTGATGTTGTGCGATGTGAAACCGTGGACCTCGACGTACCTGCATCATCGGAGATTGTGATTGAAGGTCATTTGTCATTGGATGAAGTGGACGAGGAGGGGCCAATGGCAGAATATCCGGGATATCTTATTCCGGATTCGAGGCAAATGCGTCCGATCTATCACGTTACGGCGATGACATGGCGTGATAATGCTATTTTGCCAATTGTCGCAGCTGGCTACCCACCCGAGGAAAATCACACCTGCTGGGGCATTGGTATTGCGGCAACAGTGTTAGCTGAATTGCGGCGATCAGGTTGGCCTGTCACTGCGTGCTTTGTTCCGTTCGAGGCGGCTTGTCATTTGCTTGTTGTTACTGTGCCGGTGAACTGGCGAGAAATATCTACATATAAATCTGCAAATGAATTCGCCCGTGCATTAGGTGAATTTGTCTTTGGGATGCGAGGGGGCACCGTCGTTCCGCGAATTTTGATTGTTCTCGATGATGTTGATCCAACCGACGCTCGAGATGTTCTTTGGGCTATTGCTACACGCGTGCACCCTGGCGACGGGGAATTGAATTTTCCGCATTTGTCCGCCAACCCGCTAAATGCCTTCATGAAGGCGAATGAAAAGCTTGCGATGTTTACGACTAAGTCGGTCCTCAATGGATTACCGAGTGACGATTGGTCTGAAAATGATGTGCCGATGCGTGCAGATTTCTCTACACTTTACCCAGATGCTCTTAGGCAACACATTAGAGATTCGTGGGTAAGTGGTTATGGATTTTTAGAATAATTGCAGGGATTTCGTTGGAATGATCGCCAAATTCAAAATGTAATCAAAGCGACTCAGTGGCTGTGTCGCGTAATCTCTCCGGACGGCGGTCGCGCCTCGATTGCGCTGGGGCAACGACTGAGTAACCGTCTTCGAAGTTAAGCGCGATGAAGTGATTCGTCCCAAGGCGTGTTGGTTCCGACGATGGCATTGAACATGGTCAGCAGCTTGCGCATGCAAGCTACCAATGCGACCTTGGGCAGTTTTCCGGCGGCTTTTAGCAGGCTGTTGAAAAGCGTCTCGCTTTGATGATCGGGGCACTGTTTAAAAGGGTTTCGTATGCGATTGGCCGCTGAGTTGCAGACGGATCGTGCCGGATGCCCCGCTGGTGAGCAGGCCGATCGGCGCGTTGCCGCGCAACGACTGCGCTTGGGCGGCTCATCGCGCCGCTCCTTGCGGCACCGCTGCCAGTGACCCTGCCCCGATTCCACGTACAGCAAGCCTAGGTGGAGCGCGACCGCCAGGCGGTAGAGGTGCGAACGGTGGCCGTCGATCAGGGCGCGCTCGCGGGTGGAGAACGTGAAGAAAGTGTTGAGTTCGAACTCGGTCAGCTCATGCGAGAAATGCCGCATCCCGAGATACGCCAGTCGCCAGTGGTCCATCGCCCGCACTCCCGCGCGAAAAACGGACTGTGCAGCGTAGCGGGGAAAAATCTGCGAAGCAATCGGGCATGCGAAAGGCAAATATCTGGACGCATCCGTCGTTACCGATGTCTTACAAAACCGTCAGTCAGGGGCGAGCCCTCGAACTGCGTTCGTCCTTCAGGGTTGAGCGTGCGCCGCGAGTCGCGCGATGCGCTCGCCGAACTGCTTGGGGACGCTTCAGAAAACGGAAAATAATGCACGTTTAGCCTGAGCTACTGGGCGGACGAGTTAACGAACCGGTCTAGTCTGCGTATGGTACAAATGGGATGACGCTCTGGCGGAAGGCTTGTTCCTGCAAATTTCGTGGGTTGCGGCGTGCGCCAACGGTAAGGCTGTCGATCTCGATGAGTCACGCGAGCGGATTTCGGGCGAGCTGACCGGGAAGCGACCCGCGAGGGTCCGGCTGGCCGATATTCAAAAGGTTGAGGATTGCTCCTGAGCGGGCCGAACCGGTCTGAGCGCGCAATCCGAAGTGTTCCTACAGCGCATCCGCGCGCATGTGTGACTTCTGGGATTTGTCGAAAAGGAAGTTGATTCGCCCGATCGCGTACGGGCATGCGGTCAGTTCGATGTTTAATGCGGCATAGGATTTACTGACAACGCTCGAAAACTGGGTTAAAAGCGGTGTGACGCCGCCCCCGCAAATCGTCGCGGACACGGCCGGCGTGCCGGGGCGCACGCGCCCCTTGTGTGAATGGCCGGCGTTTCCGCGCCAAGTCGGCTCGGGCGAAGTCAATCGCTCGTCGAGTTTCACTTGTGTGGCACAGCCTTGAGACGATCCGGCTGACGTGTGCGCAAGATGCCGGAATTCGTCCGATTTCACTCGTTCGTAGGAGGACGAAGGATCGGCCGAGGGCTGCCGATCCTTCGTCGCAAGCCCGCGACATGAGCGCCATGTAGCCCGACCATTGCGCCCGCGATGAACGTCCAGAATCCACTCAACGCGATCGGTGTATCGAACGGCAGCACGGCAGTCGCGGCAAGCGCCAAGCCGAGCATCAGGTAGTAGGTCACGCCGAACAGCGCGCCGGCGCGTCCGAGGCTTGCGCCGTAGTTGCGCAGCGCTGGCGCCAGGATGTTCGGGAGTGCGAGACCGAAGCCCGCGAAGACCGGCAGCGCGGTCACGGCCCACAGCGCGCCCGACTGCCCCCACGCGAGGACATATACCAGTTGGCAGACGACGCCGGCCAGCACGCAGATCAGCCCGAACAGCACCCGGCGATCCGGTCGGATCTCGACCGACAGCCGGCGGTTCCACGCGGCGCCGAGACTGCCGACGAGCGCCACCGCCAGCCCGACCCAGCCGAACCCGAGGCCGGGCAGATCGCCGACCATGAAGGGGCCGGCCGAATAGAATGAGAAGACGAGCGTATTGAGGCCTGCGACCAGCACAGCGGCGCGCCACAGCGCGCGATCCGTCGCCATGCGAAGCGCAAGACGCCGCAGCGGCGCCAGGTCGAGCGAATTCGGCCGCGTTTCGTCCAGATAACGTGTGCCGGCCAGCATCAGCAGCGCTACCAGCGCCGCGACGCCCCACAGCACGCTTGGGTAACCTTGCCAGTCGGACAGAAGCTGCCCGGCCAGCGGGCCGACCGCTGGCGACCATGACAGCACAATGCCGAGCGTCACGAAGTACTGCGTCAGCGTATGACCGCTCAGGCGGTCGCGTAGGATTGTCTGCGTGGTGATCGAACAGGTCGCCATGCCGGCTGCCTGCACGAAGCGGCCGGCCAGCAGCCATGCGTAGGCGGGGGCGGCGAGCGCGCCCAGCGTGCCGATCAGCGACAGCGCGAGGCCGAGCAGCAGCGCGGGGCGGCGTCCGTGGTGATCCGAGACGTGGCCCCACAGCAGCACGCCGACCGAAAAGCCGAGAAAGAATACGCCCATGACCCATTGCGTGTGGGCCGGGTCCAGGCGCCACGCGCGGGCTAGGTTCGGCAGCGCGGGCGCGAGAATGGTTTCCGCGATTTGCGGCAATGCCAGCCACGCGATCACCAGCCACTTGGGCGGCAGCGCGCGGCCGTTGCCGGCGAGGTGGGATTGCATGATGTTTTCCCTACGTGTGATGTCGTGTCGATAGCGTAGCAACCGGACGAAAGTTAGAATCACGCAACTCAGGCAAAAAACATCGCAAAACGGTCATGCCGCGTTATCTTCCCGAAGCCGTCGTCGATCCAGATATCGCGACCTGCCCGATCGCCGGGCTCGCGGTGGAAACGCGCGGGCATCGCTCGGACTGGCATACCCATCGGCGCACTCAGTTGCTGTATCAGGCCGAAGGCGCGGTGACCCTGTACACGGCCGACCGGGTCGGGCAACTGGCGCCGTCGCAGGCCGTCTGGTTGCCCGCCGGGCTGCGGCATCGCACGACGATGCACGGGAAATTCTCGTATCGCAGCCTTTATTTCGACGTCGACACGTATCCCGGTTTGCCCGTGCTGCCCACGATCATCGAGATCAATGCGCTCGCGCGCGAGCTGATTCTTCGCATCACGGAGTGGGCGACCGACGAGGCGCTGACGGCCGAGAAGCAGCGCCTCGTCGCCACGCTGCTCGACGAACTGGCAGCGGCGCACCGCGCGCCGCCGCATCTGCCGATGCCGCGCGAAAAGCGCTTGCTGGCCCTCGCGCAAGCGCTGCTCGACGATCCCACGTTGCCGTGGCCGCTGCGCGAATGGGGCGAGCGGGTCGGCGCGAGCGAGCGGACCCTCGCCCGGGCGTTCGTGCGAGAAACCGGGATGACGTTCGCGCAATGGCGGACGCAGTGTCGTCTTCTGGTCGCGCAGTCGCGCCTGGCGGAGGGAGCGTCGGTTACGGCGGTCGCGCACCAGGTCGGTTACGCGAGCGACAGCGCGTTTATCGCGATGTATCGCAGGCTGTACGGTGTGCCGCCGGGAAAGCGGACGCGCGCAGCGACTTCCACGTGAAGCCGGTTCCGGTCATCGGGCGGAAGGCGCTGCCATCGGGCGTGTGTAGGTGTCGAGTGCGCCGGATATGGCGTCAGAATAGATCGGTCCTGCGGCAAGTCGTGGTGGTTGCCGTACTTGGCGCTATAAGCCAGGCACTGGCCGCAGCGGCCTGAATTTGCCGGCCCCGAATTTCCGGTCCCGCTGCCACACGTAGTCGCCCGTCAAATTGATGTGCTCCCAGCCCAGCGGAGACAGATACGGCAGCAACGTGGAGTCAGCGGGCACGCCCAGCGCGTGCATAGCCTCGATCGCCCGCTCGAGATAGACCGTGTTCCATAACACGATTGCTGCGGTCACCAGGTTCAGGCCGCTCGCCATGTATCGCTGCGCCTCGAAAGCTACGATCGCGGATTTCACCCAAGCGATGGAAAAACACGGCGAGCGCGTTACGGGCTTCGCCCTTGTTCAGACCGGCGTGCACGCGACGGCGCAACTCGACGGTCCTGCAGCCAGTCGAGAATGAACAACGTGCGCTCGATGCGGCCGATTTCGCGCAGCGCCACGGCCAGTCCGTTCTGCCGTGGATAACTGCCGAGCTTGCGCAGCATCCGCGAGGCCGTGACGGTGCCCTGTTGGATCGACGTCGCCACACGCAACACTTGGTCCCGGTGCTGCCGGATGGGCTTCTCATCATAGGCGTCACCGATCATTGCCACCAGCGCCGGATAGTCCTTCGCGCTGCCGGGCACGTAGAGCTTCATGTCGTCAAGATCGCGAATGCGCGGCGCAAACTGAAAGCCGAACAAATGCATCTGGGCGAAAACGTGATCCGTGAACCCATTGGTGTCGGTGTAATGTTCCTTGATGCGCAGATCCGACTCGTGATACAGCAGTCCGTCGAGGACGTAGGTCGAGTCGCGCACGCCGGCGTTCACGAGATTCTGATGAAACGGCGCGTACTGAGTCGGACCTGAACAATCGTGCGAGGCGTATGCAGTAAGGCTGCGAAGCCGAAACGGTGTTGTTTGATTTGCAGGAA